>DATEID010000148.1:0-18485 GCA_035279245.1 Reyranella sp.
ACTATCACGGCCGCGACGGCTTCCTCACCTTCTCCAAGCTGCGTCCCGTCTTCTACCAGGGCCCCTTCTCGCCCATCCAGCTCCTGCTCCAGCCGCCCTACGCCGGCCTTCCGACGAAGATCCTGCGCACGATGCTCCGGCTGCGGACGTGAACCCGATCACCCCTCTCCCTGCCTCTCCCCCCATCGCGGAGGAAGAGAAGATGATCTCGCTTCTCATGTTCCTCGCCCTCGTGAGGGCAGGGCAATCGCTATGAGCGCGTTCCGTCATCCCGAGCGGAGCGAAGCGTAGTCGAGGGACCTCTTTTGGTAGCGGCTCATCTTTTGGTAGCGGCTGATCGCGACGCAGCGCCAGCAAAAAGGTCCCTCGACTTCGTTCGCTTCGCTCACTTCGCTCGGGATGACGAGTTTTGCCAAATGCGATAGCCCTACCCGCGACGGGGTGAGGCTAGGAGGGAGGAGAGCGTCACGGATGCGCGCCTTGCCAGTGGTGCTCGGGCGGCGGGGTGCGGGTGTGCAGGGCCGCTTGCAGGTGGGCGAGCGTGGCGACCGGTTCCTCGGCCGGCAGGAAGAGGAAGTTGTTGACGTAGCGCTCGAAGCGGGCGCGCGGCAGGCCGAGGGTGTAGCCGTCGATGTCCTCGCTGCGCTGCATGCGCCGGGGGTCGAAGCTTTCGATCGGCGCCAGCCGGCGCTGGAAGACGAAGTAGCCGCGATAGCCCAGCCGGCGGAAGAAGGCCTGGACGCGCCCGACCGAACCCGGCGCGTGACGCTCCTCGGCCTCGACCAGCACGCGCGGCCGGCACCGCTCGATGGTGCCTCGCGCGCCCTGCAGCACACTGTGCTCGTGGCCCTCGACGTCGATCTTGATGAAGCCGACATCGCCGGCATAGACCTCGTCGAGCGGCCGCGTCGCGACGGGAATCTCGTGGCACGGCGCCTCCTGCGCGGCGAGCTCGTCCGACAGCGTCGACAGGCCGGTCACCGGCGCGCCGTCGATCACCGGCACGTGCAGCACCGCCTCGCTCGTCTCGCGCGACAGGGCGACGGTCTCGACGACGATATCGCGCCGGAATTTCTTGGTCAGCGCCTGCGCCAGCCACGGCACCGGCTCGAAAGCGTACACGCGCCGTGAATGGCGTCGCATGCCATGCAGATAGGTGCCGACATTGGCGCCGACATCGATGGAATCGCGATCCGGCCGGCAGAGATGCCTGACCAGCCGCAACTCGATCTCGCCGTACTGCGCGAAATAGAGTCCCTCGCACCAGGCGACCATCGGCCAGGGCAGGATCGCCCGCAGCGAGACCTTGGCCTGTTGCACCAGGACACGCTTCGTCGACGGGGCCACGGACAACCGCATCCAGTCACAATCACGAAGGTTGCTTCGGGTTGCATCGAATCCTGCGGACAGATGGACGGATAGATGGCCCGCACGGTGCAGGCACGTTCATGGCGCGCGAGCGGAACGGCCCGCCGCGGCCGCCGTTGAGGCTGTGCCATGTGAGGCTGTGCATGCCGCGTTCCCGCAAATCCATCGCGCCGCTCCATTTCCTGCCGGTGTACGACCGCGAGACAGGCGACGTCACGGTGGTGATCGAGACGCCCAAGGGCAGCCAGAACAAGTACAAGTACGATCCGTCGTGCGGCGCGCTGCGGCTGACGGCGGTGCTCGGCGAGGGTCTCGCCTTCCCCTACGACTTCGGCTTCGTGCCCTCGACCCTGGGCGCCGACGGCGATCCGCTCGACATCCTCCTCTTCCTCGATCATGGCGTGCCGCCGGGCAGCATCGCGACCGCGCGACTGATCGGCGTGCTCGAGATCCGCCAGCGCAAGCCGAAGGAGGCGAAGGCCTGGACGCGCAACGACCGCTTCATCGCCGCGGCGACGCACGCGCACGACCACCAGGATCTCCACACCCTCGACGACCTGCGCCCGCATCTGCTCGACGAGATCGAAGCCTTCTTCGTCAACTATGCCGGCCTCGAGGGCAAGCAGCTCGAGGTGCTGGGCCGCAAGGGCCCTCGGCGCGCCCACAAGCTTTTGAAGACAGGCGCCAAGCTCTTCCGCGCCAAGGCCGGCAACAAGGGCGCCAGATGAGCGAGGCGATCGGCGACGTCCGGCTCGACCGCAGCGCCGTGCATGTCGCGGTCGACATGCAACGCCTCTTCGCCGAGCCCGGGCCGTGGTTCGTGCCGTGGATGCCGAAGGTCCTGCCGCACATCGTCGAGCTGGCGCGCCGCCACCCCGAGCGCACGGTCTTCACCCGCTTCATCCCGCCGCGCGAGCCCGCCGACATGCCGGGCGCCTGGCGCGATTACTACCGTCACTGGCGCGCCATGACCCAGGAGAATCTCGACGAGCGCCTGCTCGAGCTGGTCGAGCCGCTGCGCGGGCTCGTGCCGCCGGCCCGGCTCTGCGACAAGGCGGTCTACTCCGCGTTTGCCAACCCGGGCCTGGCACGCTGGCTGGCGGCGCAGGGCGTGCGCACGCTGGTGGTGAGCGGCGGCGAGACCGACGTCTGCGTGCTCGCCACCGTCATGGCGGCCGTCGACCACGGCTTCCACGTCGTGCTGCCGACCGATGCGCTGTGCAGCGGCAACGATACCAGCCACGACGCGCTGCTGACGCTCTACCGTCAGCGCTTCGCGCAACAGGTCACGACCGCCTCGACCGAGGAGATCCTGTCGCGCTGGGAGTGACGGTCGGTCGCGCACCGTGCCACCGATCCGCCACGGCTTTGCTACAACTCGCCCACAGCTCTCCCTCACCGTCCCGCGTTATGACGGGGAGCGATGATGGGTTTGGCAGCATGGCCGATATCGTTATCCTGCGAGAGCGACGCGAGGTGAGAGCCGCCGAGGCGAAGACGGCGCTTCTCCACGATCTCCTGTGCAAGGCCGCCGTCGCCTCCGACGTGCGCAACCTGAGCTGGGACGACCGCTATCTGATCGCCAACGAGGTGGTGGCCGCCGCGCTCGGCCCCGGCTGGGCGATCATCCGCGAGCCGTGAGCGACCTCAGCCTGCACGATCTCCTGATCGCCGCGCTCGAGCTCGCCGCCGCCCTCGTGCCGCTGCTCGCGGTGCTCTTCGTCGGCAGCCTCGCTCTGCTCGCCCGGCCGGCCATTCGCAGAGCCATCCGCGCCCGCGGCGCCGCGCAGCGCGCCCTCCCCGCTTTCCACCGCCGCCGCCGGCCGTTCTAGCCGCGGCCGAGTATCGGAGCGACCTCGCGCACCTGGAAGCCGCCGCGTCCACTGGCATGGCGCGCATCCTCGAGAGTCCGATAGACGCACAGGATGTATGAGCGCCACTGGAGTGGCGCGTTCCGATGAGCGTTCAGGGAGGCGCGCAACTCCAGTTGCGCTCATGAAGCGGCCAGCCTCACGTCCGGAGCCCTGAGCATCGTGCGCAGGATCTTCACGGGGGCGCGGCGCTGGCCGTTGCCGTGCCCGGCGGCGGGGCCTACGCTCGACCGGTCGCTGCGAAGGACATCGCCATGACAGCCAAGGGCTTCGTCGTGCCCGCCGGCGGCGGGACGCATCTCGACATGTCGGCGCCCGGCCGCTTCGCCGCCCTGAAGCTCCTCGGCCGCGAGACAGGCGAAAGCATCATGATGTTCGAGGAGACGCTGCCGCCCGGCACGGCGAGCCTCTTTCACCTGCATCGCGACAGCGACGAGGTCGCCTGGGTGCTCGCCGGCGAGATCACCTTCCGGATCGGCGACGAGGTGACGGTCGGCGGCCCCGGCGCCTGCGCCTTCTTCCCGCGCAACGTGGCGCATGCCTGGAAGAACACCGGCAGCGACACCGGCCGCGTCCTGTTTCTCTACACCCCGGCAGCCGCGGGCGGCTACGTCGAGGCGCTGCTGGATCGGCCGGTCGACGAGGCCGAACGCGACAGGCTCCGTGCCCGACACCGTTGGGAAGTGCTGGGCCCCAACCCGCTGTGACGGCGCCTGAGGGCGTCAGGCCGTGACACGCCACTAAACTGCCGTGTCATCCCGAGCGCAGCGAGGGATCTTTGGCTGGTGTTGTTAAGGATCCCTCTGGCTATAGGAGTGAGCCGCCTTCCTCATTCCTCCAGGCCGCCGCGGAGTCGCCACGGTCGCGCCCGTAGTCCGTTCGAGTGAGCCGCAAGGCTCGTGAACGGAGGCGATCATGCGCTACGTGAAGATGATCATCGGCGCCTGCCTGCTGATGTCGGCCGCCGGCTGCGCCTATTACGCGCCCGGCTACGGCTATCCCCGCGGGCACTACTATTACTACGGCCACCCCGGCTATCACGGATGGGGCTACCGGTAACGTCGGCGCCCGATCGGGGTCGCTGAAATCTCACCATCACATCTTTGTCAGCGCGCGTGCAATCTTGGTCACTGGCCGTGCGGGCATCGACGCGTGATGCTCCGCCCATGCCTGAATCGACCTCGATCGACCAGCGTGAAGAAGGTGTTCTTTATAAGCTCCGGGAGGGCCTGGATGCTCTCGTTCGGGCGAACCTCTCCATCCGGGCGGCTGATGTTGCCGCCGTCGAGACCTTCTGGTCGGCCGACGGCATGGACTTCGCGTCGGGCGGGTTCGTGCTGCGGCTGCAGGACGGCAACCGGATCTATATCGACGTCTGGATCGAGGCGCCCGGCAAGGGCGAGCTGATGCCAACAAAGGTCGATGTCGACATCGCGCCGCTGTCCGCCGGGCAACGCCATCCGCACTTCCCCAGCCGCGCCGATCCAATCGGCGGCTGGCAGGACGACGTGGCGCCGCTGAACGCGTTCCTGCAGGGCAACCTGCGGGCGTAAGCTCCTCTCACCGCGAGAGCTCGCTTACGGCTGCTTCGGGTCGAGCTTCTCGGCGATCAAAGGATGCGGATTCTGCGCGCCTGTTCCCGCGCTGCCGTAGGAGCGCGTCAGGATCTCGAGCAAATGGCCGTTGGGGTCCTCGAAATAGACGCCGCGTCCGTCGTCCCAATGGTTGATCCGGTCCCGCTTCTTTCGGTGCGGATCCGCCCAGTAGGGCATTTGCCGCTCCTCGATGCGCGCAAAAATCTGGTCGAACTCGGTCTCGCTCACCAGGAAGGCGTAGTGCTGGGTCCTGATCTCGTCTTCGGAGTCCATGAAGTCCATGGTCAGCTCGTCGCCCACTGTCACGGCGGCGAAGGGCCCGAGCAGGATCGGCGGCGAGAGGCCGAGAAGCTCGCTCAGGAACACGGCCGATGCCTTCCTGTCGTGGGCGGCCACAATCGTGTGATTGAGCTTCGGCGCCATCGTCCTGAACCCTCCTGTGGAAACAAACAAGGCACGATCCGGCGCGGTTGCACGGTTCGATCATCCAAGTTGCGCCGCGGGAGTCGACTCCCGCGGCGCTCTTTCCCCGTCGGTCTAGCGATTGTAGTAGGAGCCGCGGTCCCGGTCGTAGCCGTTGCCGCCGCCATAGGGCTGACGCTGGACCTGCCGGGCCTCGTCGTTGCGGCCACGCTGATAGCCGCGTTCGTAGGCCTGCTGCAGGGCGTTGTCGCGATCCTGGTTGCCGTTGAGCAGGCCTCCCAACGCCTGTTTCCAGTCGGGCGCCTGCGACGAGGTTTGCGCCACGGCGGGGACCGCGAGCGCGAGGCTGAGGAGTGTGGCTATGAAAACGCGTTGCATGAGTCATCGTCCTCTGTCTGTGGAAACGGTCGTCTCGAAGGAATGACCGCCTCACGGTCCGGTTGCCGCTCGACCGGGCTCGCCTCCGGATTGCCGCATCAGGGCCTCGTAAAGATCGAGATACTGCTCGGCCATGCGCCGTGCCGTGAAGCGGCGCTCGAACGCCGCCCGCACGCGGGCCCGATCCAGCGACGGCAGGCGCCGCACGGCATCGACCGCCCCGGTCTCGTCCTCGACGACGAAGCCCGTGACGCCGTCCTCGACGATCTCCGGCACCGAGCCGGTGCGGAACGCGATCACCGGCGTGCCGCAGGCCATCGCCTCGATCATCACCAGGCCGAACGGCTCGGGCCAGTCGATCGGAAACAGGAGCGCCAGGGCGCCGGCGAGGAAACCGTGCTTGGTCGAGTCGTCGACCTCGCCCACCAGCCGCACGGAATCGCCGTCGATCAGCGGCGCGAGCTTCTCCCTGAAGTAGCCGGCTTCGGCGCGCGGCACCTTCGCCGCGATGCGCAGCGGCAGGCCCGCGGCGCGGGCGATCCGGATCGCCGCCTCGGGGCCCTTCTCCTTCGTGAGCCGGCCGAGAAAGGCAAGGTACGATCCCGGCTCGAAGCTCGGGGCCAGCGAAGCCGCGGGCAGGCCGTGATAGACGTTGCCGACCCAGTTCGCCTCGCCGAGCGGCAGGCGCTGGTTGTTCGAGATCGACACCATCGGCGCGGCGGGAAAACAGCGGACGATCTCGGTCAGGCCGGGCAGATCCAGCCGGCCGTGCGCCGTGGTCACGAACGGCACGCCGAGCCGCGTGACCAGCGGCAGGTGCAGCCAGTCGAAGTGAAAGTGGACGATATCGAACGCGCCGGCCTCACGCGCCACCGCCTCGAGCAGGACCGCCTGCGCCGCCGTGCCGTCGGCGCGCGGGCGGCCGAGCCGCAGGGCCTTCGCGCAGCAGGCGACCAGCGTCGCCCGGGTCGCCGAATCGCCGCTGGCGAACAGCGTCACCTCGTGGCCGAGATCGAGCAGCTCGTCGACCAGCCAGGCCACGACGCGCTCGGTGCCGCCGTACAGCTTCGGCGGAACGCTCTCGGCAAGCGGCGCGACCTGGGCGATGCGCATCGCCTCACCGGGCGAGCACTGGCGCGGGCGTCTCGCGATAGCCGGCCAGGAGATCGAGCCAGTCCTCCACCAGGCGGCTCATGAGCAGGTTCTGCCGCACCGTCTCGCGCGCCTCGGCCCCCAGGCGTGCCCGCAGGCCGGGATCCCTCAGGATCTGCACGATCCGCTCGGCCGCTTCGCCCACCGTGCGGACCAGGAAACCGTTCTCGCCGTCGCGGATCTGGCGGCGGATGCCGCCGACATCGCCGCCGACCACGGCCGCGCCCTTCCACATCGCCTCGGTGACGGTGAGGCCGAAGCCCTCGCGGGTCGATTTCTGCAAGACGACGGCGGCGCGTCGCTGGAGCGCGTTCACGAGCACCGGATCGTCGACGGTGAGCACGATGGTGCGCTCGTCGATCGCCTTGCGGACGGCATCGAGCACGAGGCCGCCTTCGGGATCGTCGCTGGCGTTGTTGCCGACCAGGACGAGCGTGCAATCGACCTGCTCGCGCGCGAGACGGCACGCCTCGATGACGCCCGACGGATCCTTCCAGCGGTCGAAGCGCGAGATCTGCGTCACCAACGGACGGTCGGTCGGGATACCGTAACGCGACAGGCACTCCTCGATCTCGGCCTCGGACAGCTCGGCGTTCTTGGCCGAGAAAGGATTGATGGCGGGTGCGATGAAGCGCTGTTCGATGTCGAGCCGCTGCGCATATTCCGGCAGCGAGAAGATCGCCGCGTCGTACTGCTCGACGAAGGCGCGCAGATAAGCCCAGGCGGCCGCATCCGGCGCGGAGAGATCGACATGGCACTGCCACAGCCACGGCTTCGCGCGCCCGGCGAAGTGCGCCACCAGCGGCAGGGGCTGCGGATCGTGCACGACCACCGCCTGGCATTCGTCGAGCCTGAGCCGCGTGGCGTTCTCCAGCACGACCTGCTCGTAGATCGCCTTCTCCGCCATCGAGCATTCGACCCGCGCGCCCTGCAGGCAGTTGTGGAACTTCTTGGTGCAGGCGAAGAAGGCGGGCGTCCCCTGGATCAGATGCCAGCTCGTGTCGATGCCGAGCGCATTCATCACCAGGGTGAGCGGCGTCAGAATCTCGGTGACGCCGCCGCCGTAGAAGGTCGAGCTGATATGGGCAAGCTGCGCGCCGCGCACGCGAGCAGCCTTGCGCAGGATCCGCTCCGTGGCCGCGCCGCCGATCAACGGCTCGTATTGATCCAGCGAATGGAGCCCGAGGGTGGCCTTCGCGATGTCTGCGGTCATGGATCCGGTTCGAGCCCCATTGCCAAGCGGTACAGTTAACAGGCCGGCCCCGACGACGGTTGCCGCCGGTTCCGGTGGCAAGAAGATGGCCGGCAGGCCCTCCGTCATCCCGAGCGGAGCGCAGCGAAGCCGAGGAACCTCTTTCGTCTTTTGTCGACGCTTCGTCCCGCAGCAATGGAGTAAAAAAGATCCCTCGACTTCGCTCGGGATGACGAAACTTCTTTGGCCCGGAGCCTCGGCCTGCGTGCGGCCGTTATCGTTCATGTCGCAGTTCTCGTGGCCCGCCTTCACCGCCGACCGCAAGGACCGCCATCTGGTCGTGGTCGATGTGCCCGCCCGCATCGCCGCCGCCGAGCCGGCGTTGCTGGTGCGACGCCTGATCGAGGGCGTGCAGCCCAAGGGCCACCTCGCCATGAGCGCCGAGCAGCTCGACGACGGCACGCGCGTCTTCTGCGCCTTCGCCGAGGCGGCCGACGCCGAGAGCGTGGTCGAGGCGCTCGACGCCGAGGAGGACAACCGGCATCCGGGCTGGGCCAGCGAGCATCACTGCGTGATGGACCCGCCGGAAGCGGAGGCGCTGGGCGGCAGCGCCCGACGCAAGCGCTGAGCGGAGCAAAGATCCCTCGCTCCGCTCGGGATGACACCGTTTCTTCCAATCCCGCGGCCGGTCACGCCCGGGGCTGTGCCTGAGCCGTCGGCCGGGTCTCCCGACCAATTGGCCGCATCATCCCGAGCTTGGCCGTGTCATCCCGAGCGCAGCGAGGGATCTTTCCTGACGCGGCTTCAGCTTTCGCACCGGCGCAGCCGAAGCAACCAGCCGGTCGCCAGTTTGTTTCACTCGTGGCAGACACGGCAGCAAAGGGGCAAACCATGAGCGTACCCTATGGAACCATTCACGGGCGGCCGGACATCGGAGCGCCGGTGGCGCCGGTGGCGCTGGGACAGTTGACCGGCGTGGTGAAGCGCGTCTCGTGGCCCGCGATCTTCTCCGGCGTGGTCCTCGTCCTGGCGGTCGAGGTCCTGCTGAACATGCTGGGGGCGGGCATCGGCCTCGGCCTCGTCAATCCCAACGGCGGCGCGCCCGATGCGCGGGGATTCGGCATCGGCGCCGGCATCTGGTGGTTCGCCAGCACCATCGTCGCCCTGCTGTTCGGCTGCTACGTCGCCGCCCGCCTCGCCGGCGTGGCGACGCGGTTCGACGGCCTGCTGCACGGGCTGGTGATCTGGGGCCTCGCGCTCCTGATCACGATCTATCTCCTGAGCACCGCCATCGGCTCGGTGATCGGCGGCGCCTTCACGCTGGTGGGCGACACCGTGTCGGCGACCGGCAAAGGGCTTGCCTCGGCGGCGCCGCAGATCGCCCAGATGGCGGGCGTGACGCCCGACGTCGTGCAGCGGCAGGCCGAGGCCTACCTGCAGCCGACCAACACCGACCCCGCGACCATGAGCCCGCAGGATGCGCAGAAGGAGATCGTCAAGCTGGTGCCCGATCTGACGGCCGGCGGCGCGCGCGCCGAGCAGGCCAAGGACCGGATCATCACGATCATGGCGGGCCAGCTCAAGATCAGCAAGGACGAGGCGACGCAGCGCTTCAATGACGCGCAGGCGAAGCTCAGCCAGACGCGCGACAGCGCCGTCCAGTCGACGAAGCAGGTCGCCGACCGCACCGCCTCGGCCGCGTCGCGCGCCTCGCTGTGGGCTTTCGCGGCCTTGCTGATCGGCGCCATCGCCGCCGCCGTTGGCGGCGCCCTCGCCTCCCCCCGCCCCTTCGCCGCCGGCCCCCTGGTCGAGGCCGAACGGGTGGATTGACTTCCTCCCCAGCGAGCTGGGAGGTGGCGCGCGGCGCCGGAGGGGTCATGAGCATCAACGCCGATGCTCATGACCCCTCCGTCGCCATATGATGGATATGATGGCGACACCTCCCCATCGCGTCGCGATGGGGAAGCACGACCTAGCCACCGAACTCGATGTCGGCGATGACCGGAAGGTGGTCCGACAGCGCGCTCGCGCTCCGGTCGGTGCGGCTGGCGGCGAGGCGCACCGCCGGCGAGACGTAGAGACGATCCAATTCGAAGATCGGCAGCCACGCGGGAAAGGTCCGGTAGTGCGTGCAGCTCGGCAGCACACGCTCGAGCGTGCGACGGACGGAGCCGGCCCAGAACCAGTCGTTGAAGTCGCCCATCACGAACAGCGGCCTGTCGAGCGGCCCCAGCAGATCGAGCAGGACCCGCGCCTGGGTCCGCCGCTCGCGCACGCTGAGCCCCAGATGCGTGGCGATCACGCGCAGCATTCCCATCGGCGTGGCGACGTCGGCACTGATGGCGCGCCTCGGCTCGCGCTCGGGATAGGAGAGATCGTGCACGGCGCTGGCGGCGAGCGGCCAGCGGCTGATCAGCGCCTGGCCGTAATCGCCGTCCGCCGTCGAGATCGCATGGGCGTGCGCGCCGTGCTTGCCCAACGCCTCGCGCAGCACGTCGAATGGATTGGCCACGCCGGCCGCCCGGGCGCGCCGGGAATCGATCTCCTGCAGGGCGACGATATCGGGACCGTGGCCGCGCACATAGTCGACGACGCGCGCCAGATCGAAGCGCGGGTTCCGGCCCAGCGCGCCGTTGATGTTCCAGGTCATGACACGCAGGCGCGTCACCCCGTGCCTTTCGCGGCGCCTTTCGAGGCGCTTTCGCCCAGCCGCAGGACGAGCCGTTGCGCGACGAACGCGACGGCGATCCAGCCGGCGGCCGCCAGCGCGAGCAGGGCGATCTGGCCGGCGTCGGGATTCTCGGCGATGTCGACGATGCGGCTGCCGAGGAACGCGATCGCGACGAGTCCAGGCCCGAGTCCAATCACCGTGCCGAGCGCGAAGTCCAGGAAGCGGATGCCGCTCGCCCCGACGGCCAGGTTCACCACCGTGAAGGGCGCCACCGGCAAGACGCGCAGGGCCACGACGGCGAGCAGGCCCCGGCGCCGCAGCCAGCCATGCAGGCGCGGCCAACGGCTGCCGACCAGATGTCTCAGATGCTCGCTGCCGAGCCAGGCGCCCGCCGCGTACAGGATAGAGGCGCTCGCCGCCACGCCCGCCGCCGCGTAGGCCATTCCGAGCCACGGCCCGAAGATCGCCGCGGTGACGAAGATCAGGATGACGACCGGAAAGGCGACGAACCCTCCCAGGACGAAGCCGGCGACGACGAGAAGCGGCGCCAACGGACTGTCGGCCTCCATGGACAGCAGCGACCGTAGCCTGTCGGGATCGGCATAGGCGGCGAGATCGGTGACGCGCCATGCCAACGTCAGCACCAGGAGGAAGACGACGATCCCGACGGGCAGCAGCAGGCGAGCAGTCGCGAAGGAATGCATGGCCTGCCTCAACCCCAGGACGCGCGGCGCGACGCGGCCCACCAGCCGCGACAGGTGCAGCGGTCGCGGTGGATCGGCGACGCGTTCGATCAGACGCATCAGGGGATTCCGGTCGGGCGGACCATCCTCGACCGCCCTCAGGCGGCGTCCGTTGCGCGACAGCGTGTCCACCAGATGGACCAGCGACGGGTTGCGCGCCAGCGTTTCGGCGACCTCCTCGGCCGTTGCGCCGCAATGCTCGCCGATCAGCCTGTTGCGCAAGGAGACGATCGCCGCGCGCCGGCGATCGTCCGCCGCCTCGATGGCGAGGTCGCATTCCGTGTCGGCGCCCATCGAGCGGTTGTTCAGGTTGGCCGAACCGATCCGCAGCAGGCGATCGTCGACCACCATCACCTTGGAATGGATCATGGTATCGACCGCCTCGCCGTCCCGCGCGACGGTCGGCGAGACAAAGCGCACACGATCGCCGGCCGCCTTCTCGACCGTGCGGCGGAAGCGGATGCGGCCGTTGCGCATGGTGCGGCTCTCGATGAACGACGGATGGGCATGCGGCGCCACGATCACCACCTCGAGCCGCGGATTGCGACGCAGGCGGCTCGCCAGATGGCCGGCGATGCGCGCCGAGGTCGTGAACTGGTTCTCGATGTAGAGCACGCGCTCGGCACGCTCGATCGACTCGTGGAACAGCCTTTCGACCTCGCGGACTTCGGCGTCGTCGGTGAAGCGCGGCTGCGTGCGCGCAATGCCTATGTCGACGTCGGTGAAGTCGGGCGCGATATGGACCGGCCACGGACCCCCCGCCTGATCGCCAGCCCGATCGTCAATCGGCTCGATCGCCGGCAAGTCCTCGCCGGCCGCCCGACACCAGCGCTCGCGGGCCAGCGTGGCGAGCGCCCGCGCCGCCTTGCCGTCAACCATCATCTGCACGTCATGGAAAGGCCCGTACGGCTCTCCGCCCGGATCGACCCTGCCGGCCTGATGGAGCTCGTGACGACTGGTGTCCCAGCGGCGGATGGTGAGGTCGAGCCCGCCGCAGAAGGCCAGCGCATCGTCGACGATCACCAGCTTCTGGTGCTGCGAGGAACCATAAGGCACCGTCGAGTCGAGGCAGAAGCGGACCTGCGGCGGCATCTGCCAGTCGAAGGCGAGGCGCGGCAGCTTCTCGCGCTCGAAAGCATAGAGAAGCGGGTAATCCCAGAGCAGCAGGCGGACGCGGAGTTCCGGCCGTCGCGCCACCAAGCCGGCGAGGAAACGGCCGAACGCGGTCGGCAGGCCGTCGTCCGGGCGGCTTGCGCCCACCAGCTCGGTCCGGCTGTCGATGTCCCAGCCGATCACGAAGATGCTGCGGCGCGCGGCCAGGAACGCCGATCGCACGGCGCCGAAGAAGCAGGCGCCGTCGACCAGGACGGCGGCGCGGCGGCACGGTTCGAGGCGCCAGACCGTGCGACCGGGAACCAGAAACGCGCCGGACATTCCCATCTCAACGCGACATGCCGGTAATTGATCCTCTGTGGCCGGTATGTGACCGCGGCAACAGGCCCTCCGTTTCCCGCGTTGGTCTTTGAAATGATCGACGGAGGCCCCATGAAACGCGCCGTGAAATCCCCAACGCTCTTTGTCCGGACGTGGCTCGCGATGGGACTCGTGCTGGCCCTGGCGGCGTGCGGCGAGACCCCGGGCCAACGCGCCGTGACCGGCGGTGCGATCGGCGCCGGTACCGGTGCCGTCGTGGGTTCGACCGTCGGACATCCCCTCGGCGGCGCCGTGGTCGGCGGCCTGGGCGGCGCGGCCGTCGGCGCGGCGACCACACCCGAGAGACGCTATTACTACTAGCTGAGGCGCCACTCGCAACTCGGGACGGAGGCTCGGATGGCGACATTTTCAGACGGCCGACATGAGCCCGACGCCGAACGCTCGCGGGACACTGCGCGCCTGGCGGACGTGTTCGAGGAATATGGCCGCGACATTCTCAAGAAGGTCCGGCAAGACGAACCGGATAAATTCTGGCTTTTCGTTTCCGGCATCGTGCGGTTGGACGAGGCCCTGGACCTCAGGGAAGACCTTTCCGACGACGACCTGGATTTTGTCGTCAGCCGCGTCGTGGCGGGATTGCGCCAATCGACTCTTCGACGAAATGCCTGAAGACATCCGCCTTCGCCTGGACGCCACTGGTTGATTGGAGAAGCGAATTGCCCATACGCGCCATCATCTCGCACGGTTCGCGCTTCGTTACGGCGGCCGCCGAAGGCAAGGTCACGCGAGCAGAAGTGGATCGCGTCGTGGCCGACATCGCCGAAGCCCATGCTGCGTCCTATGCCAGGGTGATCGATGTCCGGCGGGCCACCATCGATATGCCGGGAAGAGACTTGCTTGCGTGCCTGGAACCGGAGGCCACGCGACCGACCGCCTTGGTCGCTGATTCGACGACGAACGCCGACACGACCGTCGTCGAAGGTGACTGTGCGGTCGCACTCTTCGAAACGACCAATGAAGCCGTCGAATGGGTTCGCTCCGAACGACTGGCTCAGCCGGTCGACGAACACCTAGACCGCATCGACGGCCAAATCGAGCCTCGGCAAATCGAGCCTCGATAGATCCGGCGCGAGATCGCCGAGCTCGCGGAAGAACACGCGAAGGAGCGTCAGGACGACGCGCTTCGAGCTATCGTCGAGTTCGACCTCGCCGCCGTGGCTGACCACTGCAAGCCCGGTCTGGCGCAGCGTCCAGACGATCGCTTGCGACATGCCGCCATCTGCATTCGCAATCGACACCAATCCGAAATGTGTCGCCCCGCTGCTTCGCGCGATCTGCGCGACAGATGACTCGTGCTGCAGGTCCCCCAACGTGACCACGATGCGTGCCGGCGGCCTATTCGGCAACAGCAACTCGTAGTGGCTCCAGGCCACCATGCCGGTCTCAAGGTCCATCCTCCCCTCTCATGGCCGAGAGTGTTCGCGCCCCGTGAGACAACGTCGATCCAGGCGATTGGTTTCGGACCTGTGCTGTCCGTCAGCCGAGCAGCCTGTTGTGCTCTATGGCGGCAAGGCGATCGGCATCGTGCTGAGCGGTATGCTGGCCGAGAGCGCGAGCAGCGCGGCGCATTTCAGCATGCCGATGTCGGCCATCGATCTCGGCAAGGCCGGCATCGGCCGGTCGACCACATGGCCGGAGCGCCGGTCGCCTTTACCGAGTTCCAGGCCGAACCTTACCATGCACTTCGCGCCAATGGCGGGGCGCGATCCATCGATCGGCAATAGGTGCGGAATCGCACGGTCGCTTGCAACGGGCCGCACGCATGCGATGGTGCGGCCACTGCTGTCGGAGCTCTCCCCGCTTGCCGCTCCCGTCACCAGTCAGCGCCGGCGATCTGGGGTCGCCGGCGCTTTGACGATCTCGATCACATTGGTCCGCCGCCGCTTTCTCAAAGCGCAGATCGCGACGGAGTCCCTTACCGCTTCATCGTCGAGAACTTGGCTTGGGGCATCATCGGGCACATGGCTGCAACGGCGCAGATATCCCACGATTGAACGCTATCGGAGATGAAGCGTCCCGACATCGGTTTGCGGGCCCAGCTTGGCCAAACCTCGTATCAGCAAATCGGCCCCGCGCTGCGCCACCGTTGCCGTTTCACGCAAGTCCAGTTTGCTTACCTCATGCGGCGAAGCAAAATGCACGGACAGGATACCGACGAGAGCGCCGCGGCCCGATATCATCGGCATCGACAGGACCGACCGAAAGCCGGCCTGCTCCGCCGCCGGCAAATACGGCTCGAACGCCGGATCGTGGCGCACATCGGCAATCGCAATCGGCCCGCGCTGATACGCTGCACGGGCGCACGCGGTGGCGTCCGCGAGCTTCACCGTCTGGAACGAGGACAGAAACGACTTGCCGAAGCCGCGATGAACGAGCATCGCCAGCTCACGGCTCTGCCAATTCACAAGCTGAACGTTGCCGAACTTGGTGCGGTGCAAGGCCAAACACTCGTCCAGCGCCATAAGACCAATCGACGAAATGTCAGCGGCGGCCCGCCACCTTTTGAAACCTTCCCACGGCATCGCGCAGCCTACGTTCTTCGAACCGCACGTTCAACGTTCCTCGGACAGGCTGTCGTGCCTGGATCGCTGCGCGTCGCAACTTTGCGTGCAGTCCGGGGTTACACCGGATCGCGGGCCTCGATCTCGCGATTGAGCTCGCTTTCCAGCTCGTAGACGAGGTCGGACAGCATGTCGTCGGCGTAGCCGGCGATCGCCTTGTTCACCTCGCGCGTCGGGATGCCGTGCTTCTCGGCCAGCCTTTCCAGGGCCGACCGCAGCTCGACCTTGGTGTCGAGCACGTCCCGCCGCAGGCGGTCGAGGCGATCGCGGGGATCGTCCTGGCTGAGGAGATGACCGACCGCCCATCGTGCGGGCAGCGGAAGCTGGATGCTCATGCGACGAAGTCCCCCATCATGGTCCCCTCCGCGAGGCGCAGCGGGCGCCGACTCAACATCGGTCGACGCCGTCCGTTGCACCGCCCGCAGGAAATCGACACATGGTAGGCCGTTCTCGTTTTCGGCTCGCAAAGACTAGCCCGGCGGGCCTCCATATCCCGTCTGGACTCCCTCTACCGACACGGCCATCGTACGGTTGCCGTTGGCTGCCAGCATCTGGCTGAATGAAAGCCAAGGGGCCAGTTTTCGCCAGAGGTTGGCGGCTCGGTTTGTCGGATCCGATCGTCGACAACGCGCAACAACCGTTGTTGCCGACCAGCACGTCACGCTCAGCGTTGCTTTGCTTCCCAAGCTGTCCGTGTCTGTAGCGTTCGATCCACGTTCGCACATCTTTTCCCAAGGGAGAGTGACATGAGAACTTTGACAGCGATGATCTTTTGCGCGTCGATCGCCGTGCCGTTCGCCGCATATGCGGACATGAGCGACACCGAGTACTGCAATGCCTTGAGCGCTGCATATCGCAGCGATGTGCCCAAGACCGCGAGCCCCAACGTGGACGCGCCGGAAGCGATGTCGAAGTGCGGGACCGATCCTGCGAGCTCGATCCCCGTGCTCGAGAAGATCCTGAACGACAACAAGGTTGCGCTTCCCAAGCGCAGCTGAGCTTTGTCGACCCGCTGGATGGCCGATCGAGCGGCCGGTTAGTTGCCACCGCTCGATCGGCCGCCGGAACGTTTGGTTTCTCCAGCGTTGACATGAGCGAACAGCAATGCGCCGGAGGCGATCATGAGGAAGGTTCTGGCGGCCGCCGCGACCTCGCTCCTGCTGGCCTTGCCGGCCTATGCGCAGCTGCAGCCCGTCCAGCCGCAGCAGCCGCTCGGCGGCTGGACCGGTCCGCCCAATGCACAGCCGCGACTCGGCGATACGCAGGACTGCCACGCCGAAGCGCAGCGCCAGGCCGAGGCGCGCTACCCGCCGCAACGGATCGGCAATCCCCGGCAGGAGATGACGGTCCAGAACCCGAACCTGTTCTCGGCGGAAACCTCCTTCTACCAGGACTGCATGCGGCGCAAGGGGTTCTAGCGCCGGGAGCTCCGTCATCCCGAGCGAAGCCGAGGGATCTCTTTTGCGCCGTTGCAGCAACGAAGCATCGATAAAAATGGTCCCCCCACTCCGCTTCCCTTCGACTTCGCTCAGGGCAGGCGCTCCGGTCGGGACAACGGAACTTGGCTCGCTAGTCGACCCGGCGCGCCTGTTCGCGATGCCTCTCGATGTCCTCCGGCTCCTTCTCGTCGAGCCTGGTCAGGTGATTGTGGGCTCCTTGCTGGGCATGGATCAGCTCGTCGAGCTTGGCCTGCACGGCCTGGGTGTCGCGATGCTCGGCGCGCTGGATGACCAGCGTCATCAGCCAGGTGGCCATGGTCGCGACGGAGTGCCAGTCGAGCGTCTCGCGATCGAGAACGAACCACGCGATTCCATAGACGGCCACCACCGCGAACGCCCACGGCTTGGCCGCCATGATGCCGAGACAGGTCAGGAGGTGACGCAACTGTACGATCATGGCGCGGTGCGATCCTGGCGGCGGTTGCTAGGCCGTTAGAACGCCCCGGCCGTTTCCGTCGTTGCAGTCCGGTCGCAAGGACATTGTTCATCGCCGGTCGCTTCGCCTAGGCTCGGGCCGGGGAGGACTTCATGATGGACCAACTGTCGTTGAACGTGCTGCTGGGCCTGGTCGCCTGGACGCTCATCCTGCTGATCGTGATGGAGGGGCTGCGGGCGCGGCTGGTGGCGACCAAGGCGGTGGCATCGAACGCCTTCCGGCCCGACAACGCCAACCTTTCGCCCTTCATGCAGCGGCTGGCACGGGCGCATGCCAATTGCGTCGAGAGCCTGCCGGTCTTCGCCACGCTGCTGATCGCGGCGCTGATCGCCGGCCGCAGCGCCGTCACCGACCCGCTGGCGCCGTGGCTGCTCGCGGCGCGCGTGGTCCAGTCCGGTGCCCATCTTTCCTCGGGAGGCATCTTCGCCACCAACCTGCGGTTCGCCGCCTTCGTCGTCCAGGTCGCGATCGCGGTCTGGTGGCTGGTCGCCCTGTTCCGCGGCTAGGCCGAGCGCCGGTGCCGCCAGCCCAACCCGCCGAGCAGCGTCGCCTGGCCGCTATCGCCATGGCGGACGTCGCGGGTTATTCGCGGCTGATGGGGCGCGACGAGAGCGGCACGCTCCAGGCGCTGCGCACGGTAAGGCGCGAGATCGTCGATCCGGCGATCGCGGCACATGGCGGTCGGCTGGTGAAGACGACCGGCGACGGGCTGCTGATCGAGTTCGCGAGCGTGGTCGATGCGGTGCGCGCGATGGTCGCCCTGCAGCGGGCGATGGCGACGCACAATGCTTCGCTGCCGGAGGAGCGGCGTCTCCTCTTTCGCATCGGCGTCAACCTCGGCGACATCCTGAGCGAGGACGGCGACATCTTCGGCGACGGCGTCAATGTCGCGGCGCGCCTGCAGGCGATCGCACCGCCGGGCGGCCTCTGCCTCGCCGGCCGCGTGCACGAGGAGGTGCGCGACCGGCTCGATCTCGCGTTCGAGGACGGCGGCGCGCAGACCCTCAAGAATATCGCCCGTCCGGTCCATGTGTGGCGCTGGTCGCCGGAGGGGCTGAGCGAGGGGGCGAGCGCGGCGCCGGCGCAGCCGGCCGCCATCGAG
>DATEID010000149.1:0-4528 GCA_035279245.1 Reyranella sp.
CAGGCTGCGGCAAGACGACCACCTTGCGAATGATCGCCGGCCTCGAGGCGGTGAGCGACGGCGAGATCCGCATCGACAATACCGTAGTGAACGAAGTGCCGCCGATGGACCGCGACATCGCCATGGTGTTCCAGAACTACGCGCTCTATCCGCATATGAGCGTCGCCTCTAACATGGCCTTCGGCCTCAAGATGCGCAAATTCCAGAAGGCCGACATCGAGCAGCGCATCAAGCGGGCGGCGGGAATTCTCGGCATCGAGACGCTGCTCGACCGCAAGCCGCGCCAGCTCTCCGGCGGCCAGCGCCAGCGCGTGGCGCTCGGCCGTGCGATCGTGCGCGATCCCAAGGTGTTCCTGTTCGACGAGCCGCTCAGCAACCTCGACGCCAAGCTGCGCGTGCAGATGCGCGTCGAGCTGAAGAAGCTGCACGAGCGGCTGGGCACGACGGCGATCTACGTGACGCACGACCAGGTCGAGGCCATGACGCTGGGCGACCGCGTGGTGGTCATGAAGGACGGCGTGGTGCAGCAGGTGGGCGAGCCGCTCGAACTCTACAATACGCCGGCCAACCGCTTCGTTGCCGGCTTCATCGGTTCTCCGGCCATGAACTTCGCGGACGTGACCTTGACGGAGGGCGCCGGCCAGGTGATGGCCGAGGCGCCCGGCCTGAAGATCGCCTTGCCGTCCGGACTTGCGACACGCGGCCGATCGCAGCTCGGCCGCAAGGCGATGCTCGGCATCCGGCCGGAGGACATCCATGTCGCCGGTCCCGCCGATGACGCCGGTCATTGCTTCGACGCCACCGTGGAGGTCGTGGAGCAGCTTGGCTCGGAGATCTTGCTCGATACGCGGGTCGGGCCCGCCCTGTTCACCGCCAGCATCGATCCCGCCGTGCGCGTGCGGCCGCACGACAAGCTCCGCCTCGCACTCAACCCCGAGCGCCTCCACCTGTTCGACGCCGAAAGCGAAAAAGCGGTTTGATTCGGCGAAGGGCGCCATTCAGTGGCGTGATCTTCCGGACCGCGAGCGCCCGCCCTGAGCTTGCCGAAGGGTCCAGCTCGCTCATGAGCCCTTCGGATGACCTCAGGGCAGGCGCGCAAGATGCGCGCGGTCCCATGAGCATGAGCACCGCTGGAGCGGGACACTCCGCAGACGTCTATTCCTTCGGGCCGCTCCAGCTTTCGAGCACGTCCCATTTGGCTTTGCGCTGCGCCTCACGGGATTTCTTGAAGTCGTAGCCATAAGGCGCGGTGTCGAACGAGCCGTAGGTCGGATTGGCGATCACCAGCCAATCGTGGCCCCAGTGAGCCTTGTCCTCCTCGAAAATCTTCTCGCGCTCGGCCTCGCTGCTGCGATAGCGGTCGTCGAAATCGCCGAGATTGTCGCCGAAGTTCAGCAGGATACGATAGTTCCGGGCGATGAAGGCGCGCCGCGTGCCCTTGCGACTGCCCCAGTCGGGCTGCTCGTTCTGCATCAGGAAGGTGTCGACGTTGCCGCCCGTGGGGAAGCCGAGCTTCGCCATATTCTCGCGCGTGTCCTTCTCGGTCACGGTATCGCGATTGCTGACGTAGAAGACCTTGACGCCCTTTGCATCCGCATATTGCGTGAACTCCAAAGCGCCAGGGATCGCCTTCGAGATCCGGGCGGCACAGAACTGGTTCCAGGTCCTGGTGCTGAAGGACTGATTCGTCTTCATCATCCACACTTCGTAAAGAGAATTGTCGAGGACCGTCTCGTCGAGATCGAGCACGACCGCGGGCGGCAGATCGGCATAGTCGCCATGCTGCTCGACCGGTGCGGCCGTCCACCTCTTGTCGGCCAGCGCCTGGTCGAGGCGAAGCTTGCCCAATGCATAGACCGCAAGCGCATTGCCCTTGTACTCGACGGCGCGCTGGTTCCAGAGCACCGCCAGCAGCAGATCGTTCGGCGGCGGCTCCTCGGCTTTCGCGGCCGCTGCCGCCATCGCGATGATGGCCGCCCCCACGGCCACTCCCCTACCGATCATGGTCGCATCTCCCCGAGCAGACGTTGTTTTGTCGTCGCGTCCACGAACGATGCCTTGATCGCCGTCCGCGTGAGCTGACGCAACACCATGTCCGGCAGGCCCGCCTGTTCGTACTCGGTGGCGAGCGTCGTATGGAAGAACGGCGGATCGTCGGAGTTCAGCGTGACGCGCACACCCGATTGGATCAGGCGATGGAGCGGATGGGCGGCGCGGTTCGGATAGATGCCGAGCGCGACGTTGCTGCCAGGGCAGACCTCGAGCACCGTGCCGCGCCGCGCAAGCTCCTCCAGCAGGACCGGATCCTCGGCGGACCGTACGCCATGGCCGATCCGCGTCACCGGCAGGGCGCGGATCGCCGCCCACACGCTCTCGGGCCCGAGCACTTCGCCGGCATGGACGGTGCAGCCATAGCCCTTCTCGTGCGCCAGCCGATAGGCCGGTGCAAAGTCCGCCGGCATATACTTCGCCTCGTCGCCGCCCATGCCGAAGGCCACGACATAGGAGTGCGGCTCGGCGATCATGCGTTCGACCAGGGCCATGGCGCGGTCCGGTCCCAGATGCCGGATGCAGACCACGATGATGCGCCCGACGATACCGAACTCGCGGTGCGCTCGGTCGATGCCGTCAACCAGCGCCGCCAGCCAATCGGCATAGGCGATGCCCAACGCCTTCGGCCGCTCGGGCGAGCAGAAGACCTCGACATAGACGGCGCCTTGTCCGGCAGCGCCCGCGAGGTAGGAATATATCACGTCACCGAAGTCGCGCGCCGTCTTCAGCACACCGCAGACCCGGTCATAGGCGGCGAGGAAGCTCAGGAAATCGTTCCAGACATAGCTGTCGTCCGGCCCAAACAGGCCATCGGGAAGCGCAATTCCGTTGCGAGTCGCCAGCTCGCGCGCCAATGCAGGCGGAATCGAACCTTCGAGATGGCAATGCAGTTCAGCCTTGGGGATCACTTGAAACCTCGAAGCGGAAGATCGCGACGTTGCGCCCGGTTGCCGAAATCGTACACCGGCTGGCCGTCGCAGGATGCAGCAGGCAAGCATGGCGCGGACCGTCGTGGCGCTCGCGGACGAAAAAGCCGTCGCGCTCGTAGCACGCGAGCTCGAAGTTCGTCATGGCGCCATCCTTGCCATGACAACGGGCTTCTCTGGCGGCAATGCATCGTCGATGCGGATCGCCTGGCGCACGGCGTCGACCGCCGAATCGGCGTCGGCCTCGCTCCCCGCGTGCACGATGCAGAGCTCGTCGCCGGGACGTACGCGCGCGCCGACATCGATCACGTTGGTCAGGCCGATGGACGGATCGATCGCATCGTCGGCATGGCTGCGGCCGCCGCCCAGGCTGACGACGGCGATGCCGACCTGCCTTGCGTCCATCGCGGCGACATAGCCGCTGCGGTCGGCACGACAGGGCTTCACGACCGGCGCATGCGGAAGGTAGCGGTCTACGCACTTCACGAAATCGTCGGGTCCGCCCAACGCGGAGATCATGCGGGCAAACTTCTCCGCAGCTCGACCATCAGCGAGCGCCGCTTCGGCCTTTGCTCGTCCCTCGTCGACGCTCGACACGAGGTCGCCGAGCGCCAACATCTCGCCAGCGAGCGCCATGGTCACCTCATGGAGGCGAGGGTCGCGCTGCTGCTCGTCGGTCAAATAGGCGACGGCCTCCGCCACTTCGAGGGCATTCCCGACGTTGCGGCCCAAAACGCGATCCATGTCCGTGATGAGCGCCACGATCGGAAGACTGGCGCGATTGGCGACGGTAACGATGGCTTGCGCCAGATCGCGTGCCATCGCTTCGCTCTGGCAAAAGGCGCCCGAACCGCACTTGACGTCCATCGCCAGCCCGTCGAGGCCGGCGGCGATCTTCTTGCTGAGGATGGATCCCACGAGCAGCGGGATCGACTCCACGGTGGCCGTGACATCGCGCACGCCGTAGAGCCGTCGATCCGCCGGCGCGAGGTCATCCGTCTGGCCGATGACGGCGCAGCCCACCTCGCGCACCACCTTGCGGAAGGTCGCGATATCCGGCTGCGTCTCGTAGCCTGTGATCGAGTCGAGCTTGTCGAGCGTGCCGCCGGTATGGCCAAGGCCGCGGCCCGAGATCATCGGCACGAAACCGCCGCAGGCGGCCACGATCGGCGCCAGTATCAGGCTCACCTTGTCGCCCACACCGCCGCTCGAGTGCTTGTCGATCACCGGTCCCGGGAGATCGAGGTCCGACCAGTCGAGCGTCAGGCCGGACCGGGCAAGCGCGAGGGTGAAGGCCCCGCATTCTTCCGGCTTCATGTCGCGGAAGAACACCACCATGGCAAAGGCCGCCACCTGGCCTTCGCTCAGGCTGCCGTCCGTGATGCCGTGCACGATCGCGGCAATCTCCCCGGCCGACAGCACATGGCCGTCGCGTTTCTTGCGGATGATCTCCTGCGGCAGCACGACGCCTAGCCGTAGTTTTCGAGGAAGGCGCGCAGCAGTCGGCCGAGCTGGCTCGCGGCGGCGCTGGCGACGCTGAGCGTCTGGTC
>DATEID010000150.1:0-5727 GCA_035279245.1 Reyranella sp.
GGCCGGCACGGCGACGGTCGGCAGAAGGACGGCGTCATAGCGTCGGAACCAATCGCCGAAGGCCCGCCGTCGATCGGCCATGACCCGGATCTCCTCGGCGTAAGCGCCCGGCGCCAAGTCCTTCGCCGCGAGGGTCCGCGAACGCACCGCGGGGCCGATCGGCCTGGCTGAATCTTCGATGTAGGCGCGGTGAAGGGCGAAGGCCTCGGAGGCGATGATGGTGCCGGCCGGCCGCGACAGGTCGAAGTACCAGTCCGGCAAGCGCGCCGCTTCGACCACCGCGCCCAGGTTTTCAAACGTGCGCGCGCTCGCCCGCCAGGCGTCGGCAACATCGGGATGCATGAAATCGGGAAGTTGACTGGCGTCGGGCAAGGCAATGCGCATGCCCTTGATCGAACCCGGCTTCGCCGCCAGCGTGAAATCCTCGAGCGGTTGACCGAGTGTCGTCGGATCGCGCGGGTCGGGTGCCGCAAGCGCGTTGAGGAGTAGCGCGCAATCCTCGACCGAGCGCGCCAGCGGGCCGATCGTGTCGAGCGTCCAGCTCAGGAGCAGCGTGCCCGAAAGCCCGATACGGCCGAACGTGACCTTGAGCCCGACGAGTCCGTTGAACGCGGAAGGGATGCGCACCGAGCCCCCGGTGTCGCTGCCGATGCCGGCCGGAACCAATCGCGCGGCAACCGCGACGCCGGTGCCGCTCGAGGAGCCTCCGGGAACACGATGCGTCTTTAGATCCCACGGGTTCCAGGGCGTGCCCATCAGCGGATTGGTGCCCCAGCCGCCGAAGGCGAACTCGACCATATGCAGCTTGCCGACCGGGATCATGCCCGCCGCGGTGAGACGCTCGACGGTATTCGACGTCTCGGTCGCCTGGCGCGTCGCATACATCTTCGAGCCGCCCGTGCCGATGCGGCCGGCGATGTCGCACAGGTCCTTGTAGGCCATCGGCAAGCCATGCAGCGGTCCGAGCGGGAAGCCGGAACGGCGAGCCGTGTCGGCGGCATCGGCGAGCGCTTTCGCTTCCTTGCCGTAGACTTCGGTAAAAGCGTGGAGTTTGCCATCCGCCTTGTCGATCCGCGTCAAGAGGGCATCGACGATGTCGCGCGAGGAAAAGCGGCGAGCCGAAAGGCCTTCCGCCAGCTCGGTGAGCGTAAGGCTATGCAGATCGGACATGATACGCGACTCCCAATTCAGTAGGTGGCCCGGCCACCGGAAAGATCGAACACCGACGCCGTGCTGAAGGTGCAAAGCGGCGAGGCCAGCCAGGAGACCAGCTCGGCCACTTCCTCGACTTCGCCGAAACGGTTCATCGGGATCTTGGACAGCATGTACTGGATATGCTGCTCGGTCATCTGGCTGAACAACTCCGTCTTGATCACCGCCGGTGCCACGCAGTTCACCAGCACGCCCGACGTCGCGAGCTCCTTGCCGAGCGACTTCGTCAGGCCGATCACACCGGCTTTCGAGGCCGAGTAGGCCGAGGCGTTGGGATTGCCTTCCTTGCCCGCAACCGAGGCGATGTTGACGATACGGCCCCAGCCACGCTTCACCATGCCCGGCGCAAGCGCGCGGTTGCACAGGAAGACGCCGGTCAGGTTGATGTCGATCACCTGGCGCCAGGCATCGACCGGATATTGCACCACGGTCGTGTTCGGGCCGGTAATGCCGGCGCTCGCGATCAGGATATCGGCGGCGGCCAGTTGCCGCTCCGTCGCCGCCAGCGCCTTGTCGATCGAGAGGTCGCTGGTGACATCGACCTCGATCGCGACAGCGTCCTTCAGCTCTTTGGCCGATTGCTCGGCGCGCGGCAGGTCGCGGTCCCAGAGCGCCACCCGACCGCCCCCTGCGACGATCTTGGCGGCGCAGGCGAGGCCGATGCCGCGCGCGCCGCCTGTGACAACGGCCACGCGCCCCTTGAATGACCCGTTCGCCATGGCTACCTCCCAACCGCTTGAATTCTCTGGCGATTCCAACCATACCGGCCCATCGCCTCATCCGCTACACTTGCCCTTTCGCCTCACCCCGAGCGTTTTTGGGAGTTCCATGCCTTCGCCTGTGCCGGCGTCCATCGACGCCACCGTCGAGCTCTTGAAGGCCGGCGACTATATCGCCGACCGCAGCCTCGCCACCGTTCTCTACCTTGCCCTCAAGCTCGGCCGACCGCTGTTCTGCGAAGGCGAAGCGGGCGTCGGAAAGACCGAGATCGCGAAGGTGCTGGCGAAGACCCTGAACCGACCGCTGATCCGCCTGCAGTGCTACGAAGGGCTGGATGTCTCGTCCGCCGTCTACGAGTGGAACTACTCCCGCCAGATGATCGAGATCCGGCTGGCCGAGGCACAAGGCGTGCAGGATCGTTCCGAGCTCGAGTCCGACATCTTCAACGAGCGCTTCCTGATCCGCCGTCCGTTGCTCGAGGCCTTGCAGCCGCACGCGGAGGGAGCGCCGATTTTGCTGATCGACGAGCTGGATCGCACCGATGAACCGTTCGAGGCGTATCTCTTGGAAGTGCTGTCCGATTTCCAGGTGACGATTCCCGAACTCGGCACGATCAAGGCGGCACAGACGCCGATCGTCGTCATCACCTCGAACCGCACGCGCGAGATCCACGACGCCTTGAAGCGGCGCTGCTTCTACCACTGGGTCGACTATCCCGACCTCAGGCGCGAGCTCGAGATCCTGAAGGTCAAGGCGCCGGGCGCCAGCGAACGGTTGTCGCGCCAGGTCGTGGGCTTCGTCCAGGAGCTGCGCAAGCTCGATCTCTTCAAGTCGCCGGGCGTCGCCGAATCGATCGACTGGGCGACCGCGCTGTCCGAGCTCAACGCGCTCGACCTCGATCCAAAGACGATCAACGACACGCTGGGCGTACTGCTGAAGTACCAGGACGACATCCAGCGTCTGCAAGGCTCGGAAGCAGCCGATATCCTGCGCAAGGTGAAAGCCGACATCGCGGCCCAGCCGTTGGGGTAGGGCATGTTTGACGTTGGCACGCACGTCAAGCTCCTCTCCCCTGTCAGGGGGAGAGGTTGGGTGAGGGGGACACGCACACTGATTCCCCCTCACCTAGCCTCTCCCCCTGGCGGGGGAGAGGAATTCGAGGCGCTGTAATGGACGCGCTGCCGCCGGCTGCAGGGGAACCGGGGCGTGACGGCCGCCCGGTCGGGGACAAGCTCGCAACCAACATCGTGCATTTCGCCCGGACGCTTCGCACCGCCGGGCTGCGCGTCGGCCCGGGCCAGGTGCTGCGTGCCATCGAAGCGGTGGAAGCAGCGGGCCTCAGGAGTCGCGACGACTTCTACTGGACGCTGCATTCGGTGTTCGTGAACCGCCGCGACCAGCGCGAGATCTTCGACCAGGCCTTCCACGTCTATTGGCGCAATCCACGTCTTCTGGAGAAGATGATGGAGATGCTGCTGCCGCAGGTCGGGCTGCCGGCCGACGAGGACAAGCGCAAGCAGCTCAGCCGCCGCCTGCAGGAGGCCCTTCAGCCCGGCCGAGGCGAGTCGCCGGAGGACAAGGAGAGCGAACCGCCGGAGGTCGAGGTCGAGGCGACCTTTACGGTGTCGGATCGCGAGGTGCTGCAGCATCGCGATTTCGAGCAGATGAGCCAGGCCGAGATCGACGAAGCCCTGCGCGCCATCTCACGCCTGCGTCTGCCGGTTCCGGAGCGGCGCACACGCCGCTACCGCTCCGCCCGGCGCGGGCCGCGGGTCGATTTTCGCGGCTCGCTGCGGCGCGCGCTGCGGCCGGAGGGACTGATCGAGCTGCGGCGCCGCGAGCCACGGCGACGGCCGCCGCCGCTGGTGATCCTGTGCGACATTTCCGGATCGATGGCGCGCTATACGCGGATGTTCCTGCATTTCATGCACGCCATTACCAACGATCGCGACAGGGTCTTCTGCTTTACCTTCGGCACGCGGCTGTCGAACGTGACGCGCGCGCTGCGCAACCGCGATGTCGACGTCGCGCTGCAAAAGGCGTCTGCGCAGGTCGAGGATTGGTCCGGCGGCACGCGTATCGGCCAGGCATTGCACGAATTCAACAATCGCTGGTCGCGACGCGTGCTGGGGCAGGGCGCCGTGGTATTGTTGATCACCGACGGGCTCGACCGTGAAGGCGCGGCCGGTCTGGCGGAGGAAATGGAGCGGCTCCACAAATCGTGCAGTCGCCTCATCTGGCTCAACCCGCTCTTGAGATACGGCGGCTATGAACCCAAATCTCAAGGCAACAAGGCGATGCTGCCGCATGTCGACGAGTTCCGGCCGGTGCATAATCTCGAAAGCCTGGGCGGGCTGATCGCGGCGTTGGGCGTTAAGGGCCATGCTGCCGACAAGCGGCTTACGGATTGGCAGACGGAACTGCGCAAGGAGTAGACATCATGAGCGACGCGCTGGAAGTCCTGGATCAGGTCGGCAAGTGGAAGGCTTCCGGCAAGGGTGTGGCGGTCGCGACGGTGATCACGACCTGGGGCTCTTCGCCGCGTCCCGTGGGCAGCCAGCTCGCGGTCGACGATTCGGGCGCCATGGTGGGCTCTGTCTCCGGCGGCTGCATCGAAGGCGCCGTCGTCAAGGAAGCGCTGGCCTCGATCGCCGACGGCAAGCCGCGGCTCCTGGATTTTGGCGTCAGCGACGAACAGGCCTGGGATGTGGGTCTCGCCTGCGGCGGCAAAGTGCAGGTATTCGTCGAGAAGGTGGACTGAGCGATGAAGCACGAGACCCTGGCGGCGCTGCAGGACGCACGCGCCGACCGGCGGGCGGTGGTGCTTGCGACACGGCTGAGCGATGCTGCCGAGGCGCTTGTCTATGCCGACCGTGCCGATGGTGAATTGGCGAACGATGCGACGCTGGTGTCGGCGGCCCGCCGCGCCATGCAGATCGGTCGCAGCGAGACGGTCGACCTTGCGGGCGGAAAGGTTTTCCTGAACGTCTATGTACCGCCCGCGCGTCTCATCATCGTGGGCGCCGTCCATATTGCGCAATCGCTGGCGCCAATGGCATCGCTGATGGACTTCGACGTGACGGTTGTCGACCCGCGCCGCGCCTTCGCCACCGATGCGCGCTTTCCCGGCGTCAAGGTGATGCAGGAATGGGCCGACGAGGCCTTCGAAAAGATGGGCCTGGATGTCTCGACCGCCGTCGTGACGCTGACGCACGATCCCAAGCTCGACGATCCGGCGCTAGAGGCGGCGCTCAAGTCCGATGTCTTCTATATCGGCGCGCTCGGCAGCAAGCGTACGCATGCCAAGCGCAAGGAGCGTCTGGCGGCGGAGGCCGGCATAACAGATGAACAGTTCGCCCGTATCCATGGCCCGGTCGGCCTGAACATTGGGGCGCGATCCCCCGCCGAGATCGCGGTGTCGATCCTGGGACAGATCGTGGAGGTGCGCGCACGGCGGCTGGAAACGCTTGCTGCGCCCAAGGCGGCAGCAGCATGAGATTCGGCGACACCCCGATCGACGAGGCGACCGGCGCCATCCTGGCGCATAGCTGGCGCGCGAACGGCCTCAACTTCGCCAAGGGCCGCGTGCTGTCTGACGACGATGTTTCCAAGCTCAAGGCCCTGGGTGTCGAGACGGTCGTCGCCGCCCGACTGGATGCCGACGACGTCCACGAGGACGAAGCAGCGGCTACGGTGGCCAAGGTGCTGGCCGGGGAGGGGATCGAGGTCACGGCGCCCTTCACCGGCCGGTGCAATCACTTCGCCCGCGAAGCAGGCCTTGCGGTGATCGATCCG
>DATEID010000151.1:0-3065 GCA_035279245.1 Reyranella sp.
GTGCTTGCCGAGGAGGTCGGACGGTCGACGTTCGGTGGTTTTGCCATCACGGTCCTTGTCCATACCGACATGGCAAGTCCCCACCTCATGCGGTACGGCAGCAAGCGGCAGCTCGAGAAGTATCTGCCGGGCATCGTCGCCGGCCGCACGATCACTGCCGTGGCGGTCACCGAGCCCGACGCGGGCTCCGACGTCGCGGGCATTCGCACCCGTGCCGTGCGCGACGGCAGTGGCTACGTCCTGAACGGCGCCAAGATGTTCATCACCAACGGCGTCCACGGCGATCTCTACTTCGTCGCCGCCCGCACCGATCCGCAGGCCAAGGGCAGCCGTGGGATCACCATGTTCATCGTCGAGAAGGGGACGGAAGGTTTCCGGCTCGGCCGCGCCCTCGACAAGACCGGCTGGCGCTGCTCGGACACTGCGGAACTCGTGTTCGAGGATTGCCGCGTGCCGGCCGAGAACGTGCTGGGCGAAGAGAATCGCGGTTTCTATTCCATCATGGCGAACTTCCAGACCGAGCGGCTGGTGATCGGCGCCATGGCGATGGCCGAGGCACGCGAAGCCATCCGCCTCACGTTCGATCATGTGAACCAGCGCATGGCCTTCGGTGCGCCGCTGTGGGAGAAGCAGGCGATCCGCCAGCGGCTTTCACGCCGGCTCGCCGAGGTCGAGGCGGTGCGCCAGCTCGTTCACCACACGGCCTGGCTCGATGCCAGCGGCGTCGACTGTGTGGCTCAGGTGTCGATGGTGAAGGCGTTGGCCGGCGATCTGGTGAACAGGGTGCTGTACGACTGCGTGCAGTTCCATGGTGGGATGGGCTTCGTGCGCGAAAGCGCGATCGAGCGCATGGCCCGCGATGCGCGGGTGCAGGCGATTGGCGGCGGCGCATCGGAAGTCATGCTGGAGGAGATCGCCAAGCGGTTCGGCCAGGTCTTGTCAGACTGAACCGGGCACAGCATCTTGCGCCTCCGATGGATGCACCGCTGAATGCCCCACGCTATTGGGACGATTACGAGGTCGGCAGGAAATACCCGCTGGGCTCGACGACTTTCACCGAGCAGGAGATCGTCGACTTCGCGCGGCTCTACGATCCGCAGGAGTTCCACGTCGATGCCGCCGCGGCCAAGGAGTCTTTTTTCGGCGGGCTTATCGCCTCGGGGTGGCAAGTCTGCTCCAAGCTGATGCGGCTTTTCGTCGACAATTATCTCGACAAGCGTACGGCGCTCGGTTCGCCCGGCGTCGACGAGATTCGCTGGCTGAAGCCGGTTCGACCCGGCGATACGCTCACCGCCTGGGTGGAGTGTGCGGCGAAGGTGCCGTCGCGGAGCAAGCCGGAGCTCGGCGTCATCCATGAAAGCTGGCAGGCCATGAACCAGAAGGGCGAGCTCGTCATGACCGCCAAAGGCATCAACATGGTACGGCGGCGACCGGCATGAAGCGGGCGGTGAAGGGGCTCGACCATGTGGTCGTCATGGTGGACGGCATCGACGCGGCGCAGGTCGCCTACGAACGGCTCGGCTTCCAGGTCCAGCCGCGTGGCTTCCACAGGAAGCTCGGCACGGCCAACCACCTGATGATCTTCGGGAGAGATTATTTCGAGATTCTGGGAATCGTCGAGGACACCGAATTCAACGCCGAGCGGCGGCGGTGGCTGAAAAGCGGCGGTGGCCTCGCCAATGTCGCGCTGGCGACCGACGGAGCCGATCTCGCTTACGAGGCGTTCAAGTCCGCCGGATTGCAGCCGGACGCGCCGCTCGCCTTCGAGCGCGCCGTCGAGGTCGAGGGCAAAACCGAGCAGGCGCGTTTCAGGACAGTGCGCATTCCCAAGGCGCACATGCCGGTGGTCGGCTTCTTCGTCTGCGAGCACCTCACGCCGCAATTCGTCTATCGACCCGAATGGGCAAACCACCCGAACGGTGCGTGCGGCATCCTGGGCGTGACGGTAGTTGCCGAAAGGCCGGCGGACTGGGCAAGCGCGCTTCGGAGATACTTCGGTGCCGATGCCGTGAGATTGGAAGGCGAGGCGCTGATTGTCGATACCGGCACCCAGCCGATCTGCTACCTCACACGCGACGCCTACATGACGCGCTATCCCGGAATCGTTCCGGTGCGACCGGGCGACCATCCGGCGCTGCTGCGGCTGCGCGTCGAAAGCCTCCCGGCTTGCGAAGCCCTTTTGAGGAAGAACGGCGTGAAGCTGCTGACGCCCGACAGCGACCGTTTGCTGGTGCCGCCGTCGGAAGCCGCCGATCTCACCCTGGAATTCGCGGAGCGCTAGCCCTGATGGCACTCGATCTCGCCGATCGCGGCATCTACGGCTTTGCGACATCCGAACGCCTGCGCTTTGCCGATGTCGATGCCAACGGTCATATCAACAACGTTGCCTTCCTGCAGCTCCTGGAAAGCGTGAGGGTCTCTTATCTGCGCGAGATCGTGCGTGTGGGACTGCCCCCCTTTCGCCTCGTGGTCGGGCGGCTCGAGGTCGATTTCAAACGGCAGATGTTCTATCCCGGCACTGCCACCGCTTGCGCGCGATTGACCGAGGCGCACGAACGCAAGTGCATCGTCGGCCACGCCCTGTTCGACGGCGATGGAAACTGCACGGCGATACTCAAGGCGATCATGGTGTCGCTGAACGAGGAAACGCACCGTGCAACGCCCTTTGCGCCGATCGTGCGCGAGGCGCTCGATCGTCTCGCCGCTTCCTCCGACGGATTGCCTACATGACCGACACGCTCGTTCCGCAAGGATTCCGCAAGCTCGACGTCACCGACGATTTCGTCGGATTGATCGGGCCGCTTTGGTTCAAGGCCGAGGGCGAGAAGCTCCGAGTCGGGCTGCCACTGGAGGCGCGACACGGCAATCCCATGGGTTGGGCGCACGGCGGTCTCCTGGTCACGGTGGCCGACATGGTGATGGGTGCGGGGTCCGGCCATGCCACCGGCATCCGTTGGCCGCATCCCACGGTGTCGCTCAGCACCGAGTTCGTGCGGGGCGCCCGGTTGGGGCAATGGTTGGAAGGAACGGCCCGTATCGCCCGCCGCACCGTCAACTTCTGCTTC
>DATEID010000152.1:0-7240 GCA_035279245.1 Reyranella sp.
CAGGTCGGCCAGGAAGCCTTCCCTGACCTGGCCGAGCTCGTCGCCCTGCATCATGATCTGGCCGCCGAACTTGGTCGCCGCGAGGATCGCTTCCATCGGCGTCATGCCGGCGTAGGTGACGAGGTACTGCAGGTCGTTGGCATTCTCGCCGTGCTTGGCCCAGGCGAAGCCGTAGTCGCCGCCGGGCAGGATGCGCAGACCGCGCTTGTGCAACGCGCGCATCGTGGCAGCGCAAGCTTCCAGCTCTTCCTCCATGTTCCGCTGCATCGCCGTGCCTTTGGCGAGTCCGTACGGCGTGCCTTCGTAGGCGAGCTTCACCAGCACCGAGAAAGTCGGCACCACGAAGATCCGGTCCTTCTGTGCTTCGAGCATGTCGAGGGTCTGCTCGTCGGTGTAGCTCACGTGATAGAGGACCTCGACGCCATGCCGCAGCGCCTGCTGGATCGAATCGCGAGAGCGCGCATGCACGGTGTTGCGTTTGCCGCGCAGCTTGGTTTCGCGCACCGCCATCGCGACTTCCTCGTCGCTCATCCAGTTGGTCTTGGCGTCGGCATGCGGCACGAAATTGTCGCCCGACAGGTTCAGCTTGATGGTATCGACGCCGTACTTGAGGAACGTGCGAACGGCCTTGCGCATCTCCTCGGGCCCGCTCACCACCTTGCCGAAGCTGAACTCCTCGTACGGCAGATGAGGCAGCGTGTCGTCGCCCAGGGAGCCCGCTACCGTGATCTCAGGGCTCGCCGCCAGGTAGCGTGGCCCCGGCACCAGCCCCTCGTTGATCGAATTGCGGATCACGACATCGAGCCGGGGTTTGGCGGTCGCGGCACCGACCGCCGAGGTCCAGCCGCAGTCGAGATAGAGGCGCGCGTTGGCCGCGGTCAGGAGCATATGCTCCTCGAGCGGCATCAACTGGATGGCGTCCAGGGTCGCCGCATTGTTCCAGGCGAGGTGGACGTGGGCCTCGGTCATGCCCGGCATCAAGGTCGCGCCGGCCGCGTCGATCACCGTGACGCCCGCCATCGATGTCGGCCGACCGCCGCGTGTCACGCGCGAGATGCGATTGCCCTGCACCAGCACCTCGCCGGCATAGGGCGGCATGCCGGTCCCGTCGATGATGCGCACATTAGTGAACAGAGTATTGGACATGCCTCGCCTCCCGTTCGACCGATCCGCGCCGCGCATAAAACCGCCTCAGGAGGTCGATGCACTCGTCTGCCTTCTCGAGCGGCGTCCAGTGCCCGCAGCCTCGCAGCACCTCGACCTGGCTGCCCGCGATCTTGCTGCCCAGCGCACGCACGGCGTGGGGCGGCGCCACGCCATCCTCGTCGCCGGTGACGAGCAGGGTCGGACAGACGATCGCCGCGGCGTCCGCCGGCTTCGCTTCGGCCAGGGCCTCGCAGGTGCGGGCATAACCGTCGGGGTCCTGGCGCATCAGGGATTCGCGCACATAGGCGACCACGGCGGGCCGCCGCGCCCTCGTCTCGGCCGAGGTCGCCGCCTGAACGAGCGAATCGGCGATCGCCTGCATGCCGGCGTCGCCCTCGCGGCGCGCTTTCTCGGCGCGCGCCTTGATGCCTGCGCGCGCCACATCAGGCGGCGCCAGCAGTGGTCCGAACAAGGCGAGGCTGCGCACCATCTTGGGTTCGCGAGCGGCGAGATGCAGCGCAATGATAGTGCCAAGCGAATGGCCAAGGACGTGCGCACGCTCGATGCGGCGGCTCGCCAGCACCCGCAGGCAAGCTTCGACCAAGGTGAAGATCGAGAGCATACCCTCGGCCCTATGCGACCGGCCCGACCCCGGCAGATCGAAGCGCACGGTGGTGAAGCGCGAGAGGGCAGGCAACAGAGGCGTCCAGGTGTTCGAAGTGCCGCCCAGCCCATGAATGCAAAGCGCGGCCTCGCCGGCGCCCGTGGGTGTCTCGATGTCCACGGCGATACGGCCGACGAGGTGGAACTGGCTGGCCATGCCGCGCTCCCCTTCTCCCGCTAAGCCACCGACGCCGGCATGACACTGCGCGCCGAGCGGATATCCGGCTGCCGATGGAAGGTGCCGTCCTTCATCACGGCAAGAATGCGACTCTTATCCTGGAGGAGGACGATGTTGGCGAGCGGATCGCCGTCGACCAGCAGCAGATCGGCAAGATAACCTTCCTTCACAAGCCCGAGTTCCTTCGGCCGCATCATGATCTCGCCACCGAGCTTGGTGGCGGAGACGATCGCCTCCATGGGTGTGAAACCAAGATACTTCACGAAATATTCGAGATCGGTGGCGTTGCTGCCGTGAGGAATCCAGGCGAAACCATAGTCGCCGCCGGGCAAGATCCTGATGCCCCGCTTGTGCATCTTCTTGAGCGATTCGACTGCCGCCTCGAGCTCGCGGTGATAGCCCATCTTGGCGGTCACCTCAGGCGGCAAGCCCCACGCCGAGGCGTGGTACGAAGTCTTGACCAGCCAGGCGAGGCCGGGCGCCACGAAGATGCGGTCCTTGGCCGCCTCGAGCATGTCGAGCGCCTCTTCGTCGGTGAAGCTTGCGTGATAGATCACATCGATGCCGTTGCGCAGGCACTGCTTGATCGATTCGCAGGAGCGTGCGTGGGCCTGGACGCGCTTGCCGCGCAGCCTGGCCTCCTCGACCGCGACCGCCACCTCGGCATCCGTCATCGGTGTGAACTCGGCCGGGATGCCGGCGATGTATTCGCCCGACAGGTTGAGCTTGATGGCATCGACGCCGTACTTGAGAAACTGGCGGACGGCGGCACGCATGTCATCGACCCCGCGCACCACCACGCCGAAACTGAATTCGGGGAACGGCAGATGCGGCAGCGTCTCGTCGGCCAGCCCGCCGGGTACGGTGATTTCCTGGCTGGCGGCCAGATAGCGCGGTCCCTTGATCTGCCCGGCCTCGATCGCGTTGCGGATCACCACGTCGAGGCGTGCCTTGGCGGTGGCGGCGCCGACGCAGGAAGTCCAGCCCATGTCGAGATAGCGCTCGGCGATGTGGGCGCACCACAGGATGTGTTCCTCGGGCGGCATGCGTTGGATCGCATTGAGGGTCGGCTGATCGTTCCAGGCGAAATGCGTGTGCGCCTCGGTCATGCCCGGCATCAGCGTCGCGCCTGATGCATCGAGCACCGTGATTCCCGCCGTCGGGATGGCGCGCAGGCCCTTGGCCACGCGGGCAATGCGGTTGCCTTGCACCAGCACCTCGCCCGAATAGGGCGGCGCGCCTGTACCATCGATGATGCGAACGTTGGTGAACAGCACATTCGCCATGTCACAATCCTCCCGCTCGGACCGGTATGATCCTCACGGCAACGGCATCCCGCACGCGCAGATATCCTGTCGGCCTCTCGTGGAGGAAACCGCAACCCTCATCGACGTTCCTCTCGACCGGAGCGACTTGATCCCGGCCTGCGCCACTTCTGCGGCGGCGCTTTATCCTCTCTCTGGTCCCGGGAGAGCCTGAAAAATGAGACGACAGTCTCACGGGATGTCGCAACCCTAGTCCTCTGCCGCGGCGCCTGTACAGGCTGAAGTTGGTCGCCGCCCGATTTTTCATCCCCGCGCGTCATCTCGGTCCGGTTGGCGGCTTCGTTACTGGACGCACTTTCCGCCATCGTGACAGACTGACTTGGGAAAGAGATGAAGATGGACCGTCTCGCTCGCATGCAGGCCAGACAGGAAAGCCACCGCGCTGCCAAGACGGCCAAGAAAGAAGGACCGAAAGGGCGGACGCGCCGCCGCCTGCTCGAACATGCGAGCCTCCTGTTGGGACAAGGCCAGATCGTTTCGGTCGCCGAGCTCGCCCAACATGCCGGCGTCTCGCGCGCCACCGCCTATCGATACTTTCCGACACGCGGCAAGATGATCTCGGCCGTCGTCGATTACAGCCTTGGCCCGGTCCGCCAGGCCGCCTCCTCCTTTGCCGATGGACGCGAGCGCATCGAGGAGCTGTTCCGGCAGACCTTTCCGCGCTTTACCGAATACGAGCCGCAATTGCGCGCCGCGCTGCAGGTCTCGCTCACCGATGTGGCTCTCGAGCGCGCCGGCCGCCTGACTGAGGAACCTTACCGGCGGGGTCACCGCATCGACATCCTCAGCCACGCCGCGATGCCCCTCAAGCGCCAATTGGGCAAACGCCGTTTCGATCGCTTGGTGAGAGCGCTCTCGGTCGTCTACGGCATCGAAGCCTATGTCGTGCTCCGTGACATCTGGGGTGCTCGCGACAAGGAGATTCAATCCATCGCACGCTGGATTGCAGACTCCTTGGTCGACACAGCGCTTCGGGAGGCGACCCGTCACAAGAGATCGATGAGACGTGGCAAGAAGGACGGCGACGAACAAACGAACTCGTTCAAGCTGTACGGCGGCTAACTAAGGTATTCGCAGTAAACGAGCCTTCCCGCCCATCGGCTTCCTCGAGATCATCCAATATTTCCATAATCGACGTACTGGCGTGGGCTTCCACGGTGGCCAAAAGACCCCGCTCCGCTCCGTGCGCTCGTTCCAAATGCCGTAGATCACCGCCTTCGCCTTGGCCCGCTATGAACGGCCGCACGCTTGTTCGCGCGACCCAACGGAACGCGGCTATTCTTATGGGATGGCGTGTCAATTTCATGCAAGCTCGGCCCAACCGCTTCGCCCGCTAGCTCAAGTGTCGCCAGTGCAACTGGCAGGGAGAAACGGCGCGGTCCGGCGCTTCCCGGATTTATGTAAAGCACGCCGCTGACGGTTTCGATTTTCGGACGATGCGAGTGACCTGACACAACGACATCGATTCCGGCCGCCGCGGGATCGAGATCCAGCTCTTTGAGGTTGTGAAGTACATAGATGGACCGACCATGAAGCTTCAGGAATGCGGTGTGCGGGTACTCCGACGCCCACTCACCTCTGTCGATGTTTCCTCTTATTGCCGTTATCGGTGCGATTTGACGGAGTTCTGAAATCACCTCGACGCCACCAATATCGCCAGCATGAATAATGTGATGGACACCAGCGAGTCGTTCGGCAACCTCAGTCCGCAGAAGACCATGCGTATCCGAAATGATGCCGATCTTCATGGTCGCGGGCGCGCTGCGGCTTCCGCCGTGGTTGGAGTGACGGCCGTCCACCTCAGCTCTCAGGCCGTTGGTCGAGCCCAGGAGGAGCGGGCGCGGCGAAGGGCTGACGCCATCCGACTTGCACTCAGATATTAGCCAGCTCGGCACCCGTTGTCCGCAAACTGACGATATCGACGTCGGATGATCCGGAATCATGATCCGGACGGCCAACGGAGGCCATGCGTAGCGACTGTTCGGGCGGATTACGAGCGGGCAAAGACGGCCGCCTTGCGCCGGCTACCGGATGCAACACCTGACCAGACCGCTTGCACATGGAAGCATAAAGCGGGAGCGCTGTCGCATGCGCCCCCGCCAGGAGTTTCCGGTCGGAAGTGGCCTACTGGCCTTCGTGGTGCTTCATCATTTCGTCGATCTTCTTTTTCACCGCGTCGAGATTGAAGGACGCCGGATTCTGCATCGGCGGATAGTCGACCGCCGTCAGCGCCAGCTTCCCGACAAACTGCTGGACCAGGACAAAGCGCCAGAACTCGCGGGCGTAGAAGTCGTTGCCGTAGCCAAAGGCGCCGGTATTGGTCGACTCGCCGCGAATCATCGGGGTGCGCTCGAACGGGTCCTGGCGAATATTCACCATCGTGGGCATGTCCGTAGTGATCTTTTCACCCGGCCAGCCATAGGGCTGCTCAAAGAACGTGAACTTGAAGTCGTCGACGCGAACCGCGCCGAGTTGCGGGCCGCCGAAGTAGAAGACCTCGTGGCGCTTGGATGGACCTTTGCCGGTAAGGAGATCCATCTGGTTGTAGCCGTCGAGGTGGTTCTTGTAGGTCCGGTCGCCGAGCTTCACGCCCTTCAGCAGTTGATCGGTGATGTTCGGATTGCCCGCCGCCGCCGTCAGGGTGGGGAACCAGTCGAGGCCGGAGAAGATGCCGTTCTCGACCGAGCCCGGCTTCACCTGCCCCGGCCAGCGGATGATGCAGGGCACGCGGAAGCCGCCCTCGCCGACCGTGCCCTTGGTGTTCTTGAACGGCGTCATGCCGCCGTCGGGCCAGGTGAACACCTCCGCGCCGTTGTCCGTCGTGAAGATCACGATGGTGTTGTCGGCCTCGCCGATATCGTCGAGGTGCTTCAGCAGGCCGCCGACGCTGTCATCGAGCTGGGCCATGCCGGCCTCCTCGAGACCGTAGTTCGTCTGGCTGTTCTGCATCGAGCTGTATTTCTTCGAGAGGAACGTCCAGACGTGCATGCGCGTGGTGTTGTGCCAGACGAAGAACGGTTTGCCGTCCTTCTTGGCCTTGTCCATGAAGTCGCTGGACGCCTTGACCAGAACCTCGTCGAAGGTCGTCATGTCGTATTTGGCCTTCAAAAACGGCAAGTCGTGCATGTTCGGCACGTTCGACATGTCCGGGAATGGCGGCAGCGGGCCTTCATCGACGATCTTCTGCTTGCCCACCTTGCCCCAGCGCGGCATCACGGTCGCATCGTCGGTGTCGGTCGCAAAGCTGTGGATCAGGCTGCGCGGACCGTATTTGTTGTAATAGTCCTGGTCGATGGGGAACGAATACCAGTACGGATCCGACATTGCGTCGAGATGGTACAGATATCCGAAGAACTCATCGAACCCGTGCAGCGTCGGGAGATACTTGTTCAGGTCACCGAGGTGGTTCTTGCCGAACTGGCCGGTGGCGTAACCTTGCGCCTTGAGCGCAGTGGCGAGCGTGCAGGCTTCCGCCGGGATGCCGACGTCCGCGCCGGCCTGGCCAACGGTCGTCAGCCCTGTACGGAGCGGAATCTCGCCGGTGATGAAGTTTGCCCGGCCCGCCGTGCAGCTCGCTTCGGCATAGTAGTCCGTGAACAACATGCCTTCCGACGCCAGCTTGTCGAGGTTCGGCGTCTTGCCCGACATGATGCCGCGATGATAGGCGCCGATGTTGAACCAGCCGACATCGTCTCCCATGATCACCAGGATATTGGGCTTCTTGCCGCCGGCGCCGGCCGCGGGTGCGGGCGTCTGGGCCTGCGCGACCTGCGGCGACGCGCCGAGTCCCACGGTCCCCAACACCGACAGGGCACTTCCCGCCAGCAGGAAGTTGCGCCGCCGGGCATCCACCGGCCGATCGTTGTTCCCTTCACTCATGCTGATCTCCTCTGGCTCTGACAACACACCGGAAGCCGACATGGCTGGT
>DATEID010000153.1:0-5281 GCA_035279245.1 Reyranella sp.
AGATGACGCCAGATGTCACCGTCGACTCGAAGCCCAGCGGATTGCCGATGGCCACGACCAGCTGGCCGCGCCGCAGGCGCTTGGAGTCGCCCAGCGCGGCGGCCGGCGTGCCGCTGGGCAGCGTGGTGCGCAGCAGGGCGAGGTCGGTGTCGGGATCATCGCCCAGCACCTCCGCCTCGGCCTCGCCGTCCTCGGCAAAGGCCAGGCGCACGCGCTGGGCGCCGTCGACGACATGGCTGTTGGTCAGCACCAGGCCGTCGCCGGCGATCACCACGCCGGAGCCGATGCCGCGCGGCCGGCCCTGGGCGATGCTTTGGACACGCACGACGGCCGGACCGACGCGGTCGACCACCTGCGTGACGGCGCGCGAATAGGCGTCCAGCGCCAGTTCGTCCTGTGAGACACCGGGAGCATCAAACATCGACGGAATCCTCAGAGATGAATGACGCCGCGGCGGGCCGCATGCGCGACCGCATCGGTGCGGCCCACGGCGTCGAGCTTGTCGAGCAGCGAGCCGACATGGAACTTGGCGGTGTGCACCGAGATGCCCAGCCGGCGAGCGATCGTCTTGTTCGACGCGCCCTCGGCCAGCAGCGCCAGCACCTCCAGCTCGCGCGGCGTCAGCGGGACATCACCGTCGCTCGGCGGCGTCGCGGCCGTGGGCAGAACGATCGTTGCATCCGCGGTCGCACCCGGCCCGACCAACTCCACGTCGGGTACGTCCGCCAGTGCAGCGGCGATGCGATCGGCCAGCGCCGGGTCGGCGATATCGAGCGAAAGCCGAAGGGGGCTCAAGTCGCCGGCCTTTCGGCGATAGTGAGCGACACCTGCCGCGTCTGTCCGGCCCGGCGCAGGTCCAAGGTCACGGTCTGGTTGACGCTGCTGGGCCCCAGCGCTCGCAGCAGCGTCTGCAGATGGCGCACCGGCTCACCGTTCCAGGCCACCACGATGTCGCCCTGGAAAATGCCGGCCTTGGCGCCCGGCCCCTTGGGATCGACGCTGATCACCATGGCACCGGCGCCGCCACCATCGAGCGCCACCGGCTGAAGCCCCAGACCGAGGTAACCGCGCGCGATGCGCCCCTGGCGCTCGAGGGTCGCAGCGACGCGCTGGATCGTGGCCGACGGGATGACCAGCACACGCCGGTGCGGCCCGAACACCGCCATCCCGAGCGCCTGGCCCGCGGCGCCCAGCACCAGCCCGCCCTCGGCGCTGCGCCGCAGGCGCAGGTCGAGGTCGATGCGGGTGTCGATCTCGCCACCGCGCAGCGACCGCCAGGGCCCCGCGGCACGCGCCACCACGCCGTAGGCAACGACCGGCGTGCCGTCGTCGGCGCCTACGGTCAGAGCCAACGCGCCCGGTGAGACCGACGCTTCGGCCAACGTGACGGGTTGCAACCCATCGGCGCGCTCGAGGCGCAGCAGGGCGATGTCGGTGGTCGGATCGCGACCGACGAGCTGGGCCGGGATGCTCTCGCCGTCGGCGCGCGTGACGGCGAATGGGCCCTCTTCCGCCAGGGCGTCGTCGGGCGTCACGACGAGGCCGGGTCGCCAGACGAAGCCGCTCGAGCGCGAGCCCTTGGCGCGCACGCTGACGATGCTGGGCGTCGCCGTGGCGACGATGCCGGCCAGCGCGGCGGAAAAAGCCTCGATCGGGGTAGGGGCAAGGGCGGCAGTCATGGCGGTCTCCGGCTGGATGCAAGCCCTCATGTGTGGACGCACCCGCGTCCTGGCTACTGCCCGGGTGGGCAGGCGGGCTGGGCGAAGGCGCTTGACTCGCGTGGCGCGGGAAATCTATTTCTACTGACTAGTAGGTAAAAATTAAGGAGGAGGCGATGGACGGACGCGTGTCGCCGTGGATGACGGAGGAACTCAGCATCCTGCGCGAGCAGACCCGGCGCTTTCTCGAGCGCGAGTTCGTGCCGCATCGCGAGCGGTGGGACAGCGCCGGCATTGTCGATCGCGCGGCCTGGCGTACGGCGGGTGCCGCCGGGCTGCTGTGCGCCAGCATTCCGGAGGCCTACGGCGGTGGCGGCGGCACCCGCGCGCATGACCTGGTGATCGCCGAGGAGATCGGCCGCGCCGGGCTCGGCGGCGGCTTCGGCGCCGGCAGCGGCGTTCATTCCAACATCGTCGCCCACTATCTGCTGGCCTACGGCACCGAGGCGCAGAAGCAGCGCTGGCTGCCCGGCATGGCGACGGGCGACCTCGTCGCGGCGATCGCGATGACCGAACCCAATACGGGCTCGGACCTCAAGTCGGTGCGCACGACCGCGCGCCGCGAGGGCGACGCCTACCTCGTCAACGGCCAGAAGACTTTCATCACCAACGGCCAGAACGCCGACCTCATTTTCGTCGTCGCCAAGACCGATCCGTCATCGGGCTCCAAGGGCGTGTCGATCGTCGTCGTCGAAGCGGCCAACGCCCCCGGATTTCGCCGCGGCCGCAATCTCGAGAAGATCGGCATGCATGCGCAGGACACGTCGGAGCTGTTTTTCGACGACGTGCGCGTGCCGCGCGAGAACCTGCTGGGCGAGGCCGAAGGACAGGGCTTCGTGCAGCTGATGGTGCAGCTGGCCTGGGAGCGCCTGATCTGCGCGTTCGGTGCCGTGGTCGCGATGGAGCGTGCCGTCGAGTTGACGGCCGCCTACGTCAAGGAGCGCAAGGCGTTCGGCGCGCCGCTGCTGAGCTTCCAGAACACGCAGTTCAAGCTGGCGGAAGCCAAGACGCATGCCGTGATCGCCCGCACGTTCGTCGACGACCTGATGGTGCGGCTGCTCGCCGGCGCGCTCGATCCAACGACGGCGGCGATGGCGAAGTGGTGGACCACGGAAACGCAGTGCCGCGTGATCGACGAGTGCCTGCAGCTCTTCGGCGGCTATGGCTACATGACCGAGTATCCGATCGCGCGCATGTATGCCGATGCGCGGGTGCAGAAGATCTACGCCGGTACCAACGAAATCATGAAGCTGCTGATTGCGCGCACGCTTTAGCGGATCCGAGGAGGAGGAGACCGAAATATGCTCGACAAGTCTTTCATCGGTTTCGAGACCAATGCGCGCTCGATCGCTGTCGAGGCGGGCCAGCTCAAGTTCTTCGCCAAGGCGACGAACGAGACGAACCCGATCTACTTCGACGAGGAGGCCGCGCAGGCAGCCGGCCATCCCGCACTTCCCGCGCCGCCCACGTTCCTGTTCTGCCTCGGGACCATGGCGCCCGGCAACGAGAACGTCCTGGGCAAGCTCGGCGTCAATATCGGCCGCGTGCTGCACGGCGAGCAGCAGTTCACGTATCTCAAGCCGATTTACGCCGGCGACACGATCACGCTGAAGACCAGGATCAGCGACATCTACGACAAGAAGGGCGGCGCCCTCGACTTCATCGTCCAGGACACGGACGCGACGAACCAGAAGGGCGAGAAGGTCGGTATCTCCCGCACGGTCATTGTCGTGCGCAACGGGTGAGCGGAGCCATGGCGATGACCTACGATGACGTGAATGTGGGCGATGAACTCGCGACGCATGTCAGTGCGCCGATCTCGCGCCATGTGCTGGCGCTCTATTGCGGTGCCTCCGGCGATCACAATCCCATGCATGTCGATATCGACTTCGCGAAGAAGTTCGGCATGCCGGATGTGTTCGCCCACGGCATGCTGTCGATGGCCTTCCTCGCCCAGCTGCTGACCAAGTGGGTGCCGCAGGACCGGATCCGCCACTGGGGCGTGCGTTTCGTCGCCATTACGCCTGTCGGCGCCCAGGTCGCCTGTACGGGGCGGGTGGTCGAGAAGTTCGAAGCCGAAGGCGAGAAGCGCGTTCGGCTCGAGATCAACGCCAGGACGGATGCCGGCCTGCATACGCTTGCCGGCGATGCCGTCATCGCTCTGCCATAGAAACAAGGGGAAGGGACATGTCCAAGCTGCAGGGAAAAGTCGCGCTGATTTCCGGATCGGGCCGGGGCATCGGACGTGCCCTGGCGTTGAAGCTGGCATCCGAGGGTGCTCGCGTCGTCGTCAATGACCTTGATGAAGCACCGGCGGCCGACGTCGTTGCCGCGATCAAGAAGGCCGGCGGCGAGGCCGTCGCCTGCGTTGGCAGCGTCGTGGCACCGGGTTTTGCCGACACGTTCGTCGAGACCGCGATGGGCACGTTCGGCGGCCTCGACATCATCGTCAACAACGCTGGCTACACCTGGGACAGCGTCATCCAGAAAATGACGGACGAGCAGTTCCAGGCGATGCTCGACGTCCATCTCGTGGCGCCGTTCCGTATCCTGCGCGCGGCGGCCGAGCCCATCCGCGTCCTGGCCAAGAAGGAAGCGCAGGAGGGCAAGGAGGTCTTCCGCAAGATCGTGAACATTTCTTCGATGTCGGGCACCGGCGGCAATGCCGGGCAGGCGAACTACTCCTCGGCCAAGGCCGGCCTTGTCGGATTGACGAAGACGATGGCCAAGGAGTGGGGCCGCTACAAAGTGAACGTCAACTGCGTGGCGTACGGCTTCATCGATACGCGGCTCACCCAGGCCATGGAAGCGCAGGACACCAAGGTCACGATCGATGGTCGTGAGCTGCAGGTCGGTGTGCCGGGCGCGACGCGCAAGATGCTGCCGGCGATCGTGCCCCTGGGACGTGCGGGGACGCCGGAGGAAGCTGCCGGTGCCGTCTACCTGTTCTGCATTCCCGAGAGCGACTACGTGAGCGGGCAGGTGCTGCTTGTCGGGGGCGGCTTGTAGCCAGCAGCAGTAAGCGTCAGTGCGGCAAGAAGCGGTCCAGCGTGTCACGGACACGCTGTTGCGATGCCGTGCTGTCGTCGGGGACTGCAATGCCGATGTGGCCGTCGGGTCGGACCAGGATCGCGCCGGCATCGTTCACGATGGCAGTTGCGGGCCACGCCGATTCAAACCGGTAGGATGAATCCAGCTCGACGACGTGCGTGTTTCTTGCCTGTGTGGCAAAGGCGCGCCACGCCGTGCCCGCTGGACCGGCCAGCAATGTGAAGCCTCCCAGGCTCAGCAAATCGAGCGTGGACAGGCGCTTGCCGTCGCGCTGAAGCCACGCATGCGGCATGCGGGCGCCCGGTTGCACCGAGGGCTCGTAGCGCATGGGATCCGCAGGACCCTGCACCGGCGGTCCGTAGGAAAACCCGAGCTGCAGCCCGGTGCTCAGGAAGTGGTCGCGGTGGGTGTCGATCTCCGCCCGGATTTCCTGGGCCGCTGCGGGCGACACATCGCCTTTCGACAGTGCCGACTGTGCCATCTTGAAGAGATGGGGCAGCCGCGCCGAGTTG
>DATEID010000154.1:0-3786 GCA_035279245.1 Reyranella sp.
TGCGCCATCATCGAGCCGCCGCGGCTCACGATGCCGGTGACGCGGCTCGCGGTCAGCGGCACGTGGGCGAGCCGCACGCCGGCATGGATGGTGAAATAGTCGACGCCCTGCTCGCACTGCTCGATCAGCGTGTCGCGGAACACCTCCCACGAGAGCTTGGTCGGATCGCCGCCCACCTTCTCCAGCGCCTGGTAGATCGGCACCGTGCCGATCGGCACCGGCGAATTGCGCACGATCCATTCGCGCGTGTCGTGGATGTTGCGGCCGGTCGAGAGGTCCATCACCGTGTCGGCGCCCCAGCGGATCGCCCACACCATCTTCTCGACCTCCTCCTCCATCGAGGACGTGACGGCGGAATTGCCGATGTTGGCGTTGATCTTCACCAGGAAGTTGCGGCCGATGGCCATCGGCTCGAGTTCGGCATGATTGATGTTGGCCGGGATGATCGCCCGTCCGGCCGCCACCTCGGCGCGCACGAACTCGGGCGTGATGAACTCGGGCAGCGCCGCGCCGAAGCTCTCGCCGTCGGCCAGCCGCTCGCGGGCGAGCTCGTGCGCTTGCTTGCGGCCGAGATTCTCGCGCGTGGCGACGTAGATCATCTCCCTGGTGACGACGCCGCGGCGCGCCCATTCGAGCTGGGTGATCGGCTGGCCGTCGAGGCCGCGCAACGGCCGCGGCGTGTTGGGGAACGGCTGAAGCGCCGACGCCTTCACGTTGCCGTTGTCGATCGGCTGGATCGCCCGCCCGTCGTATTCCTCGACGCCGCCGCGCGCGACGACCCAGTCGCGCCGCGTGCGCGCGAGCCCCTTGGTCACGTCGATGGCGACGGTCGGGTCGGTGTAGGGGCCGGTCGTGTCGTAGACCCGGACCTTGGGCTCGCTCGGCTCGCTCAGCGTGATCTCGCGCAGGGGCACGCCGAGCTCGGGCGCCTCCTCCGGCGTCACATAGATCTTCCGCGAGGCCGGCAGCGGCCCGGTGGTCACCTTCGGTGTGGCGATGATGTTGTCCATGACAAAGGATCTCCCATGGCAAAACGACAGAAGGAGATCCGGTGTGTCCTGCAAAGGAAGGCATCCTGTCCCTTCGCCGGCATGACCCGGATCAGGTTCAAAGGGTCACCGCGCTAACCGCGACCGCGTGGATCGCCGCCATCGGTATCTCAGCCCCTTGTCGGGGCCCCCCTTGGACGGGACGCATCCTAGACCCATCCGGGCCGGGAAAAAACCCGAAGCTGGCCGCCGCTCGAAACGCCGCTTGCCAAGCCGCCCGTCCGCCATAATATCAGAACTCGAATATCCATCCCGGAACCACGAGGAGCTTCGCCATGTCGGCCGTCCGCCTCACCTATCAGCAGTTCAGCAAGACCGCGCCGGCCGCCCAGGCGGCGTTGCTGGCCATGGGCAAGGCGGTCGAGGAAGCCGGCCTCGACAAGCAGCTCGTCGAGCTCGTGAAGCTGCGCGTGTCGCAGATCAACAACTGCGCCTTCTGCCTGCAGATTCATCTGAACGTCGCGCGCCGCATCGGCGTGCCGCAGGAAAAGCTCGACCTGGTCGCCACCTGGGAGGAGGCCGGCCTCTTCTCGGCGCGCGAGTGCGCCGCCCTGGCCTGGGCCGAGCAGCTGGCGCGCCTCGCCGGCCATTCGGTGTCCGACGAGAGCTATGCGGCCGCGCGCCAGCATTTCAGCGAGGACGAGCTCCTGTGGCTGAGCGTCGCCATCGCCAACATCAACGCCTGGAACCGGCTCGGCGCCGCCTTCCGCTTCGCGCCGCCGATCCCCAGCCGGGCCGCGGCGGCAGACTGACGATCAGGCTGGCCGCAGCTTCAGGGTGAAGATGGCGCCGCCTTCGGGGCGGTTCGCCACGGTCACGCTGCCCTCGTGGGCTTCGGCCACGCGCGCGACGATGGCGAGGCCGAGCCCGCGGCTCTCCGCCTTGGTGCGGTCGCGCCGCCAGAAACGCCGGAAGATCGAGTCGCGATCGGCGGCGGGAATGCCCGGACCGTCGTCGAGCACGCGCACGGTGCCGTCCTTCGCGACCTCCACCTCGATCGACACACCCGGCGGCGTATGGCGGATCGCATTCTCGATCAGGTTGCGCACGGCGCGGAACAGCGCCTCGGCCTGGCCGTGCACCCACACGGGACCGGCATCGCCGGTGAGTGCGATCGTCTTCGACGTCTCGACCGCCAGCGGGGCCATGAGGGTCACCGCGTCGACGCAGACGGCGTGGAGATCGGCCTTGGCCTCCGTGCCGACGGTGAAGGCCTCGAGCTCGGCGATGTCGAGCACCTGGTTGACCGTGCGCGCCATGCCGACGAGATCGGCGCGCAGGGCGTCCCGCACCGGCCCCGCCTCGAGCGAATCGACGCGCGCGCGCACGATGGCGAGCGGCGTGCGCAGCTCGTGCGCCATGTCGGCGGTGAAGTCGCGCTGGGCCCGGAAGCCCGCCTCGAGGCGGTCGAGCGCCTGGTTCACCGCGTGGACCAGCGGCACGACCTCCTTCGGCATGTTCTGCTCCGGCAGACGCAGCTCGGTGCGCTGCGGCCCGATCCTGGCGGCGGTCGTGGATGCCGCGCGGACCGGCTCCAGCGCGCGGCGGAAAATCAGGATGTCGATCCCGAGCAGGGCCAGCAGGATCGGAAAGGTGATCCAGGCGACGCTGGGCAGGAACGAGCGCACGATATCGTCGATGATGACGTCGCGATTCGCGAGGTCCTGCGCGACCTGGATCGAATAGAGCTTGTCGCCGATCGGCCGGATGACCGTCACGCCGAACAGGGTCGAGCCGGTGCTGCTGCGCCGGGTCGACCATTCGCTGACCGATCGTTCGCTCGGCGCGAACAGCGCCTTGCCGTCGGCGCGCGAGGAGAACAGCACGTGGTCGTGCGCGTCCAGCACGGCAAAGGCATAGAGGCCGGTGTAGGGGGAATAGAGCGGCCGCACATCGGCCGGGATCTCCATGGTCAGGCGGTCGTCGGGCTGAAGATGCAGGAAGCTCGAGACCGTCAGCGCCTCGCTGCGCAGCGTATCGCGCAGCAGATTGTTGGCCGCCTGGTTCAGCAGCCAGTAGAGCGCCAGCGGCATCAGGATCGCCGTGGCGGCCAGCGCCAGCACGTGCAGGGCAACGATTCGCGTGATGATCGAACGGAAGCGGATCATCGCGGCATCCTCCGCCGAGGTCGGTCTGCGCGCATCGCCGCCTCTACGGTTTCTCCTCGACCATCAGATAGCCGACGCCGCGCACCGTATGGATCTTTAAAGTGGCGCCGCTGTCGCTCAGCATCTTGCGCAACCGATGGACATAGACCTCGACCGCGTTCGAGCCGACCTCGCCCGAGAGGCCGAACAGATGGTCCTCGAACAGGCGCTTGGGCGCGACATTGCCGCCGCGACGCATAAGGATCTCGAGCACCGCCGTCTCGCGGGCGGGGAAGACGCGCGCCGTCCCGTCGACGAAGACCTGCCGCCCTTCGGTGTCGAACGAGACGTTGCCGAAGGTCAGCCTGCGCCCCAGGAGATTGCCCGGCCGACGCAACAGGGCCTGCAGCCGCGCCACCAGCTCCTCCATGGCAAACGGCTTGACGAGATAGTCGTCGGCTCCTTCGCGCAATCCCGTGACGCGGTCGGTCACGCCGTCCCGCGCGGTTAGCACGAGCACCGGCGTCGCATCGCCCCTGCGCCTCATCTCGCGCAACAGGACGAGCCCGTCCTCGTCGGGCAGACCGAGATCGAGCACCACCGCGGCATACTGCATGGCGCCGAGCGCGAGCCGCGCATCGCCGACGGTG
>DATEID010000155.1:0-8870 GCA_035279245.1 Reyranella sp.
ATGGCCGGGACCGGGTTACGAGCTGCGGATCGTCGACGATGCCACCGGCGAGATGCTGGGGCCGGGCGCTGTGGGCGAGCTGCAGGTGCGTGGCTGGGCCGTGATGACGGAGTACTACAAGAAACCGGCGGAGACGGCCGCCACCTTCAGCAAGGACGGGTGGTTCCGCACGGGCGACGCGGCCATGTGGCTGCCGGACGGCTGCCTTCGCTTCCTCGGCCGCTACAAGGACATGCTGAAGGTCGGCGGCGAGAACGTCGATCCGATGGAGACCGAGGGGTTGCTGCTGGAGCACCCCGATGTGCAGCAGGTGGCCGTGGTCGGCCTGCCGGACGAGCGGCTGGGCGAAGTGGCAGTAGCCTATATCGAATGCAGGGCGGGTGCCGCGATCGGCGTCGAGGACGTCTTGAGCCACTGCCGCGGCAAGGTCGCAAGCTTCAAGCTGCCGAGGCACGTGGTGTTCGTCGAGGCCTTTCCGATGACGGAGTCGGGCAAGATCAAAAAGACCGAACTGCGCGAAGATGCCAAGAAGCGTTTCGTGGCCTCCGGTCGTTCGCAACCGCAAGACGCCCAGCTCGACCGCTCGGGCGTCTAGCGCGCAACCGTACCGAGCCGCAACGTCGAGCGTCCGCCTGGCGTTCATGATGTCGGCCCCCGCAGTCATGGGTGCAGGGAGACCACATGAACGAATATCCTCGGCCGCCGCAGCCACGCCAGCAGCAGCCTATGCCCGGCCGCACCAACGCGATGCAGCCGAAGCCCGACCACGGCGAGAAGTCCTACAAGGGCTCAGGGCGGCTCGCCGGCAAGAAAGCCATCATTACCGGCGGAGACAGTGGTATCGGCCGTGCCGTTGCCATCGCCTATGCGCGGGAGGGCGCCGACCTGCTGATCGCCTACCTCGAGGAGGACGAGGATGCGCTGGAAACCAAGCAGCTTGTCGAAGAGGCGCACCGAAAGGCCGTCCTGATGCGCGGCGACGTCGGTGATGCCGCGCACTGCCGGGCCATTGTGGACAAGGCGGTCGCGGAATTGGGCGGCATCGACATTCTGGTGAACAACGCCGCCCATCAGGCGACCTTCAAGGAGATCCCAAAAATAACCGACGAGGAGTGGGAGAGGACTTTCCGCACCAACATCCATGCGATGTTCTACCTGGTGAAGGCATCGTTGCCGCACCTCAAGGAAGGCAGCGTCGTCATCAACACGGCGTCGATCAATTCCGACCAGCCCAACCCCACATTGCTCCCCTACGCCACGACCAAGGGCGCCATTCAAAACTTCACCATGGGCCTCGCGCAGCTCCTCGCCGAGAAGGGAATTCGCGCCAACGCCGTCGCGCCCGGCCCGATATGGACGCCGCTCATCCCGTCGACCATGCCGCCGGAAGCGGTCGAGAAGTTCGGCGCCAACGTGCCGCTGAAGCGCGCGGGGCAGCCCGCCGAGCTGGCGACCGCCTATGTGATGCTGGCCGACCCGCTTTCGAGCTACGTGTCGGGCGCGACGATCGCGGTCACCGGCGGAAGGCCGTTCCTTTAGTCTTGGCGATTATCGCGGAGCGTGGCGATGCGCCTCGATCAGATGGGCCACAGCCATCGTCACGCGCTTGCCGGTCGGAATGTGCAGGAATTCATTGGGACCGTGCGCGTTGGAGTGCGGGCCGAGCACGCCGGTGATGACGAACTGCGTGTGCGGGAACTTCTCGCCCAGCATGCCCATGAAGGGGATCGTGCCTCCCTCACCCATGTAGGCAGGCGGCTTCCCGAACGCCTGCTCCGATGCTTGCGCCACGGCCGTCTCGAGCCAAGGCACGAGCGGCGGGGCGTGCCAGCCGCTCTGCCCCTCCCTTCCCTCGAAGACGACCTCCGCGCCATACGGCGGATCGGCCTCCAGCGTCTGCTTCATTGCCTCGACTGCCTTCCTGGCATCGAGCGTCGGCGGCGTGCGCAGGCTGAGCTTGGCCGTCGAGTATGGCAGCAGGACGTTGCCGGCATCGCCCGGTGCGGGATAGCCGTCCATGCCCACGATAGCCAGCTGCGGTCGCCAAGTGCGGTTGAGCACCATCTGGCCCGTATCGTCCACCATCGGCCGGGTCGCCCCTGCAAAGGGAAACTTGCCGTAGACCTCCTTGCCGAGAACACGCGCCGCCTCCTTGGCCTGCTCGATCCGCTGCGGAGGGACCTGGACATAGAGCTCGGGCAGCCTGATCTCGCCGCTGCCCTCGTCCTCGAGGCGCGACAGCAGGCTGCGCAGGATGCGGAAGGATGACGGCACGACGCCGGACGCATCGCCGGAATGCACGCCCTCCGTCAGCACGCGCACCGAGAGCGTGCCTGCGGCGATCCCACGCAAGGAGGTGGTGAGCCACAGACGATCGTAGTCGCCGCAGCCCGAATCGAGACAGATGACCAGCGACGGACGGCCGATGCGGTCGGCGAGATGATCGACGTAGAACGGCAGGTCGTAGCTGCCCGACTCCTCGCACGCCTCGATCATGATCACGCAGCGAGCGCGCGGTACGTTCTGCTCCCGCAGCGCCTCCAGCGCGCAAAGACAGGCATAAATCGCATAGCCATCGTCGGCGCCGCCGCGGCCGTAGAGCTTGTCGTCCTTGCGGACCGGCAGCCATGGCCCCAACCCTTCCGACCAGCCCTTCATTTCGGGCTGCTTGTCGAGATGGCCGTAAAGCAGCACCGTGTCGTCGCTGTCGCCCGGCAGGTCCATGAACAGCAGCGGCGTGCGCCTGGGCAGGCGGACGACTTCCAGGCTGGCGCCGGCGAACCCGGCGAGCTGCCGGCGCGCCCAGCCCTCCATCAGCTCGACGGCGTCTTCCATGTAGCCGTGCTCGGCCCACTGCGGATCATAGGCCGGCGACTTGTTGGGGATTCGGATGTATTCGGCGATGGAGGGCAGGATCGAGTCCTCCCAGAAGGTCTCGACGAACTGCTTCAGGCGGTCGGTGTCCATGGCCGCATATTAAACAAATGCCCTCCCGAGGCGAGACCCGCTATTCTGCGCCCGCATGAGAGTGTTCGCCGTTTCCGATATCCATGCCGACTATCCGCAGAACGCGGCGTGGCTTTCGGATCTTTCGCGGCAGGACTACCGGCAAGACGTCCTGATACTGGCGGGCGATGTCTCGGACTCGCTGAGCCTGCTTGGGCGCACCTTGACCGGCCTCGCCGAACGCTTCGCGAAAGTGATCTACGTTCCCGGAAACCACGAACTCTGGGTGATCCGCGACGTCAAGGCAATGACGTCGTTCGACAAGTTCGACAAGGTGCGCGCCCTGGCGGAGGAATGCGGCGTCTCGACAACGCCTCTGCATTCGACGCCGCTCTCCATCGTACCGTTGTTCGGCTGGTACGATTACTCGTTCGGTGAACCAGGTGCCGACTTGACGGAACAGTGGACGGACTACTTCGCCTGCAGTTGGCCGGCGCAGCACGGTGCGCGCGAGATCACATCCCGCTTCCTCGCGATGAACGAGCCCTTGCCTGCACCTCGAGGCCGGATCGTCATCACGTTCTCGCACTTTCTGCCGCGCATCGATCTGATGCCGGAGCGGATTCCCCAACGACACCGCTACCTCTATCCCGTGCTGGGGACCGCGCTGCTGGAGCGCCAGCTTCGGCAGGTCGGTGCGACCATCCATGTCTATGGCCACAGCCATGTCAATCGTCGCTTGGTTGTCGACGGCGTAACCTACATCAACAACGCCTTCGGCTATCCAGGCGAGGCCTCGATCGCCGCCAAGCGGCTGCTTTGCATTTTCGAGGACGGCGGCCCGGCGTCTGGTTTGGAAACGCACGCCCGACATGCGGCCGAGCACCGGCATTCGCTATAGCTGACTCTCCACGCTCAACCGAGGCCGTCTGATGGCGAATTGGAGGACTGGGCGGCCACGACCTGGAGCAATTGATTGCGCAGAAGCTGCTCGCCGGTCTTCCGGCGCCCAAACCGTGGCCACCTTTCCACGGGGCAGGCTATTCCGCCGCGGCGTTCCGCCGAAGCTTCGCCGTCTCGATCGTGTCCACGCTGAAATCCGCCGCGACGGCAACGCCATAGAGGTCGCGAGCCCCGGCGACCGAAACCAGGCCCTTCTCGACGTCCTCGGCCACCTTATCGGCCGGACGCTTCAGGGGATCGCCGTAACCACCGCCGCCCGGCATCGAGATGCGCAGCCGCTCGCCCACGGGAATGGAGGACTGCGCCTTGGACGGCAGCGGCTTGCCGGAGACGAGCTCGACGCGGCCCGTCGCGCCCTCCCTGCCGCCGAAGCGGCCGCGGGGCGGGAAAACGACCCGATCGAACGAGGTCGAGATCGCGAACGGCTTGTTCTCCGCCGTTTCGATCTCCATCACCTGGCCCAGCCCGCCGCGATATTCGCCGGCGCCTCCCGAGTCGGCGCGATATTCCTTCTTCCAGATCAGGACCGGCGCATTGGTTTCGGTGATCTCGACCGGCACGTTGCGTACGCCGGAGGGAAAGGCGGTGGCGGACAGGCCGTCGAGCCGCGGCCGTGCGCCGGTGCCGCCGGAATGGAACCCCGTGACGTTGAAGGACGTCGCATCCTTCAGGGTCTCCGCGTCGCCCTCGACGCGGCCCATGCCGCCCATCAGCCGCACATTCCACAGGCACGAGGTGCCTTCGGCCGGCACGCCATCCGGCGTGGCCTGCGCCAGGCAGCCGAAAACGACGTCGGGCAGCATCTGGCCGATGATGCTGCGGCCGGCGACCGGCGCGGGATGCTTGGCGTTCAGGATGCAGCCCTCGGGCGCCGTCACGCGGATGGTGGCAAGCGACGCCGTGTTGTTCGGCACGTGCGGCGCCACGATGCACTTCACGCCGAAGGACGTGTAGGCCTCGGTGTAGCAGAGGGGCACGTTGATGCCGTGCGGCACCACGCCGGCCGAGCCAGCAAAGTCGACGTCGATGCCCTCGGCGCCGATCGTGAGCTTGGCCTTGAGCTCCATGGGCCTGCCATTGATGCCATCGACCATCATCGAGTTATGGTAGGTGCCGTGCCGCAGGCGATTGATGGCAGCCAGGCTCGCTTCGCGCGAATGGTCGAGAACGTGCTTGGCGAGATCGTCGAGGTGCTCGAGCCCGAACTCGTCCATCATGGCGACCAGCCGCTTGCCGCCGACCTCGTTGCCGGCGATCTCCGAATAGATGTCGCCGATCACCTGGACCGGCTCGCGCACGTTGGCCTTGATGATGTCGATCAGCCACTCGTTCACCTCGCCACGATCGACGATCTTGGTGATGGGGAGATAGATTCCCTCCTCGTAGACCTGGCGCGCCTCGCCGATGATGCCGCGGCCGCCGATATCGACCACATGCAGCGTGCAGGCGAAGAGGCCGACCGGCGTGCCGCGGCGGAAGGTCGGCGTCACGATCACGATGTCGTTGAGATGGCCCGTGCCCTGCCATGGATCGTTGAGGATGAAGGCGTCGCCCTCGTTCATTTTCGCCAGCGGAATCTTGTCGAGCACGTAGCGCGTGCTCATGGCCATCGAGTTCACATGGCCGGGTGTACCGGTCACGGCCTGGGCCAGCATGTTGCCCCGGGTGTCGTAGACGCCGGCCGAAAGATCGCCCGCCTCGCGGGTCGCGGTGCCGAACGCGGTGCGGACCAGGGTTTGCGCCTGCTCCTCGACGACGGAGATCAGGCGGTTCCACATCACCTGGTATTCGATGCGGCTCAGCGGATGGTTGGACCTCATTGCGCGGCCTCCTGGAAGGTAGCAGGCTTCGCCGTCGCCTTGGCGGTGAGCCGGATCGCACCGGACGGATCGAGCACGGCGGTGAAGCCTGACGTCACGATGGTCGTGGTCTCGTCCTCGGCGATGATGGCCGGACCTTCCACCGCCTGCCCGACCGCAAGGGCGGCGCGGGCATGGACAGGAACATCGATGAAGTCGCGCTGATAGGAATCAAACATCTTGCGAGAGGCTATTACGTTGGCGGCTTGTTCGCGTTCGCGACCGCCGACGCCCGGCCCTTCGCCTTGCTCGATGCGGCCCGGCGCCGACGCTTCCGCTCGCAGGATCCAGCCCACCACCTCGACGTCGAGGGCCGGCACGACCCGGCTGAACAATGCCCGGTAACCGGCCTCGAAGCGCCGCTTCAACTGAGCGGCCGATTCCTTCGTGAACGGGCCGTCCGGCAGGTCGACCAGGATTTCGTGACCCTGTCCGGCATAGCGCATGTCGGCGCTGCGGCTCACCTTGATCGCCGCCTTGCCCGCACCGAGCTTCACCACGCCGGTCGCCTCGCGCTCCATATCGGCGAACATCGCATTGATGTCGACCGGATCGAAGGCCGAGAGCCGCACGAAGCGGCTGCGGACCACCTCGAAGGCAATCGGCGCGCGCAGGAAGCCCACCGCCGAGCCGACGCCGGCGCTGGCCGGGATCAACACATCCGAAATGCCGAGCTTTTCGGCGAGCCGCGCGGCATGCAACGGAGCGCCGCCGCCAAACGCGATCAGGGTGCGGCCTTCCAGTTCCGAGCCGCGCTCGACCGCATGGACACGGGCGGCATTGGCCATATTCTCTTCCACGACCTCCGAGATACCGAAGGCGGCGAGCGTGGTGTCGAGCTCGAGCGGCTTTCCGACATGAGTATCGATGGCGGTGTGGCTGAGGCTCGCATCAAGGGTGATCGAACCGCCGGCAAAATGATCGGGATCGATGCGGCCCAGCATCACGTTGGCATCGGTGACGGCGGGCCGTGTGCCGCCCAGCCGATAGCAGGCCGGTCCCGGATCTGAACCCGCGCTCTCCGGTCCGACGGTGATGCGCTTCATGGCATCGACGCCGGCCAGCGAGCCGCCGCCGGCCCCGATCTCCACCATCTCGATCACCGGGATGCGCACCGGCAGCCCGCTGCCCTTCATGAAACGGTAGCGGCGATCGACCTCGAAACTGCGCGACGCCATCGGCTTGCCGTCGTCGATGATGCAGATCTTGGCGGTGGTGCCGCCCATGTCGAACGAAAGGATGCGGTCGATGCCGAAGCGCTCGGCAATCCAGGTCGAGAGGATCACGCCGCCGGCCGGTCCGGACTCGACGAGCCGGATCGGGAAGCGAATCGCCGTCTCGAGCGTGGTAAGGCCGCCGCCCGACGTCATGAGCAGGACGGGGCAGCGGAAACCCGCCTTCTCCATGCGGCTGCGCAGGCGTTCGAGATAGTCCGCCATCAGCGGCTGAACGTAGGCGTTGGCGCAGGTCGTGGAGAAGCGCTCATACTCGCGCACCTCCGGGCAGACCTCGGAGGAAAGCGAGATCCGGACCTTCGGCAGTTTCCGCGCCAGGATCTCACCGGCGCGCTTCTCGTGCGCGGCATTGGCATAGGAATGGAGGAAGCCCACCGCGATGGCCTCGATGCCTTTGGCCTCGAGCGTGTCGACCAGCGCCTCGACTGCCTGCTCGTCGAGCGGCAGGCGGACGCCGCCTGTGGCGTCCATGCGCTCGGGCACGGTGAAGCGCAGGGTGCGGGGCACCAGCGGTTCGGGCTTCTCGATGAAGATGTCGTACTGTTCGAAGCGATTCTCCTGCGCCATCTCGATCGAATCGCGGAAGCCCTGGGTCGTCACCAGAGCCGTGCGGGCCCCCTTGCGCTCGATGATGGCGTTGGTGGCAAGCGTCGTGCCGTGCACGACCAGGCCTACCTGGCCCGGTGAAACGGAGCCGAGCTTCAGCACGCGCAACATGCCGTCCAGCACACCGTCTTCCGGCGCCGCCTTGGTCGTCAGCACCTTCGCCGAGAAAGTCGCCTGGCCCGTCTCCAGCACAACGTCGGTGAACGTGCCGCCGATATCGACGGCCAGGCGGATGGAGTCAGGCGTAATGACAGGCGGCATAGTGTCCTTCTCCCAACGGCCGCAGTTCCGGCTCCTCGCCACGGCAGCGCTCGGTCGCGGCCGGACAGCGTGAATGGAAACGGCAACCGGTCACCTGCTGCGTGGTGACGAGTTCTCCCTTGATCGGCGGCGCGGCACGCTTGTGCGTCGGATCGGCCGACGGCAGGGCGGCGAACAGAGCTTTGGTGTAAGGGTGCCGAGGATCGCGCCACAAGGTGGCATGTGAGGCGCTTTCCACGATGCGGCCGAAATACATGACCAGCACCCGATCGGCAAAATAACGCACGACGCTGAGATCGTGGCTGATGAAGAGGTAGGCGAGGCCGAATTCGCGCTTGAGATCGACCAGCAGGTTCAGGATCTGCGCCTGAATGGAGACATCGAGGGCCGAGACGGGCTCGTCGCACACGATCAGCGCCGGCCGCAGGACCAAGGCGCGGGCAATGCCGATCCGCTGGCGCTGGCCGCCCGAGAATTCGTGCGGATAGCGATCGAGCGAGTCGGCCGGCAGCCCGACCCGGACAATGATCTCCTGCAGGCGACGCTCCCGCTCGACCGGACTTCCCAGCCGGTGCACCTTGAGGGCAGTGTCCAGGACGGTGCGGATCGTCTGGCGCGGATTGAGCGAGCCGAAAGGATCCTGGAAGATCATCTGCATGCGCCGTCGATGCGGCACCATCGCCCGGTCGCCAAGACGGGTAATGTCGACGCCGTCGAGCTTGATGGTGCCTTCGGCCGAAGGGACCAGCCGCAGGACGGTTTTGCCGAGCGTCGACTTTCCGCAACCCGACTCGCCCACCAGGCCGACGGTCTCTCCGTTCCCGATCTCGAAGCTCACGCCGTCGACCGCGCGCAGCACCTGCTTGCCGGCGGCGTAGCGCGTATGCAGGCCGCTAACCGAGAGCAGCGCTTTTCCTCCTTTCTCCTCTGTCCCTTTTTTGCGGGAGGGGACAGGTGACGGGGAAGACAACGGCATCTGTGGCCCCCTCACCTAACCTCT
>DATEID010000156.1:0-10020 GCA_035279245.1 Reyranella sp.
GTCACCGACATCGCCTGGAAGCGCATCAACCATCCGTCGGAAGCCCTCACCATCGGCCAGCAGGTCAAGGTGCAGGTGATCCGCTTCAATCCCGAGACGCAGCGCATCTCGCTGGGCATGAAGCAGCTCATGAGCGATCCGTGGGACGGCGCCGGCGCGAAGTATCCGGTCGGCCTCAAGCTCAAGGGCCGCGTCACCAACATCACCGACTACGGCGCCTTCGTGGAGCTGGAGCCGGGCGTCGAGGGTCTGGTCCACGTCTCCGAAATGAGCTGGACCAAGAAGAACGTTCATCCCGGCAAGATCGTCTCGACCTCGCAGGAGGTCGAAGTGATGGTGCTGGACGTCGACATGTCCAAGCGCCGCATCTCGCTCGGCCTCAAGCAGTGCATGGCCAATCCATGGGAAAGCTTTGCCGACAAGTATCCGGCGGGAACGGAGATGGAAGGCGAGGTCCGCAACATCACCGAGTTTGGCCTGTTCGTTGGTCTGCCCGGCGACATCGACGGCATGGTGCATCTCAGCGATCTCTCGTGGGAGAAGGCTGGCGACGACGCCATCCGCGATTACAAGAAGGGCGATAACGTCAAGGTCAAAGTGCTGGATGTCGATGTCGACAAGGAGCGCATCTCGCTCGGCATCAAGCAGCTTGCCAACGATCCCTTCGAGAAGGTGGGCCAGGTCGCCAAGAAGGGCGACGTGGTCACGGTCATCGTTGCCGGCATCCAGGACAACGGCATCGACGTGACGGTGCAGGACGGCATCCCGGGCTTCATCCGCAAGTCCGAGCTCAGCCGCGACCGCTCCGAACAGCGCCCCGACCGCTATGCGATCGGCGACAAGCTCGACGCCAAGATCACCAACATCGACAAGACCTCGCGTCGTGTCGTGCTGTCGGTCAAGGCGCGCGAGCTCGACGAGGAGAAGAAGGCGATGGCCGATTTTGGCTCGTCCGACTCGGGCGCGAGCCTCGGCGACATCCTTGGTGCCGCGCTCAGCCGCGCCCAGAAGAAGGAAGAATCCGGAGAAAAATAAGCTTTTTGCACTCCGCGAAAGCAGAGGCCGGTCCGTAGAGGGACCGGCCTTTTTCTTGGCCTGAAACCGGCCATGGCCGGCCGGCAGGCGGGCTCTCCAGCGGGTTTCCTTTTGCTTTCAATGGCTTACCTTGACCCTGCGGCTTTTTGCGCTATTATGAAAGCCAATGACCAAGTCGGAGCTGATTGCCCGCCTGGCGGCGCGGAATCCTCATCTCTATCAACGGGATGTCGAGCGCATCGTCGCTACGGTCTTCGACGAGATCTCCAAAGCGCTCGCGCACGGCGACCGCGTCGAATTGCGCGGCTTCGGCGCATTCTCGGTGAAGAAGCGCGATCCGCGGACGGGCCGCAATCCCAGCACCGGCGAGCAGGTGGCGGTCGCATCCAAGCGCGTGCCCTACTTCAAGACCGGCAAGGATCTGCGCGACCGTCTCAACAAGGAGGCGGCCCGGGCGGCAGGTCTCGCACCGACGGAGCCGGCTCCGTCGATCGAAGACGAGAAGTAGCCCCTCTCGCTTCACCGCGCCGCCCTGTGTCATTGTGGCGGCCGCATGAGAATCCTGTCCCGCGTCCTGGTCCTGCTGCTTCTCCTGCTCGGCATCCTGATGGCTGTCAGCAACACCGAGCGTGTCGCCCTGAGCTTTTGGCCGCTTCCCTACGGCGTGCAGGCGCCTCTCTATCTCCTGATCGTGGCGGTGTTGCTGCTGGGCGTGCTGATCGGTTTGGGGTTGGGGTGGTGGGCCGGCCGTCATCACCGTCGCCGCGCCAGGGAGTATGCCAAGGAGGCAAAACAGCTCGATCGCGAGGTGATCCGTTTGCGCGAAACCTTGGCGGAACGAACGCCGGCGGCACCTGGACCGGCGGCGGCTACAACGCCTGCCCAGAAGGCCATCGAGCGCCAGGCGGCATTGGTTGCACCCGATCTCGCCGCGCCGCCTCGCGGGCCGCTCTCGTGAAAATCCTGTCCGGGGCCGAAGTAGACTCGGCGATCGACGACCTCGCTCTGATCGACCGGCTCGAGGCGCTGTTCCGGGCCGGGTGCGAGATGCCGCAGCGTCATCATCATACGGTTGTCGCACCGAATGGCCCGGATTCGGCCGATGCAACACTGCTTCTGATGCCAGCTTGGACGTCCCTGGTGGCGGGTGGCGCTCTGGGCCGGATCGGGATCAAGGTGGTCACGGTCTTTCCCGACAATGGCCGGCAGTCGCTGCCATCGATCTTCGGCCAGTACCTGCTGCTCGACGGCACGACCGGCGCGCCACTTGCCCTGCTCGATGGAACGATGCTCACCAAACGCCGGACGGCTTGTGCGTCCGGCCTGGCGTCGCGCTACCTGTCGAGGCCGGACGCCGCCTCCTTGCTGATGGTCGGCACGGGTGCTCTCGCCCCGCATCTCGTCCGCGTCCATGCCAAGGTCCGGCCGATCACGCGGATCGCGATCTGGGGGCGAGACGCCGACAAGGCAAGGCATCTCGCGCACGAGCTCGCCGAGTCTCTTCCGGCGGCAGTTGGTCGAGCCGTCATGGTAGAGGCCGTTGCCGACCGGAAGTCGGCTGTGACCGAGGCCGACATCGTTTCTTGCGCGACGCTGTCGAAGACCCCCTTGGTCGAGGGCGACTGGTTGCGTGCCGGCCAGCATCTCGATCTGGTCGGCGCCTATACGCCGCAGATGCGCGAGAGCGACGACGCTGCCATCCGTCGGGCGAAGCTCTATGTCGACACCCGGGCTGGCGCGCTCGCGGAGGCCGGCGATGTCGTCCAGCCGCTGGCGGCCGGGACGATCGAGCCTGGCGATGTCGTCGCGGATCTCTTCGAGCTGTCGCGTCGCCGCAAGCCCGGCCGAGCGCCCGGTGAGCGGGACGCCATCACGCTCTTCAAGTCCGTCGGCGCCGCGCTCGAGGATCTCGCTGCGGCCGAACTCGCGTTCGACGCCGGCTAATCCGGCTCGACCATCGCGCCGCCGGTCTTCAGCGCCTCGATGTCGGCCGGGCTCAGGCCCGCTTCGGCCAGGATTGCCCGCGAATCTGCGCCCATCAGGGGCGCCATGCGCCGGATGGCGGGAGGGGTCCTGCTCATGCGCATCGGCGGCTCGACCATCGTGATCTCGCCCTCGCTGGGGTGAGGGTATTTCTTGAAGAGCTGCCGCCACGCCAGATGCGGATCTTCGAACAGGTCGGCCGGCTTCGACACCGGCGCATTGGGAATCTGCGCCTTGTCGAGCAGGGAAACCCATTCGGCGGTGGTCCTGGTGGGCGCCAGCGCCTCGACCATGGCGTACATGTCGTTGATGTGCAGGGAGCGCGCATTGAGCGTGGCGTAGCGCGGATCCTTCAACACTTCCGGCTTGCCGACCAACTCGAAGAAGTTCCGCCAATGCTTGTCGTTGTACGGCAGAATCGCCATCCAGCCGTCCAATGTCCGGTACGGTTTGCGGGTGCGCGCAAGCAGACGCGTATATCCGACCTCTCCCTCGTCGCTGAAAGTGCGCTCCCACAGATGCTCGACCATCAGCCACGCCGCCATGGTCTCGAACATGGGCACCTCGACGAACTGGCCCTCACCGGTGCGCTGGCGGTGCATCAAGGCCGAAAGGGTCGAGAAGGCGAAGGTGAGCCCGACGGTCTTGTCGGCCAAGATGGTGGGCGGGTAGCGCGGCACGTCGTCTCCAGCCGCGCGGCCCATCAGGTCGGCGATGCCGAAGCGCGCCTGGATGGCGTCGTCATAGGCCGGCAGTTTTCCGTAAGGACCATCGGCCGAATAGCCGTAGGCGCCGACATAGACGATGTCGGGCTTCACCTTGCGCACCTCCTCGTAGCCGAGACCGAGTCCTTCGATCGCCTGCGGTCTCAAAGCGTGCACGAAGGCATCCGCCGTCTTCACGACCTCCAGCAGCGCCGCGCGCGCCCTGGGATTTTTGAGATCGAGACAGAGCGAGCGCTTGTTGCGATTCACGTAGAGATAGGTGGGACCCATGCCGGCGGTCTTTCCCGGCTTGCCGATATGGCGCACGGCATCGCCTTCCGGCGCCTCGACCTTGATCACGTCCGCGCCCTGGTCGGCAAGCAGCATGGTGCCGTAAGGGCCGAGGATGATGTTCGTGAGATCGACGATTCTGATGCCGCTCAAGGCGCCGGCCATGACGATGGTCCTTCAAAGGAAACGGTGACGATGCGGCGAGATTGCCATCGCCATCGCGGATCGTCACCGACACCGATCCTTTACGTTCGCTGGTCGAGTGCCGCGCGTTGCCCACTGCTCCATTACGAGTCAAGCGGAGTCGGATTCATCGTCGATGTGGAATGCAAAGCTGACCGTTGTGCGACGGGCTCAGTCGGTGTAGCGAGGAAGGTGAAGAGGCGGGGGGCGATGCGCAACGTCGCAAGAAAGCAGCAGGAGCTGAGGACGGCATCTGGCCCGTTGGCGCGGCCGTATCGCATCGAAGAGCAAATAGGTTATCTGCTGCGTCGCGCCCATCAACGCGCAAGCGCGATCTTTCAGTCCACCATCGGCGATCCCAACATCACGCCGACCCAGTATTCGAGCATGGTGAAGCTGAACGAGTATCGCGAGCTGTCGCAGAATCTGCTCGGCCGTCTCGTCGGCATGGACAAGGCGACGATGCAGGGAGTCGTCCGTCGGTTGAAGGAGCGCGGTCTCGTCGACTCGCGTCCCGATCCCGGTGACGCGCGGCGCACGCTGCTCAGCCTCACGACTGATGGACAGCGCATCGTGAACAAGTTGCTGCTGAACGGCCCGGCAGTGTCGCGCGAGACGATGAAGCCCCTCAACGTCACCGAGCAGCGTCAGCTTCTCGAGCTTCTTTCCAGAATCATCTGACGACGATCGTATGGTTTGACTCCTCTGGAGTCCGTGGTCATCGTACGTGCACGAACGATATGGGTGACTACCGCCAACCCACTCGCCTCGAGGAGGCGCTGGACGTTCTGGCCAAGCCCTACAGGGTGCTGGCCGGCGGCACGGACTTCTATCCTGCGCGGGTCGGCCGACCGGTCGACGAGGACGTTCTCGACATAAGTCGAATCAAGGCGTTAGGCGGTATCTCTGATACCCCCTGGGGTTGGCGGCTGGGCGCCACCACGACCTGGAGCGAGATCCTCGAAGCCGACCTGCCGCCGCTCTTCGACGGCCTCAAGCAGGCGGCGCGCGAAGTCGGTGGACGACAGATCCAGAATGCCGGCACGCTGGCCGGCAACCTCTGCAATGCCTCGCCCGCCGCGGACGGCGTGCCTCCGTTGCTGGCGCTCGGCGCGGAGCTCGAGCTCGCCAGTCGCGACAATGTGCGTCGCCTCGCGCTTTCGGATTTCATCATCGGCAATCGTCGCACGCGTTTGTCGTCGGGCGAGCTTGTGGTCGCGATTCATGTTCCGAGGCCTGCAACCTTTGCGCGCAGTTCTTTCCTGAAGCTTGGCGCGCGACGGTATCTCGTGATCTCGATTGTGATGGCAGCCGCCACGCTCGAGATTGCGCACGATCGTGTGCGTGCAGCACGTGTCGCGGTCGGTGCATGCTCGGTCGTGGCGCAGCGTCTGCCGATGCTCGAAGCGGCGCTGTCGGGCGCAACCATCGATGCGCGTCTCGCCGCAAGAGTCGAACCCGCTCATCTCGCGCCCCTCACGCCGCTCGACGACGTCCGCGGCAGTGCGGCCTATCGGCTGGATGCGGCCGTTACATTGTTGCGCCGGTTGCTCGCGGAGTTCGCGCCGTGAAGGTATCCTTCACCCTGAACGGAAAAAAAGCGGATTGGTGTGGCCCGCCGGCAACACGGTTGGCGACGGCCTTGCGCGACGATCTTGGCCTTACCGGAACCAAGGTCGGCTGCGATGCCGGCGACTGCGGCGCCTGCACCGTGCGCCTCGATGGCCGGCAGGTCTGCTCCTGTCTGGTCGCGATGGGGCAGGTGACCGGGCGCACGGTGGAGACCGTCGAAGGTCTTGCCTCGAACGGCGCCATGCTCAGCAAGCTGCAGGAGTCGTTTCTGGCACAGGGTGCCGCCCAGTGCGGCATCTGCACGCCCGGCATGCTGATGGCGGCGCATGACCTGCTCGTCCGGAGGTCGAAGCCTGATAGGTCCGAGATCGAGGATGCCTTGGGTGGCGTGCTCTGCCGTTGCACCGGCTACAGCAAAATCGTCGAGGCGGTGGTGGCGGTGGGCGATGCGCCCGTAGCTCCCATCCTGCCGGTCGGGTCGGTGGTGGGTCGGCGCATGCCCCGGGTCGACGGCATGTCCAAGATCAAGGGGACTGACCTTTTCGGCGCCGACGCCATTCCTTCCGACGCCTTGTGGATCCGGGTGGTCCGCTCGCCGCATGCCCGGGCGCGATTCGCTTTGGGAGATCTCGGGCCGTTGAAGAAGCGCGTCGCCGCAGTCCTGACCGCGGCGGATATCCCTTTCAACGGCTATGGTATCTATCCCGACATCAAGGACCAGCCCGTCCTGGCCGATGGGCTCGTCCGGTATCGCGGCGAGGCGATCCTGGCGCTGGTCGGGGAGCGGGCGGCGGTGCTTGCAGTTCGGGACGAGGACGTACCCCTAAGTTGGGCGGTCGAACCCCCCATTGTCGGGATCGATGCCGCGACCGCGCCCGGCGCGCCCTTGGTGCAGGCCGACAAGCCGCGCAACCTGCTGCTCGAGGGCGGTGTGAACAGCGGCGATGCGGCAGCCGCTTTTGCCCGTTGCGCCGCCGTTGCCGAGGGGCTTTTCGAGACCTCCTTCGTCGAGCACGCCTATATCGAACCGGAAGCGGGTTGGGCGCGGCGTGTCGGCGATCGCATCGAGATCCACGCCACCACCCAGACGCCTTATATGGACCGCGACGAGATCGCGAGCGTCATGCGGCTTCCACCGGAAGCGGTGCGGGTCGTGCCGACGGCCTGCGGCGGGGGCTTCGGCGGCAAGCTCGACCTGTCGGTCCAGCCGCTGATCGCGGTCGCCGCCTGGAAGCTCCGCCGGCCGGTCGCGCTGATCTACACGCGGCCGGAAAGCATGGCCGCCACGACCAAACGGCATCCGGCCCGGATCAAGGTCAGGTTCGGCTGCGACGCCAATGGCAAGCTCCTTGCCTGCGACGTGACGGCGACCTTCGATACCGGGGCCTATGCCTCATGGGGGCCGACCGTCGCCAACCGCGTGCCGGTCCATGCGATGGGACCATACGCCGTGCCCAACGTGCGCACCTGGGGCGAGGCCTTCTTCACCAACGGACCACCGGCCGGCGCCTTTCGCGGGTTCGGCGTGCCGCAGGCGGCGATCGCCCACGAGGCGATGATGGACGAATTGGCCGACCGGCTCGGCATCGACCGGCTGGAGTTCCGGCACCGCAATGCCCTGCGGGCAGGCGACACGACGGCCACAGGGCAGAAACTCGAGCATTCGGCGGGTCTTGCGCAATGCCTCGATGCATTGCGGCCATATTGGCGGAAGGCGCTGGAAGAGGTCGCGGCCTTCAACGCCAAGGAGGGCGCGAAGCGGAGGGGCGTCGGGATCGGCTGCATGTGGTACGGGATCGGCAATACCTCGATGTCGAATCCGTCGCGAATGCGGGTTGGCCTCGCAGCCGATGGCACACTCACGCTCTATAACGGCGCGCTCGATATCGGCCAGGGCAGCAACACCATCATGACCCAGATCGCCGCAGATGCACTGGGCCTGCCGGCAGCTCGGTTCGATCTGGTCTCCGGCGACACCGATCTCACTGCCGACGCCGGCAAGACCTCGGCCTCGCGTCAGACGTTCGTCTCCGGTCGCGCGGCCGAGGCGGCGGGCCGCGATCTTCGGCAGCAGATCCTGCGACTCGCCAATGCCGGCGCCGATGCGCGCCTCTCCCTCGAAGGGGCAACGCTGACGGTGCGCGACGGCAACGAGGTCCACATGCTCGATCTCGCAAGGATCGGCCCGCTGATAGGCGAGGGCAGCTTCGATCCACCGACCACGCCGCTGGATGCCGACGGCCAGGGGATCCCATACGCGACCTACGCTTTCGCCGCTCAAATGGCGACGGTCGAGGTCGATCTCGAGCTCGGAACCGTGAAAGTCCTGCGCATCGTGGCGGCCCACGATGTCGGCAAGGCGATCAATCCGACGCTGGTCGAGGGCCAGATCCAGGGCGGTATCGCGCAAGGGTTGGGGCTCGCGCTCATGGAGGAGTATCTGCCGGGCCGCACCGAGAACCTGCACGACTATCTTATCCCGACGGTCGGCGACGTGCCCGAGATCGAATGCCTGCTGATCGAGGATCCGGAGCCCTTGGGCCCGTCTGGCGCCAAGGGGGTGGGAGAGCCGGGGCTCGTGCCGACAGCGCCGGCCATCCTTGGGGCCGTGCACCACGCGACCGGCGTGCGAGCCCGCCGCGTCCCCCTGCTGCCGCATCGGCTGCGTGAAGCAATCCTTGCGCTGAAGAAGGGCGAAGCATGAACGACGAGCTCACCCTTAGCGAGGCCGAGAAGGACGCCGGGGTCATCCGCTGCGACGCCTGCCCGGTGCTGTGCCGCATCCGGCCGGGTCGTGCCGGCGCCTGCGACCGCTATGCCAATGAGGACGGGAAGCTCGTGCGGGTCGATCCGCTGGTGCTGCTGGCCAAACCCGATCTCGCGCGGGTCGCGTTCGTCGAGGGGAGCAGCGGCTGGGCCGGTGAGCTTGGCAAAGGGGAGGGCGCGTTCGTCACGGGCATCGGCGCCACCACCACGTACCCGGATTACAAGCCCGCGCCCTTCATCGTCGCCTCCCGACACGAGGGCATCGACATGGTCACCGTCGTGACGGAGGGCATCTTCAGCTACTGCGGTGTGAAGGTGAAGATCGACACCGACCGCTACCTCGGGCCCGAACAGGCGGCGGTGCGGGTCAAGGGCGAAGCCGTCGGCCATGTCACCACCGCCGAATACGGTTCGCAGATGCTGTCGCTGGGCGGGGTCCATCACCTGACGGGCGGCAGCAAGAAGGAGGGTGTCGTCACATGCGATGCATTGCTGGCGCTCTGCAATCGCGAGGCGGTGGAGCTTGCGATCGATGGCGGCTCGATGGTTGTCGTGCAGTCGGGCCAGCCGCCCATCGTGAACGGCCAGCGCGAGGAGCGCATGCGGGTCGGCTGCGGATCGGCGGCCATCGGCATGTTCGCCCCGCAGTGGAAAGATCATGTCGACGAGGTGATCGTGGTCGACGACCACATCACGGGCGTGCTCACCGAGCATCAAGGCGGTCGCTTCCTCGACATGAAAGCGGCCGGGATCCGTGTGCGCGGCCGCAAATCCACGCCCGGCCGATATTTCCAGGTGGCCGAACCGGGTCTCGGCTGGGGCGGGACCGATGTTCGCGACCCTCTGGAGATCATCGAGAAGATCGATCCCAGGCAGGCTTGGCCTGGCCTGCGGCTCCTGATGGTCTCGACGACCGGCGAGCATTCGGCGTGGTTCGAGCTCGACCAGGACCTCAAGCCCAAGGCCCGGGACATGCCCGAGCCGGTGCGGCGGGTGGTCGAGCGGATTGCCGAGAATTGCGAGCCGGCGCTCTGCACGGTCCTTTTCATGGCGGGTGCGGGCGGATCGCTGAGGGCGGGTGTCACCGAAAATCCGGTGCGGCTTACGCGCTCGGTGCGCGAGACCCTCACGAAGGTGACGCTGGGGGGCGTGCCGGCCTATGTCTGGCCGGGCGGCGGCATCACCCTGATGGTCGATGTCGCCGGCATGCCGGAAAAGTCGTTCGGTTACGTCCAGACGCCCGCGCTGGTGGCACCGATCGAGTTCACCCTGCGCGCCGAAGACTATGCGGCGTTGGGCGGCTATGCCTCGCGCGCGGTCACGCTCGAGGAGGTATTGCGCGGCGAGCGCGTGCGCATCGAGGGAGACGATAGGTGAGCGGCGCCGTCGCCGCCCGGCTGGCCGATGGCCGGCTGCATCTGCAGCATGGCCCAATCGACCTGATCATCGAGGCCTTCGGCGAGCCCGGCCAGGTGGAGGCAGCCTA
>DATEID010000157.1:0-4197 GCA_035279245.1 Reyranella sp.
CCGTCGTTCATGGTGTTCTTCGATTGGGATCGCTCGACCCTGTCGGCCCAGGCCCTGAACACGATCCGCCAGGCCGCCGACGCCTACAAGGCCAAGGGCAACGCCCGCATCACCGCGACCGGCCATACCGACCGGTCGGGCCCGGAGAACTACAACATGGCGCTGTCGCTGCGTCGTGCGAATGCGGTCAAGGACGCCTTGGTGCGTGACGGCGTGCCGGCGACGGCGATCTCGGTCATCGGCAAGGGCGAGTCGGATCCGCTGGTCCCGACGGCCGACGGCGTACGCGAGCCGCAGAACCGCCGCGTCGTGATCGTGATCCAGTAAACGACAGGCATAAGCACGGAAAAGGCGGCCGATGGGCCGCCTTTTTCACGTTGCCAACGCCCTTCCTTTATCGCTGACGCCTGCCGTCAGAACTTTCACATCAACCAGCCGATTTCTGATACAATTGCAACCAAATGGATCACAATGATCCTTGTGTGCAGAGTCCGATTCGCTCAGAGTGAACAGGCTTTCAGGAGCGCACGAAATCGTGACGAAAATGCTGCCGGCCCTCGTGGCCGCGGGAACGGCTCTGATCACCACCGCGATGGTCCAGGCAGTTTATGCGCTCTTCTGGTTCGGACGCTATCTGATCGACGGTGCCGTCCCGGCCTACAACTGGGCCGGCGCCTTTACCGCCTCCATCATCGCCACGACCCTCGTTCTGCTGGCAAGCCTCGCCACCCTGCGCCTGATGGCTGGCCGGCCGTCGGATGAATTCTTCGCCGACGAGGCGGCGCACCGAGAGGCCCTGCCGGCGTTCCGTATCGCCGGCACCTCCGAATAGCGTCTCCAGCGCCCCATTCCTCTGCTTATTCGGCGGCCGACAGAGCCGCCGATCGCCGTGCGCCCACGAGGCGCAGCACCAGGAAGCCGATGATGGCGAGATTCAGGAGATTGAAGGCGACGCCCACACCGAAGGCCGGTGCGTAGTAGCCGAAGTGATCGTAAAGCGCGCCGGCGAACCAACTCCCGAAGGCCATGCCGCTCATGGCCGTGAACAGCGTCAAAGGGATGCGCCAGGAAGCCTCGGCAGCCGGGAAGTGATCGCGGATCGCCACCGAATAGGAGGGGATGATGCCGCTGAAACCCATGCCGAAGGCGGCGGCAATGGCGAACAGGCCGGCCTCGTCCTGGGTCAGGAGGAAACAGCCGATCGCCACGGCCTGGCAAGCGGAACCGACCATCACCGTGCGCAGGCCGCCGATGCGGTCGGCCAAGGCGCCCCACGCCTGCCGCGCCAGAAAGGCGGCCCCCAGCATCACCGACAGCATGGCGGCGCCGTGGGTGGGCTTGATGCCGATGTCGCTGCAGAACGCCACCAGGTGCGCCGAGGGCAGCGACATCGGGATGCAGCAGCAGAAGCCGGCGATGCAGAGCAGCGCCTGCACCGTGTTGGGATGGAGGCCCGCAATGCGCTGCGACCGACGGGCGACGCGCGTTGCCGCACCGACGGCCGGACGTACCGCGGGCGCGAAGTTTGGCACCGGCTTCAGCATGACAGTTGCGGGCAGAATGAGCGCCAGCACCACGCCCGCGAAGGCGAGCATCGCCATCTGCCAGCCGAAGCCGTCGATCGTCCGCTCGAACAGCGTCGGCCAGACGACGCCCGCAACATATTGGCCGGAGGAGATCAGCGCGATGGCCGCCCCACGCCGCCGCTCGAACCAGCGGCTGACATAGACCAGCAGCGGCGGATAGACGCCGCCGTTGCCGAACAGGCCGACCATCAGGCCATGGCCGATATAGAGCGCCCAGATCGTGCCGGTGGAGGAAAGCGCGAGGCCTCCCGCGATCATGAAGGCGCCGATCGTGACAGTACGGCGGACGCCGATACGGTCGGCCAGCCAGCCCATCAGGATGCCGCCCGCCCCGGTGCCGACCCAGACGAGCGAGCCGGCAAGAGCCAGCAGCGACCGGTCTGTACCGAGTTCCTCCTGCATGGTCTTCATGCCGACCACGATCAGGAGCGGCGAGCCGTACGAGACCGACAGGATGGCAAGCGTCAGCCAAGCCATCTTCCAGGAGGCGCGACCATCGACGCCGCCGGCCGCAGGACCGCCCGCGGCAATGTCAGCGCTCGTTCCCTCTTTCGATATTTTCACCCGTTTCCCACGCCCCGGCTCGAGTCGAACTCACGACCCATTATGCCCGGTGATGCCAAGGCTGCGCAGGCGAATTCACATGGTTGGCATGCCATATAGGCGTGCGATCAGCGCAGGCTCCTTTGCGCTCGGGGAGGCTCGCGCGGGGGCCACGGCATCAGCGTCGCCTGCCGGCCTTCATCCCGCAATGCAACGGCATCGACGCGGCGTTCGATCCATCCCGCGTCCACCGCCCAACTCACGGCCGACTCCAGATCGTGCAGCCCGACTCGCAGCCGTTTCGCCAGGATCTCGAGCAACACGCTCGAGTTGGCCTTGCCGGTCAGGGCCTGCAATTCGACGCAGAGCTGACGGGCAAAGGTCGCGGCCCGGGACGGTTCGAACGGCTCGACCACACTCGCCGATACCGGCCCCGGAGACGGTCTTTCGACGCGGATGGCACGAGCTTGCACGGCGGACATGGAACCTCCTGGAACGGCTATCGAAAGGATACGCAAAGAATGGATCGACACTCTTTGCGTTGCGCGTCCCAGCTAAAGTTCACGGCGTGTGACTTAGGAGCAACACCCGACGAGGAAGCTGCTTCAGCCCAAACGCGCCCGGGCCATTCTTCGAGTTGAGCCCGAATTTGCGATAATCGCGCGCGCCACCGGCTCATCCGAGACGGCCGTGGTCTGCGATTGGGCATTGCGCTTGAGAAAGAGTCGAAGCGACGCCTTGCGTCGCTGCATGGCAAGGAGCCTGAGCGTTTCCAACTCGGTATCGACACTGCGCCCCGGACTGCGACCGACTGAAACCTTCTGCATATCCACTTAACTCCACCCTCGGGGTGAAGGTTGCAGATTGGTCGCAGAATCGAGGGAACCTTTGGAACTGCCGATTGGCTTGGAAAGACCACTCCGACCGTAAGGCGAAGCGATCCGCCAATGCCAATTTCAGTTGCGCATTCAGTTCCGCATATAGCCTTCGAGCTCGTTCTCCGCCCAGGCAATCGTCTTTTCGGCGTCCTCGCCGCGGAAATGGCGAACTGCCATCTGCGTCATTGTCGCCTGTGTATAAATGCGCTCGCCGATCGCGTGCGGCGCCGGTGCTCCGGCCACCGACAGCGTCTGCTGATGGTACGGATCTGGATAGTGGAACAGCGTGCCCTTAGGTGGCGCTTCCTCGGCCCAAACCTTGAACCTGGTGAGCTTTTCGAACGAAGGCAGGTCGTAGCCGCCGCTCGCCTCGACCATCTTCTCGGCCGACGAGGCCTGCGACAGGTGCATCAGCAGGCTCTTGGCCGCCGGGACGTTCTTGCTGAAGCCCCAGATGCCCCAGAAATAGGGCGTGAAGGGCGCAAAGCGGCCCTTGGGGCCCTTGGCGAAGCCGTGCGTCCAGCACTGTTCGGCAACTTTCGGTGCATCGCGCTTGGCGACCGCCCAGGCGCTCGGCGGGTTCATGATCATCGATGCCTGGCCGGACACCAGGAACTTGTTGTTCGAGGCGTCGTCCCAGGCCGGCACGTCGGGCGGCAGGAACGTCATCAGCTTCTTGTAGAAGTCGAGCGCCTGGCGAACGGCGTCGCTCTTGACCGTGATGTTGCCCTTGGCATCGACCAGGTCAGCGCCGAAGCCGTGGAAGATGGCGCCGGCGGTATCGACGTTATCGGCGGTCGTACCGAGGCCGATGCCGAACGGGTGACCGCCCTTGTGGCACGCTTCGGCTGCCTTGAGGAAGGTATCGAAGGTCCAGTTGTCCGCCTTGGGTGGCGCGCCGACTGGATACATCGCCTGCACATCGAGGCCGGCATATTGCTTCATATAGTCGATGCGCGAGCACGGACCCTTGATCTGGCTGCCGACGGTCGCCGGCACAGCGATCCATTTGCCCTTGATATGGCCGAGATATTCGACCGTGGCGTTCACCTTGCCGTTGACCTTGATCAGCTCCTCCATAACGTCGTCCACCGGCGCCAGCTGCTCGGCGTAGCGTGACGGCAGCCAGGTCGATTGCGCCAGGATGTCGTGGCCGGACTTGGCCTGCGATTCGGCAGCGCCGGTCAGAA
>DATEID010000158.1:0-3955 GCA_035279245.1 Reyranella sp.
CCGCCTTCGATCAGCAGCGTCTCGTCGCGCTTGTAGTCGGCCGAGTGCAGCACGAGCCCGCGCGACGTCTCGACCGGGCCGCCGAACAGCACCGGCTTGTCGTCGACTACGGGTGGAACCTCGATGCCAAGCTGCTTGTAGACCTGCCCGAGCGGCAAGTCGTTGACGGCATTGTTCACGATGATGCCCAAAGCGCCGTCGCCGTCGTGCTTGCAAATGAAGACGACGCTCTTCTGGAAGCGCTCATCCGGCATGGATGGCGCTGCGACGAGGAAGCGGCCGACGAGCGAAGCCGCAGGCGTGGACCCCGACATCATCTTATGTTCCTCCAAATCCATGGGGATTGTCCGGCCAAAGATCAAGTCCCTGCAAAGAGGTAGGCCCGGTATGGGGTCGTGGACAAGGGCGGGCTTTGCGTCCTAGGGTCCCCGCCGTCCCACCAATCCAGGAGCAGAGACATGGCCAAAGTCGGCGACAAGGTGCCCAACGCGACATTGCGCATGCTGGGCCCCGAAGGTCCCAAGCCCGTCACCACCGAGGAATTGTTCGCGCCCGGCAAGAAGGTCGTCGCCTTCGCGCTGCCCGGCGCCTTCACGCCGACCTGCTCGGCCAAGCACGTCCCGGGCTTCGTATCGGAGTTCGACAAGTTGAAGGCGAAGGGCGTCGATACCGTCGCCTGCATCTCGGTGAACGATGCCTTCGTCATGGGCGCCTGGGGCAAGGATCAGAAGGTCGGCGACAAGGTCATGATGCTGGGCGACGGCAACGGCGAATTCACCCAAGCGATGGGCCTCACCATGGACGGCTCCAAGTTCGGCCTGGGCACGCGCAGCCAGCGCTATGCCATGATCGTCGATGGCGGGGTCATCAAAGACCTGTTCGTCGAGAAGCCGGGTGCGTTTGACGTGTCCTCGGCCGAGAACGTGCTGAAACACCTTTGATTTTCCGAACCGGACACCTCGTCCGTGGCGGATATTGACGGTGGGATTGAAAAATCCCGCCGTTTTTCTTTGTGCCGACGAAGTGCAATTGTTGGCAGCGCTTCCACCCTTGCAATATGCTCTCGTCCTGCAGGTTCTGAACCTGCGAAACGAGGGAGATACGCAATGGCAAACATGGGACGCCGCACGGCGTTGGGCTATGTCGGAGTCGCGCTATCCGCGACATCCATCTTGGCGACGATGCCGTCGCCGGCATTCGCCGAGGAAGAAGACCTTTACATCGCGAGCCGCTACCAGAACTTCAAACGGGGTACGATCCACAGCCTCGATCCGAAGACGCGCGGCCTGGTCGTCATGTTCGACGGCCTCGGGCGGGTCAAGATGAAGGCGTCGGACATGGTCGTGAAGACGACCAGCGGCTATCCCGGCAATGCCTACGACGAGCTCAAGGTCGGGCAAACCGTCGATGTCCACTGGTACGACTATATCGACTTCCTGGTCGCCAAGACGACGCCTCAGTCGTCGGCGCACGCCAAGGCGATGGTCGCCCAGGGCGCGCGGCTCGAGGGCTTCCCGGGCAGCCTGCACAAGGTGCGGCTGTTCGAGATGACGGGCATGGTGGTGAGCAGCGATCCGCAGAACGGCACCGTCGACATCATCAACGCCTCGACCGGAGAGCCCGACAAGCCAGCGCCGGACAGCGGCGAGGTCATCCGGCTGCCGCAGATCCAGACGGAAAAAGGCAGAGCCGCCCTGGCAACGCTGAAGCCCGGCGACAAGCTGACGGCGGTATTCAGCGTGCAGAGCGCCTTCACCATCGCGATCGTTCGCTAGGAGCGTTCGCCACCAAGGTCGTGACGGCGGGACTCACAGTCCCGCCGTTTTCGTTTATGGTGACTGGATGGACCTCGCCGAGCCGCCTCTCTTCACCGGCCATTTCGCCGTCAACGGCGCGACCCGCCTTTACGGCACGATCGGCGATCCCATCCGCCAGTTGCGCATGACCGGCGTCATGTCGCAGGTTTTCGCGGCCGTCGGAGTCAATGCGGTGTGGCTGCCGTTCGAAGGCGCGGCCCCTCTTCTGCCGGTGATGCTCGACGCACTCGGCAAGATGCGCAATCTCGCGGGCTTCACCGTCACCATCCCGCACAAGACCGCCCTGCCGCCCCTGCTCGCCCGCGTCACGCGGCGCGCCCGCGCCGCCGGCAGCGTCAATCTGGTGAAGCGCGAGGCGGACGGCGCATTGTCGGGCGACATGGTCGACGGTGCCGGTTTTGTCGCCGGGCTCGAAGCCCAGGGCCATCGCGTGCGCGGCGCCAGCGTCTGGCTGGTCGGACTGGGCGGCGCCGGCGGCGCCATCGCTGCGGCGCTGTGCGAAGCCGGGGTCGGCCGCCTGCTGGTCACCGAACTCAACGCGGCGCGCGCCGATGCCGGTCTTGACCGGCTATCGCGCTTCTATCCCGAGGTCCCGGTGGCGAGCATCCTGCCCGAGCACCCACCCAAGGGCATCCACTACGCCATCAACGCCACGCCGCTCGGCCTCAAGCCGGGCGATCCGCTCTCCTTCGATCCGATGACGCTCGATCCCGAGACGCTGATCGCCGAGGTGATCATGAGCCCGGTCGAGACGCCGTTGCTGCAGCGCGCCCGCACGCACGGCCGGCGCGTCCATCACGGTCGCCACATGCTCGACCACCAGATCCCGCTTTATCTCGAGTGGTTCGGCATCGACAGTAAGGGCATCGATATCGTCCGCCTGGTGCGCTCGCTGCCCTAGTACTTCATCGCACGTGGTTCCGTCATCCCGAGCGGAGTGAGCGAAGCGAACCGAAGTCGAGGGACCCATTTTGATCCGTTGCCATGAGACGAAGCGCTGAAAAAGGTCCCTCGACTTCGCTTCGCTCCGCTCGGGATGACGGAAATTTGCCGACCTCAAAGGGTGAGGCCGCCGTTGACGTGGATCGTCTGGCCGGTGACGTAGCTCGCCGCCGGTGAACAGAGGAAGGCGATCACGGCGGCGACCTCCGACGTCTTGCCGTAGCGGCCCATCGGAATCGATTCGCTCACCCTGACCATGCGCTCGCGCGGCACGGCGGCATGGGCATTCGCGTCTTTCTCGATGAAGCCCGGGGCCACGCAATTCACGGTGACGCCCGACGGCGCGAGGTCGGCGGCGAGCGCGCGGGCCAGCGCCTCGACGCCTGCCTTGGCCGCAGCCGACGCCGGGAAGCTCATGATGCCGCGCGCGAAAGCATGCGCCACGAACGACGACACGCCGACCAGCCGTCCGGCCGCCCCTGCCTTCACGAGGAACGGCTTGGCAGCGGTCGCAAGCTCGAAGAAGGCGGTGGTCATCGAAGCGAGGCTCGCGTCCCATGTCGCGCGGTCGACCTCGCCAACGAGACGGCTGTCGGCGAAGCCCGCGTTGCTCACGACGATGTCGAGCCGGCCGAACGTCCTTGCCGTCTCGTCGACCAGCCGCGCTGCGGAGCCGGCTTGCGCGAGATCGCCTTCCAGCATCAAGACCTCGCCGCCCGCCTCGCGGACCGCGGCGGCAACCCGTTCGAGACCGGCCTTGTTCTTGCGGGCATGGATGGCCAGCGCAGTTTCGGGGCTGGCCAGCGCACGGGCCGTGGCGGCGCCGATCCCGGACGAGGCGCCGGTGACGAGAGCGATGCGGGTGACGGACGTCATGATCCGTCACCCTAGCCCTGGCGCGGCGAGTCACGCCAGTTGAAAGGATATGGCGCGGCGTTCGCGGTCGAGCAAAGCGCGCTTGCGCTTCGCGCCCCAGCGGTAGCCGGACAGCGCGCCGTCCTTCTTCACCACGCGATGGCAGGGGATGAGCACGGCGATCCGATTGCTTGCGCAGGCGCGCGCCACTGCGCGTGCGGCGGACGGATGACCGAGCTCGCGCGCGATCTCCTGATAGCTCCGCGTCGCTCCTTCGGGGATGCGCTGGAGCGCGCGCCACACCTGCCACTGGAATGCCGTCGCCTTGACGTCGAGCGGAA
>DATEID010000159.1:0-31903 GCA_035279245.1 Reyranella sp.
ATCGATCTCAACATCGTCGAGCCGGCGACGAACGGCTTCCGCTATGCCGAAGGTCTCAAGCTCTTCCAGAACCGCATCCGCTGCATCCCACAGGCAGCCGACGACCTGAAGGCCGTCGCGCGCGAGAGACTCGCGTGGCTCGATCGCCTGGTTGGCGACAAGCCGTTCATCGCCGGTGCCAAGCTCACCATGGCCGACATCCTGTTATTCGCCTTTCTCGATTTCCTGAAAGGCGTCGGCCAGCCGCTCGATCCCGGTTGCAAGAATCTCGCGGCATGGTTCGAGCGTATGAAAGCGCGACCAAGCGCCGCCGCCTGAGCGAATTGGGACGGCTTGCCTTTTTTTCGTCGTTTTCCGGGACCTAGCTTCGCGCCCGATAAAACGGGGATGTTTTCAATAAGACGCAGGGACCTCAAATGCGCCGTCTGCTTGCTCTACTGGCTCTGATCGCCACGTCCGCCCTTACCGCCCAAGTCCTCGCCGCCACACCGCCCGCATCGACCGCCGCCTCGACGACGGCGACCAAGGGCCTGTGGTTGCTCACCGACTATCCGTCGCAGACGGTGCGCGCCGGGGAAGTGACGAATGTCCACTTCAAGTTGCAGAACGCCGGCCTGCCGCCCGAGCCGTTGGAACTCTCCCTGAGCGGCGTTCCGACCGGCTGGAAGATCGAGGTGATGGGAAGCGGCCAGCCGGTGGCGGCGGCGATGCCCGCGATGAACGAGAGCGTCAGCCTCCAATTGCGCGTCGACGTTCCCAAGGGCGCGAAGCCCGGATCGAACGTCGTGACGATCCACGCCAAGGGTCCCAACCACTCGATCGACCTGCCGGTGACGCTGACCATCGGCGAGATCGCGCCGGCCAAGCTCGAGATCAAGTCGAATCTGCCGGCGCTGCGCGGGACGCCCAAGTCGTCCTTCGACTACACGCTCAGCGTCACGAACGACAGCGGCAAGGATCTGACGGTCGCGCTCGCGGCCCAGGCGCCGAGCAACTTCCAGACGACCTTCACGGAAGGTTACGGCAGCAACGAGATCAGCTCGATTCCGATCGCCGCCGGCGCCTCCAAGGACATCAAGATCAAGGTGACGCCGCCGCGCGAGGTGAAGGCCGGAGACTATCCCGTGCTGGTCAAGGTCTCGGCTGAGGGAGCGACTGCGGAGCAGCGGGTGACCCTGCAGATCAGCGGACAGGGCAAGCTTTCGCTCACTACCAAGGACGGGCGGCTGAGCGGCGATGCCACGGTCGGCAAGACCGCCACCTACGACCTCGTCGTCGGCAATGACGGCACCGCGCCTCTCAGGGACATCGAGATGTCCGGCACCGTCCCGACCAACTGGAAGGTCGAGTTCAACCCCAAGGACATCCAGAGCATCGCGCCGGGCGAGAAGAAGGAAGTCCAGGCGATGGTCACCCCGTCGGACAAGGCGATCGCCGGCGACTACGTAGCCTCGTTCCGCGCCGGCGCGCGCGGCGATTCGGCCAACGCCGACTTCCGCATCACGGTGACGACCTCGACGCTCTGGGGCATCGTGGCCGTCGCCATCATCGCCGTGGCGCTCCTCGTGCTGCTGGGCGCGGTGGCGCGCTTCGGCCGTCGGTAAGACCGCGGCGATGAGCGACAATGTCATCGAAGCCCGCGGATTGCTGAAGGTCTATGGCACGGCCCGCGTGGTCGACGCCATCGACCTTACCATCCGGCGCGGCGAGATCTTCGGCCTGCTGGGCCCCAACGGGGCGGGCAAGACGACGACCATCCTGATGATGCTGGGCCTGACCGAGATCAGCGGCGGCAGCGTCGACGTGCTGGGCTTCAACCCGGTGCGCCAGCCGCTCGAGGTCAAGCGGCGCGTCGGCTATCTGCCCGACGCGGTCGGCTTCTACGACCACCTGACGGCGCGCGAGAACCTCACCTATACTGCGCGCCTGCTCGACATCCCGCGACGCGAGACGGACGGCCGGATCATGGAGGCGCTGCACAACGTCGATCTGGCCGATGTGGCCGACCAGCGGGTGGCGACCTACTCGCGCGGCATGCGCCAGCGGCTCGGGATCGCCGAGATCGTGATGAAGAAGGCGGAGGTGGCGATCCTCGACGAGCCCACATCCGGCCTCGATCCGCATGCCACTTTCGAATTGCTGGAGATGATTCGCCGGCTGAAGCGGGCGGGGGTGGCGGTGCTGCTCTCCTCGCACCTGCTCGACCGTGTGCAGAGCGTTTGCGATCGCGTGGCGCTTTTCAACAGGGGCCGGATCGCATTGATGGGAACGGTGGTCGAGCTCGCCAATCAGGTGCTGGGGGCGGGACACCCGCTTTTGATCGAGGCGACCGGAAAGGACGTCGCCGGCACGCTGCGCGGCATTGCTGGTGTCCAGCAGGTGGTGCCGGCGGGCGAGGGCGCCTGGCGCATCACCGCCGGCCGCGATGTGCGGGCCGAGGCGGCCCAGCGCATCATCTCGGCCGGCGGCAGCCTGACCAAGCTGTCCGACCTGCAGCCCAGCCTCGAGGAGGTCTATACCCGCTACTTCCAGGAGGCACGCCATGCCGCGTAGCCGTACCGGGCGCGAGGGATCGCCCTTCACCGGGATCGGCCCGGTCTACATGAAGGAGCTGGCCGACAATCTCAGCAGCGTGCGCATGCTGGTGCTGACGCTGTTCATCATCGTCTTCGGCGCCTTCCCGGTGGCGTCCTCGCTGCAGCAGCTTCGCACCACCATCGGTTCCGACGCCTACCTGTTCCTGCGCATCTTCACCATCGAACCGCAGCAGGTGCCGATCCCCTTCGTCCAGGCGCTGAACTTCGTGATCCCGCTGATGGCCATCGGCCTCGGCTTCGACCTCGTGAACAGCGAGTTCAACCGCCGGACGCTCAGCCGCGTGCTGTCGCAGCCGCTCTATCGCGACGCGTTGCTGCTGGGCAAGTTCCTGGCCGGCCTCACGACGATCGCGGTGGCCCTGGTCGCGCTGTGGCTGATCGTATTCGGCGCGGGACTCCTGCTGCTCGGACTGCCGCCGCGCGCGGTCGAGGTGGCGCGGGCGCTCGGCTTCCTCGTCGTGGCGATCGCCTATGGCGGCGTGTGGCTCGCCGTCGCCATGTTCTTCTCGGTGATCTTCCGCTCGACCGCGACGTCGGCGCTGTGCGCGCTGGGCCTTTGGCTGTTCTTCTTCATCCTCTGGCCGCTGATCGCCCGGGCGATCACCATGGCTTTCGTGCCGCCGGAGATCACCAGCCTCGACCAGTTCATCGGCCTGCAGGAGCTGGCCCTTGCACTGCAGCGGCTTTCGCCCGGCACGCTGTTCAGCGAAGCGGTCCTGGCACTGCTGAATCCGGAGACGAGGACGCTGGGGCCCATGCTGCCGAGCCAGATGCGCGGGGCGGTGATGGGGGCGCCCCTGCCGCTCGATCAAAGCCTCCTCTTGATCTGGCCGCAGGTTACCGGTCTGATTGCCGGCATGATCGTCGTGTTCTCGGCCTCCTACGTCATCTTCCAGCGCGAGGAAGTGCGCGCCTGAAAGACTGGACCCTCACCGCCGCGCTCAACAATGCGCGCTGGTGCAATGCCGTGTGCTTCGCATACGGCACGGCCGGCCGGTTTTTGGTCCATACCTGGGTCAATGCCGAGCCGGTCCCGCGGTTCTACCCCAATGTCGTCACCCTGACCGCGGGCGAGGCGGACATCGCCGAGCAGCGACAGGCGGTGCGCATTCTGCTGAAGTCGCACCTGCCCGGGCGCTGGGCCGTAAAGGACAGCTTCAACAAGCTCGACATCGCCCGGCTGGGCTTCGAGGTGCTGCACGAGGCAAGCTGGATCCGCAAGCAGCAGCCGAAACCGGCGCCAATGGTGTCCGGCTTGTCCTGGGAGCGGGCCGGACCAGGCGGCGAGGGCTTTCCGGCAGCGCTGTTCGGCGACGAGAACTTCGCCATGTTCTCCGGCCGCCGCAACGGCGCCATCGTGGCGGGCGGTACTCTCTATCGCACTGACAAGGTGGTGGGCCTTTCCAACGTGGTGGCGGATGCCGACGACGAGCCCGGCGTCTGGCGCGATCTCAGCTCGCTCGCCGCTTCGACTTTTCCAAATCTGCCGCTGGTTGGGTACGAATCGGGCGACGAACTGAAGGCGGCGCACAAGGCCGGATTCGAGATCGGCGATCCCTTGAGGATCTGGGTCAGGGCCCCGGGCTGATGTAGCCGCAGGCGCGCAGTGCCTCCAGCATATGCGGCGGCGGTGGCGCCTCGATCTTGATCGGCGGTCTGGTTTTGGACAAGGGCAGCACGATCGCGCGCGAATGGAGATGGAGCTGCTGGCCGGGCTCGGCTTTGCCATAGAGCCGATCGCCGATCACGGGACATCCAGCATGTGCACAATGGACGCGGATCTGGTGCGTCCGGCCGGTCTCGGGTCGCAGTTCGAGCCACGTCATGCCGGGTCCGCGGCCCAGGATCCGGTAGCGCGTGACGGCGGCCTGGCCCTTATCCGACACCTTCACCGACCAGCCGCTCTTCGTGTTGAGCTTCAGCAGCGGCCAGTCGAACACGCCATCATCCTGCGACGGCATGCCCTCCACGACGGCCCAATAGAGCTTCTCCACGCCGCGGCCCGAGAACAGCCGGCCGAGCTTGCTCAGCGCCTTGGGATGACGTCCGAGGACCAGCACACCCGACGTGTCGGCATCGAGCCGATGGGCGAGCGCCGGCGGCCTCGGCAGGCCGTAGCGCAGGGCATCGAAGCATTCCTCGAGGTTGGGTGCCTTGCTGGGGCCGGCATGGACCGCGAGCCCCGCCGGCTTGTCGATCACCAGGATCAGCCCATCGCGATAAAGGACGCGGGCCTGGATCTCCTCGGCCGAGAGCGGTGGCCGCCGCGGCGCCGGTGCGCGCGTCAGAGGTCCGGCCATTGCGCGAGCCAGCTCTCACTCGCCTCGTAGAGCGCCGCCGTTCTCAGCACCGATGCATCGTCGCGGAAGCGGCCGACGATCTGCAGGCCGATCGGCAGGCTGTCGCCGCCGTAGCCGCAGCAGAGTGTGAGCGCCGGATGGCCGGTGATGTTGAAGGCCATGGTGTAGGGGAACCAGTTGCGCCGCAATTCGCCCGCCTCGACGCCATCGATGTTGATCGGCTCGAACAGGTCCTGATCGATCGGCAGCGCGGTGCGCGAGAGGGTGGGCATGACCAGGAAATCGGCGCTCTCGAACCAATGCTGCACCAAGCGGAAGATCTCGGCGCGCTGGAACATGGCGCGCTGGTAGTCGGCGCCGGTCCACTCCATCGCCATGGCTACCTGCCGCACGAGCGACGGCGACATGCGCTCGCCATCGCGACGGATCATGTCGTCGAAGCGCGCCCGCCAGGTCGTGTGGTTGATGACCTTCCACACCGCTTCCATGTCGGGCACCGCGTCGCTGAGCTCGATCAGTTCCGCTCCGAGATCGCGCAGGCGGCCGAGGGCGCGGTCGAAGGCGGTGCTTACCTCCTTGGCCACGGCCTTGTTGCCGAAGGTGAGGGCGTAAAGGATCTTCTTTCCCTTGAGATCGCCTTCGGCTCTGGCCGCGGCACGATAGTCCTCTGCGAAGACGCCGATCGACCATGGATCGCAAGGATGAGGGCCCGCCATCGCTTGCAGCATCAGGGCCGTGTCCAGCACCGTCCGCGTCATCGGCGTCACGTAGGTGTAGTTGCCGAAGGCGTCGGGAGCCTGGCTGTGTGGAATGGTGCCGAGCGTCTGCTTCAGGCCGACTAGGCCGTTCGCTGCGGCGGGAATGCGCGTCGACCCGCCGCCATCGGTGGCGATGCCGATCGGACCGATGCCAGCCGCGACGGCCGCCGCCGCACCGCCGCTCGAGCCGCCCGAAGTCCTTTCGGGGCTCCAGGCGTTGCGGGTCCGACCGAACAGCGGTGCGTCGGTCAGCGCCTTGTGGCCGAACTCCGGCGTCGTCGTCTTGCCGAACAGGATTGCCCCGGCCTGCTTCATGCGGGCCGTCGCGACCGCATCTTCCTTCGGCATGTTCTGCTCGAAGAGGCGCGATCCGAACGTCGTGCGCACACCCGACGTGTTCACCAGATCCTTCACTGCGTACGGAATGCCATGCAACAGGCCGAGCGGCGTGCCTTGCATGACGGCCTCCTCGGCCTCGCGCGCGGCCTTCATCGCCTCCTCGGGCACCAGCGTGATGAAGCAGTTCAGGATGGGCTGCAGCTTGTCCGCGCGCTCCAGCACCGCCTTCATGAGCTCGACGGGCGAGACCTTCCGGGCCGCGATGTGATCGCGCAGCGTCGATGCCGGGAGGCGGGTGAGATCGTCGCTCATCGCAGCAGGCCTCGCGCCGTGAGATTGCGCATCAGGGCCGAGACGCCGAATGTCCAGGGCGGGATCTTGTCGCAATGGTTCACCCTGTTGCCGAGTGTGCCGAGCTTGGGCGAGCGGATGGAGACGAGGTCGCCCACCATGTGCGTGAAGCCCGCGCCGCCCGTCGTGCGCGGTTCGGTCGGAGCGAACAGCGTGCCGGTCATCAAGGCCATGCCGTCAGGATACTGATGCGTCCTGCCCATGGCGTGCGCGACGAGCTCGGTCGGATCGCGGCTGATCCTGGAGAGATCGCTTTGGCCGCGCAGGCGGAACTGGTCGGGCCCCGTCACCTCCAGCTCGACCTTCGCCTGCCGCACGTCGTCGAGCGTGAAAGTGGCATCGAACAAGCGGATGAAGGGGCCGATGGCGCAGGAGGCGTTGTTGTCCTTGGCCTGGCCCAACAGCAGCGCGCTTCTGCCCTCGATATCGCGCAAATTGACGTCATTGCCGAGCGTTGCCCCGACGATCTCGGCCCGTGCATTCACGATCAGCGTCACCTCCGGCTCGGGATTGTTCCAGTGGGAATCCGGTCGGATCCCGATCTCTGCGCCATGGCCGACCGCCGCCATCGGTGGTGCCTTGGTGAAGATCTCGGCATAGGGGCCGATGCCGACCTCGAGGTACGGCGACCAGGCGTCGCGCGCCATCAAGGTCTTCTTGAGCGCCTCGGCTTCCGGCGATCCAGGTCTTATGGCGCTCACGTCCGCGCCGATGATCTCGTTCAGCTCCTTGCGGACCTGCTCCGCGCGAGAAGGATCGCCCTTTGCATGCTCCTCGATCAGCCGCTCCAGCAAGCTTACGGCAAAGGTGACGCCGGCGGCTTTGACCGCCTGCAGGTCGATCGGCGCCAGCAGATCGTCGACGACTTCCTCCAGAGAGCCGATGCGCTCGCCCTTGCTGCGCGCCAGCGACACCGGATCGGCGGCATTGCAGAGATCGGCCGCCGTCGGGATGGCGGCGGTGATGTCGAACACGCCGTCGGCCCGCATGGACACCACGCTGGGGCCGGCTTGGCGTTGCACGCGACCGATCAAAGTGCCGGCGGTGCCGTCATCGGGAAGGATATCGCTGGTCGAAGCCACTGGACGTCTCCGGCGCTTCGTTGCAAAACAGGCGCGCCATCTCCGGAGATAAAATCATGGCCGCAGCGCGGATCAAAGGCGTTCTTTCGCCGGTCGTCACTCCTTTCAGGCGCGATCTTTCACCCGACCTCGGCCGCTTCGTCGCACACTGCAAGTGGCTGCTGAGCCAGGATTGCGGCCTTGCCATGTTCGGTACCAACTCCGAGGCCAACTCGATGGCCGCCGAGGAGCGCATGGAACTCCTGGAGAAGGTCGTGGCCGCCGGCGTGCCCACCGATCGCATGATGCCCGGCACAGGCGCCTGCTCGATCGTGGAGGCGGCGAAAGTGAGCGTCCACGCAACCAGGCTCGGCGTGGCCGGCGTGCTGATGCTGCCACCGTTCTACTACAAGGGCGTTCCGGAGGAGGGGTTGTTCCGCTTCTTCTCGGAGGTGGTGCAGCGTGTCGGCGACGATCGTCTGCGCGTCTATCTCTATCATATCCCACCGGTATCGGCCGTGCCGATCACGCACAAGCTCGTTGAGCGCCTGATGAAGGCCTATCCCAAGCAGATCGCCGGCATGAAGGATTCGTCGGACGACTGGCCGCACACCAAGAGCATGATCGACGCCTTCGCGAAGGAGGGCTTCGACGTGTTCTCGGGCAACGAGAAGCCGCTGATCGACAACGTGAAGGCAGGCGGCGCTGGTTGCATCAGCGCCACAGCCAACATCAATCCGGGCAAGATCGCCGAGACCTACAAGAAGCACGCCACAGCGGAAGGCGAGAAGCTGCAGGCCTGGATCAACGAGGTCCGCGGCGTCATGCAGGGTTATGTGATGATCCCCGCGTTGAAGTATTGCATCGCGCACTACGGCGGCGACGCAGCCTGGACGTCGGTTCGTCCGCCGCTCGTGGAGACGACCGAGGCCCAGGGCAAGGACATGGTCGCCAAGCTCGACAAGCTCGGCTTCACCATGCCTGGCCTCAAGCAGGCCGTGGCGGTCGCGGCGGAATGATTGACAGTCCAGGCCAGCGAGCCTTATAAAAGGGCCATGACCACGAACCTGCTCCAGAAGGGTTGGTACTTTATGTCGCCAAAATAGGCGGCGCGAAGGGTTGTGTCCTGACGAAGCCGCCGCTTCCCGGCGGCTTCTGTGTTTCTGGAGAAGGCCTCCGGGCCGCGGCGACACCGCAGACGGAGGATGAGATGTCGATCGTTGAAACCGAAGAAGCAGGGGCTGCCGCGCCGCCCTCGATTCGCGTGCGGCTGGCGAGTCCACGCGATTGCGATGCGCTGTGCAGTCTGTTGGACAATCCGGAGCACGCACGGGAACAGGTGATGACGTGGATGACGAGTCCCGCCACGACGCTTCTGGCCGCCCAAAGCGAGATCGGCGTGCTGGGCGTGGCGGTCCTGGTGACGCGCACCGTGCCGAAGCCCGACGGCGGCATCCACAAGGTGGTGGAGGTCGACAACCTCGTTGTGCGCGCCGACCAGCGCGGGCGGCGCATCGGCCGGCGGCTGCTGGCCGCCGCCGTCGAATGGTCGCGCCAGCGTCGCGCGGTGCAGGTCGAGGCGATCGTCGGCGACGTCAACCGTGACGCCAAGCGCTTCTACGAGAGCTTCGGCTTCGCCAGGAGTTCCGACCGCCTGGTGCTGGCAGCGTGACCCCGGAACGCGACTATGCCGGCTCCTTGTCGCGCATCTCCCACATCTTCTTGAAAGCCGGCCGGCTTTGGCAGGCGGCAAGCCACGCTTTCACCTTTGGTGCCGCCTGGAAGAGTTCCGGCGCGGGCAGGGCATAGCGCACGATCTCGGCGACGTTGATGTCGGCTACCGTGAAGCGGTCGCCGACGAGGTATCCGCTGCGGGCCAGCGCCTGGTCGAGCACCGCGAAGGGCCGGCTCAGGGCGGCGACGGCGGCATCGGCGATCTTCGGATCCCGGCCGCCGCTTGGATTTCCCGCCCGATGAGATGCGATATTGAGCGCCTGGGTTTCGACCTCGGTCGCGGCCCACAGCGCCCACATGGTCATCTGGCCGTCCTCGGCGACATTGGCTGGCGCCAACGGCCCGCCATGCTTCTTCGCCAGATAGAGATTGATGGCGAGCGACTCGTGCAGCACCAACCCGTCATCGTCGATCGACGGGACATGGCCGTTGGGATTGACCTCGAGGAAGGCTGGCGAGCGCGTGTTGAGAGGCGGATCGGCCGCCGCCGGATCCGCCAGGCGGTAGTGCTGGATCACCGGAACGTGCTTGAAGGGCAGGCCGAGCTCGTAAGCCAGCCAGATATTGCGCGAGGCGCGCGAGCGAAAGACACCGTAGATCGTCAACATGGCGAAGCCTGTCTATCAGGTGCTCTGAACCTTGTCCGCGCCAACAAACTGCAGTCCTCGCCGCGCTTGTTGAGCAACTTGCGTAGGTCTAGGCTTTGCCGATGACGAACGCGCAAAAGCTTCAACCGGTGAAGGATGCAAGCCATCTCTATGAGGTGGAGCGTCGGGCGAGACATGCGGAGCGGCCCGGCTTCCGCATCAGCGAGCTGCAGCTTTCACCGAGTCAGAAAGTGCCGTGGCATTTTCATACCAACATCAGCGACACCTTTTACGTGCTCGAAGGGCAGATGCGGCTCTTCCTGCAGGATCCCAAGGAGGAGGTGCGACTGGGACCGGGCGACAGCTTCGTCGCGGCGGCCAAGCGGCCGCATCTCGTCACCAACGCCGGCGCGACATCGCTCACCTTCCTGATCCTCCAGGGTGTCGGCGAATACGACTACGTCCCGCTGGTCTGACGTGATCAGGTGATCGCGGGCTTGTCGGTCCCGACGAACTGCGTCCGCAGCTCGCGCTTCAGCACCTTGCCGGTCGCGTTGCGAGGGAGGACTTCGACGAAGGCCACCGACTGCGGCACCTTGAACTTCGCGAGCCTGCCCAGGCAATGGCGGATGATATCGCCTTCCTCCAGCACCTGGTCGGCCTTGCGCACGACGATGGCCATGCCGACCTCGCCCCAGCGCTCGTTGGGCACGCCGATGATCGCGGCATCGGCCACCTGGGGAAGCTGGAAGAGCACGTTCTCGACCTCGGCCGGATAGACGTTCTCGCCGCCGGAGATGTACATGTCCTTCCAGCGGTCGACGATATAGACGAAGCCTTCCTCGTCCATGCGCGCGGCATCGCCGGTATGCAGCCAGCCGTCGGTGAAGGCGCTGGCCGTCGCCTCGGGCTTGTTCCAGTAGCCAGGTGTGATGTTCGGCCCCTTGATCAAGAGCTCGCCAATCGCTCCGCTCGGGACGTCGCGCCCCTCATCGTCGACGATGCGGATGGCGGTATGCATCATCGCCTTGCCGGCCGACCCCAGTTTGCGGATCGCGTCGGCGGCATCGAGCATGGTGCCGGCCGGACTGGTCTCGGTCATTCCCCAGCCCTGGACCAGCGGCACGCCGCGGGCGGTCCAGCCCTCCAGGATCGAAAGCGCGCAGGGGGCACCGCCGACGCCCGCCACCTTGAGGCGGGTCAGGTCTGCGCTCTGGAACTTCGGATGTTGCATCATGAACTGGTAGGGCGCCGGCACGGCGAAGAAATGGGTGATGCCGAGCGCGGGATCGGAGATGTAGTCGAGCGCCAGCCCCGGATCGAAGGTGCGCATGATCAGGATGGCGCCGCCGGCATGCAGCACTGGATTGGCGTAGCAGTTGAGGCCGCCGGTATGGAACAGCGGCAGCACCACGAGCTGGACGGTCTGCGGCGAGATGAAGGCTGGAATGCCGAGATTGACGCAATTCCAGAGCACCATGCCGTGGGTGATGATGGCGCCCTTGGGATGCCCTGTGGTCCCCGAGGTGTACATCACCATGCCGATATCGTCGTGCGTCAGGGCGATAGGCGTCGGTATGGGCGTGTCGGCGGCGAGCGCGCGTTCGTAGGCGCTGTCGGGGCGATCGTGATCGATCTCCAGGAGATGTGCTGTCTTGCGCAGTGTGGCGAGCTGGTGCGCCGCGCCGGCAAAGTTCTTGTCGTGGATCAGCAGCTTCGGCGTGGCATCGCCCAGGATATATTCGAGTTCCGGCACGGTGAGCCGCCAGTTGAGCGGCAGCATGATCGCGCCGATCCTGCCGCAGGCGAACTGGAGCTCGAAATACTCCGCGCAGTTGGGCGCCAGCAACGCGACGCGGTCACCCTTGCCGATTCCACGCGAAACCAAGGTGGCTGCGAGGCGATCGGTGCGGCGGTCGAGCTCGGCGTAGGTGAACCTTCGCTCGGTTTGCAGGTCGTGGATCGCAAGCTGTCCCGGCCGGCGGCCGGCATGGTGGGCGATCCAGTCGTAGTAGGGAGGGATACCCGGCATGGTCAGCCCACCGTCCGGCCATCGGCATCGACCAGACGAACGCCCGGCAACAAGACGGAAGCCTTGCCGAGGACCGGCTCGGGGACCGGCGTCGTTCCGTGGAGGATGGTCGAAAGCGAGGAAAGGTCGAAGTCGCTGAAGCGGTGATAGGAAAGAAGCTGGTCGATCATGTCGGGACGGAGCTGCGCGTGCGTGACCTTGTCGGTGGTGGCGATCTGTAGCACCTCGCGAGGCTCGAAGCGCGGCACGAAGACATGGCGTCCGCCGGCCAGGGTGACCCCGAAGGTCAAGGCATCCTCGGCTCGCTCGAACATCGGCGAGGCATGTAGGTACACGGTGTTGCTGTCGAAGCCGAGGTGATCGGCAGCCTCGAGGGCATTGCCGACCATGGCGGCGTGGCTGAGCACGGTGCTAGCTGTGCCTTCATGGAACAGGCCGGCAAGGTCCTCGCCATAGGCTCGGACATCGGGAACGGGCTCATAGGCGGTAAGGTCCTCGTAGTGCAGCATGCCTTCCGGCGAGGGGATATCGTCGATCCAGACGACCTCGCGCACATGAGGCAGCTTCCCTTCGAGATCGGTCAGATGGTGCGCCATCGTGCCGTCGATGAAGAGGAGGACGGCCCGCGCATCGGTCAGCACGCGGCCAACTTCCGCGGAGGAAAGTCCCGTATTCATGGGCACCAGGACGGCGCCGACCCACGCCACGGCATACATCAGCTCGAAATAGCGATCGCTGTTCTGCGCGAGAATGGCCACCCGGTCGCCGCGTCCTACCGCCAGCGTGCGCAGCGCACCTGCAACCCGGCCCACCCGGTCGCCGGTCTGGCGCCACGAGCGCCGGCGCGGTGCAAAGCTCGTGGACTGTGCATCTGGTTTCCGGTCCACGGCCTGGTGCAGCCCCGAGGTCAATGCATGCATGATGAGATGCTAAGGTGCCCTTCATTCGCACCGCAAGGGGGTATCGTGCTAGAGGAAAGAGCATGAACGACATGAGCCGTCCGCCGGCGGGAATGCGGCTGGTTTTTAACCCATTGGATCCGGCCTTTCTCGCCGACCCCTATCCCTTCTATCGCCAGCTGCGGGAGGCGGCACCCGTCTTCAAGACGGAGCAGGGGTTTTGGCTCCTGACGCGATACGAGGACGTCGCCTTCTCCCTGCGGGACAAGCGCTTCGGGAAGGATTTCGCGGGCACGATCCGGCGCCGTTACGGCGAGGACCGGCTGAAGGAACCCACCATCGCCAACCTGTCGCGCACCATGCTGGTGCTCGATCCGCCCGACCACACGAGATTGCGGGGTCTCGTGACCAAGGCCTTCACGGCCCGCCGCGTTGCCGACATGCGGCCGCGTATTCGCAAGCTGGTCGACCAGCAGCTCGACCGCGTGGTCGACCAGGGCGGCATGGATGTCATCCGCGATCTCGCCCACCGGCTGCCGGTGATCGTGATCTGCGACATGCTCGGCATTCCCGAGGAACATCGCGCGCCCTTTCTTGCCAGCAGCAACGTGGCCGGCCGCGTTCTCGACCCGGTGCCGATGACGCGCGAGGAGCTCGATCATGCCAATGCCATGACCGCGGCCGGGAATGTCTATTTCGACCAGCTGTGCGAGCTGCGCCGCCGTGACCCGCAGGACGATCTTACGACCGAGCTTGTGAAGGCAGAGGAGGCGGGGGATCGCCTGACTGCCGAGGAGCTGCGGGCCAATATCAGCCTCCTGTTCGGCGCGGGCCACGAGACGACCACCAACCTGATCGGCAACGGCCTTCTGGCGCTGCATCGTTCGCCGGATCAATGGCAGCGGCTGAAAGCCGATCCGTCGTTGATTCCGGGCGCTGTCGAGGAACTGTTGCGGTTCGATTCATCGGTACAGATGACGGGTCGCGTGACCAACACGGAGGTCGCAGCGGGTGGCGTGACCATCCCCGCAGGCGAAAGCATCGTCACGTTGCTGGGGGCGGCCAATCGCGATCCGGCGCAATACACCGATCCCGACCGGCTAGATGTCGGCCGCGAGAACGTGCGACCGATGTCGTTCGGCGGCGGCATCCATCACTGCCTCGGGGCGCAGCTCGCTCGCCTGGAAGCCGAGCTGGTCTTCACCGCCCTCGTCGAGCGTCTGCCGACCCTCGACCTGCCGGAGAAGGACCGGCCGGAGTGGAGGCATAGCTTCACGCTGCGCGGCCTCAACAAGCTCCCGGCGGTGTGGCACTAGGAAAATGAGCTTACGCTGGCGCGGCGAGGGCGGCCAACATCGCGGCGGCCGTCCCTATCAGGAGGATAGCTGGGCAATGCGTCCGCTCGCCGACGGCTCGCTGCTGGCGGTCGTCGCCGACGGCATGGGCGGGCATGCCGGCGGCGCCACGGCATCGAAACTGGTGGTCGAGGCGATGGTCCGCGCGATCGAGGGGAAGGCGTCGCTGTACGATGCCTTGCTGGTTGCCAATGATGCCGTGCGCGAAGGTGGGAAGGGGCGCCCCGACCTCGAAGGCATGGGATCCACCGTCGTCGCCGCCCTCGTGAGAGGCGACGAAGTGCACTGGATCAGCGTCGGCGATTCGCCCTTCTATGCCGTCACCGGCAAGACACTGGAGCGGCTGAACGCCGATCATTCCATGGCGCCCCAGATCGACGCGCTACAAGCACAGGGCATGCTGACGGCGGAGGAAGCTGCCGTCCATCCCGGCCGTCATACGCTGCGCGAAGCGGTCATGGGACAAACGATCAAACTGGTCGACAAAGGATCGCGGCGGCTCGCCGACGGCAGCCGGCTTCTGCTGTGCAGCGACGGCGTGCACAGCATCGGCGACGAGGTCATTGCCGCCCGGGCGGCGCGACCGGTGCAGGAGTTGATCGATGCCGTGCTGGCGGTCGGCGTTCCGCATCAGGACAACGTCACGATCGTCAAGCTGGAGCGGACGCCATGAGCGGCGGATCTGTCGTCGTCGAGGTCACGCGCGGTCCGGTGGTCGAAAGCCGGCATGAAGGAATCGCGGCTGTGGCGAGGCCAGACGGCACGCTCGTCGCTTCCTGGGGCGATGTCGATGCCGCCATCCTGCCGCGGTCGGCGAACAAGCCCATCCAGGCGGTGGCCTTCGTCGAAAGCGGCGCGGTGGAACGTTTCGACCTCGGCAACGAGCACATCGCGCTCGCCTGCGCCTCGCACAGCGGCGAGCCGCGTCACGTCGAGACGGTGCGGGCCTGGCTCGCCAAGGCGGGGCTGAGCGAGGCCGATCTCGAATGCGGCACCCATCCGCCGCGCCTGCAGGCCACGATCGAGGCGCTGGCGCGGGCCGGGGCAACGGCGACCCCCGCCTTCAACAACTGCTCCGGCAAGCACAGCGGGTTCCTCACGACGGCCGTGACCTACGGCGAGCCGACGCGCGGCTATATCAAGTACGACCACCCCGTCCAGCAGAGGCTGCGCGAGGTGATGACCGATCTTTGCGGCGTCGATGCCAACGGCTTCGCCTACGGCACCGACGGCTGCGGGATTCCCACGCTGGCAACGCCCCTCGGGAGGCTGGCCCAGGCCATGGCGAGCATGGCCGACCCTTCGCGGCTTTCGGCCAAGCGCGCCGAGGCGGCGAACCGCATTCGCGGCGCCATGAATGCCGAGCCCTTCATGATGGCCGGCACGGGTCGGTTCTGCACGCGCGTCAATGCAGCGCTGCCCGGCGTTGCCCAGGTCAAGACGGGAGCGGAAGGCGTGTTCTGCGCCATGCTGCCGGGGCTCGGGCTGGGGGTTGCCCTCAAGATGTGGGACGGCGCTGCGCGTGCGGCCGAAGTGGCCATGGCGACGCTGCTGGCGCATCTCGGCGTTCTGCCGCCGCAGCAGAAGGACGAGCTCCTGCATCCGCCGGTCAGGAACGTGGTCGGCCTGCTGGTGGGCGAGATGCGGCCGGCGGAAAGCTGGCTCGGCCGAGGAGGAGCGTGACGGTCACGCTCGACATTCTCGAAGTCGGGGCACGGGGCGACGGGATCGCCGAGGAAGGCGGGCAGCGCTATTTCGTGCCTTTCACCTTGCCGGGCGAGACGGTCGAGGTCGAGCCGCTGGAGCGGCGCGGCGCGGGTACGGTCAGCCGACTAATCGAGGTGCTGTCTCCGTCGCGCCACCGCGAGCAGCCGCCCTGTGCGCATTTCACCGCCTGTGGCGGCTGCGCCCTGCAGCATTGGCGCAGGGACATCTACACGGTCTGGAAGGCGGGCCTGATCGAGCGTGCGCTCGCGCAGCGTGGCGTCGAGACGCCTGCGTTCGAAGCCCCGGTGGTCGGCGTGCCGGGTGAGCGGCGGCGAGCGGACTTCGTGTTGCGCCGACAGGGCCGGCGCGTCCTGGCCGGCTATCATGAACGCGCCAGTACCCGGATCGTCGATGTCGGTACCTGCGTGATCGCGCGGCCGTCGCTCAATGCCCTAATCGAGCCGCTGCGGCAAACGCTGGCGGAAGCCTTGCCCGACGGCGCGGCGGCCGATGCCGTCGCGAACGAGACCGACACCGGCCTCGACGTGCTGATCCGCCCGCACAAGCGGCTCGATCTTCCCCTCGAAGGGCGTCAGGCGCTGGTCGCGTTGGCCGAGCGCGCGGATCTCGCCCGGCTGAGCTGGGGCGACCGGGCGCATGCCGAGCCGGTCGTGATTCGACGCCGGCCATTGATCGCTTTCGGCGAGGTCACGGCCGAGCCGCCGGCCGGTGCCTTCCTGCAGGCAACCAGACGCGGCGAGCAGGCGATGCGCGCTGCCGTGGCCGACTGGGTGGGCAAGCCGGCGTCGCTCGCCGACCTGTTCGCCGGCATAGGGTCGCTGTCATTGGGCCGGTCCGGTCGGCTTTGCCTGTTCGAAAGCGACAGGGCGAGCGTGGATGCCGTGAAGGCCGCCGCGCGTAAAGCCGCCGGCCATCGCATTACGGGCGAGCGGCGCGACTTGTTCCGCAATCCATTGCTGCCGAAGGAGCTCGATGCTTTCGCGGCCGTGCTGCTCGATCCGCCGCGGGCGGGCGCTGCGGCCCAGGTTGCGCAGCTCGCGGCGTCGAGCGTGTCGCGCGTCGTCTATGCCTCGTGCGATCCTGGCAGCTTCGCCCGCGATGCGCGGGCCCTGCAGGACGGCGGATACCGGCTGGAGAAACTGATGCCGATCGACCAGTTCCTGTGGTCGGCCCATCTGGAGTTGATCGCGTTGTTCGCCCGCCGTTAAGGTCGCGCGGCATAATCGAGGAGATGAGCTGATGATGTTCGACCTTTCCGGCAAGGTGGCCGTGGTGACGGGTGGCAGCCGCGGCATCGGCCGGTCGATCTGCGAGCAGATGGCCGCACATGGCGCCAAGGTCGTGGTCTCGAGCCGCAAGCTGCCGGCCTGCGAGGAGGTCGTGAAGGGCATCGAGGCCAAGGGCGGCGAGGCGACGGCGGTCGCCGCCAGCATCTCCGACAAGGCCCAGCTCGAGAACCTCGTCACGACGGCGCGCAAGACCTACGGCAAGATCGACATCATGGTCTGCAACGCGGCGACCAATCCTTATTTCGGTCCGCTCACGGGGCTGAAGGAGGACGTGTTCCAGAAGATCATGATGAACAACGTCATGTCCAATCTCTGGCTGATGAACATGGTCGGGCCCGAGATGGCAGAACGCAGGGACGGCGCCTTCATCATCGTCTCCTCGATCGGGGCGCTCGTCGGCTCGGCGCACATCGCTGCCTACAACATGAGCAAGGCCGCCGACCTTTCGCTCGTGAAGTCGCTCGCCATGGAATGGGGCAAGCACAATATCCGCGTGAATGCGATCGCACCGGGCCTGATCCAGACCGATTTCGCCAAGGCCTTGTGGGACAACCCGCAGATCAGGAGCGCGCAGGAGAACAAGGCGGCGCTGAAGCGGATCGGCCAGCCCGACGACATCGGCGGCGTCGCCGTGTTCCTCGCCTCGAAGGCCGGCGCTTTCGTCTGCGGCCAGTGCATCATCGCCGACGGCGGCGTGATCGGATCGGGGGCCGAATAGCGCGCAGTGTTCGCGTCGCCTCCGCTTCTCGCGAATTTTTCACCGGGGTGAGAAGGCTCCGAGGCCGATGAGATGGGCATTTCCGGCCATTCTTCTCACTTTTCGCGCCTTTTTGCGTGGGGTAATACGATACCGCTTCCGTGTCGATCAAGGCGATTGCCGTCAGCCGACGTCGAGCTCGCACCAGACGGGAACGTGGTCGGACGGTTCGGGGCGGCTGCGTTCCTGCTTGTCGATGCCGACGGCCGTGAGGCGGTCGGCGGCCTGGGGCGACAGGAGCAGGTGGTCGATCCTCAGGCCGTTGTCCTTTTGCCAGGCGCCGGCCTGATAGTCCCAGAATGTGTACTGCGGGCCCTCAGTGTGGAAAGCCCGCACTGCATCGGTCAGGCCGAGATTGATCAGGGCGCGCAGGGCCTGCCGCGACTGGGGCTGGCAGAGCGCATCGTTGGCGAAGGCGGTGGGGCTGAAGACATCGATATCCGTCGGGCAGACGTTGTAGTCGCCGCCCAGCACGAACATCTCTTCCTGTGCGAGCAGGCTGCGGGCGCGCCTGGCGAGGCGATCCATCCAGGCGATCTTGTAGGCGAACTTGTCCGTATGGATCGGATTGCCGTTGGGCAGGTAGAGGCCGCCCACCGTCAGGGGACCCTTGGGCGTCTGGACCTTGCCTTCGATATAGCGCGCCTGCTCGTCGGTTTCGGGATCGGGCAGGCTGCGAGCCGTGATCTCGACCGGATGCAGCGACAGCAGGGCCACGCCATTGAAGCCCTTCTGGCCCACGATCTCGACCTTGTAGCCGGCGGCCTCGACCTCGAGACGGGGGAATTGCGCCTCCTGGGCCTTCAGCTCCTGCAGGACGACGACGTCAGGCCTGGCCGTCTGCAGCCATGTCAGGAGATTTCCGGTCCGCCTGCGGACGGAATTCACGTTCCACGTCGCGATCTTCATCGCGGCCGGATCATACGCTGAAGGAGTTGCCGCACCCGCAGGAGGAGGTGGCGTTCGGGTTCTTCACCTGGAAGGATGAGCCCACCATTTCCTCGACATAATCGAGCTCGCTGCCCTTCAGCAGTTCGAGCGAGGTGCTGTCGACCAGCACCGCCGCCCCGTCGCGCTCGATGACGAGGTCGTCGTCGCCGCGCTGCTCCTCGAACGAAAAATTGTACTGGAAGCCCGAGCATCCGCCCCCCAGGACGGCCACGCGCATCATGACGGGCTTCGCCTCCTTGGCCGCCAGGAAAGCGATCCGCTTGGCTGCGTTCTCGGTAACCGAAAAGGAAGTCTCGCTCATAGCCTACAAGATGTGGATTGCGAGGCTTTTCGTCAATGCTGATCAGAAGGGTTCAAGGCGTCGGGCGTTGGGCAAAAATCCTCGTCATCCCGAGGGACGTGAGCGAGCGAACGAAGCCGAGGGACCTGTCTTTGCTCCGCCACCGTGGGACGAAGCATTGACAAAAGAGGTCCCTCGGCTTCGCTGCGCTCCGCTCGGGATGACGGAATCAGGCCATATGCGATTGCCCTTGGGGGTCTGGGGGCACCGGCCGCTTGGATTAATGCAGCCAGCGTTTGCGCCGCTTGTAGTGCTTTGTGTCATGGTAGGACTTGCGTGTCCCGCCCTCGTTGAGGCCGAGATAAAACTCCTTGATGTCCGAATTGTCGCGCAGCTCCGCCGCCGCGCCCTCGAGCACGATCCGGCCGTTCTCCATGACGTAGCCATGGTGGGCGACGGCGAGTGCCATGGCGGCGTTCTGCTCGACCAGGAGCACTGAAAGCTTCTCCTGCTTCACCAGTCGCTCGACGATGCCGAAGATCTCCTCGACCAGCCGAGGCGCCAGGCCGAGCGAGGGCTCGTCCAGGAGCACGACGCGCGGCCGGCTCATCAGCGCCCGGCCGATGGCGAGCATTTGCTGCTCGCCCCCCGACAGGTAGCCGGCCTGCTGACCTCGCCGCTCGCGCAGGCGGGGAAAATAGGTGAAGACCATTTCGATGCCCTGCTTGAGCGAAGCATTGCCCTGGAGATGGCCTCCTGCGATCAGGTTCTCCTCCGCGGTCAGGTGCTCGAAGACACGGCGGCCTTCGAACACTTGTGCGAGGCCGAGCCGGGTCACCTCGTTCGCCCGCATCCCGTCGATGCGGCGATCGCCGAAATGGATCGTTCCCTTGGTGACCTCGCCGCGCTCGCTGCGCAGAACGCCGGAGATCGCCTTCAGCGTCGTCGTCTTGCCGGCCCCGTTGGCGCCCAGAAGCGTCGTGATGGCGCCGTCATGGACGTCGATCGACACGCCTTTCAGCACCAGGATCACGCGGTCGTAAACGACCTCGATATTGTTGATCGACAGCATGCGAAAGATGGGCGGCGCTGCTCGCCGCCCATTCCCTTGCGGTTCAGGATTTGGACGCGTCGGTCTGGATCTGCTTCTCGACCACCTGCCTGAAGCCCTGGTACCAATCCTTGGTCTTCACGAGCTTGCCGCCCTTGACCGTCCAGACCTCGCACCAGCCGCCGCCTTCGTGATCGGTCGGCGTGATGGTCAGCGGCGGCACGAGCCCGCCCAGCGTGAAGTCCTTGATGTGCTCGAGGCCCTTGCGGAGATCGTCCGAAGTGGGCTTCTTGCCGCCCGTCGCCTTGAGGGCGTTGCGCAGGGCCTCGACGTGGATCGCCGCGGTCATGACGCCGCGATTGTAGTAGACGGTCGAGTCCATTTCCTTCGGTGCGGGCTTACCCTGCGCCTTGTACATGGCCACGATGTCCTTCAGCACCGGGAAGTCCTTGCCGACACCGGCGAACTGAAGGGTGTTGTAGCCCTCGGCCATGGCGTAGCCGCCGGCGGCGATGATGTCGTTCTCGGCGCTGCCCCAGACGAAGGAAATGACCTTGCTCAGCGGGAAGCCCTTGCCCTTCAGCTCCTTGATGGCGACGGAGGGTGCGCGTCCGAACAGGTGGGCGACGACGAAGTCGGGCTTGTAGCGGCTGGTGATGTCGAGGATCTGGGCGCCCATCTCGATGCCGGGCGCCGGCACCGCGAATGTCCTGAGCTCGAAGCCTTCCTGCTTGGCGAGGTCGTTGAGAATCGGCAGCGGTTCCTTGCCGGCCGGATTGTCATAGAAAAGATAGGCGATCTTCTTGCCCTTCAGATTGCCGCCCAGCTTCTCCTTGACGAACTCGATAGCAGCGCCGGCCTGCGACCAGTAGCTGGCGGCGATCGGGAAGACATAGGGAAAGCGCTTGCCGTCGGCGGCCACGGCCGTACCGAAGCCCGGCGACGTGCCCGGGATCTTGTCTTCCGCGAGCTTCTTGGCCAGGGCCTCGGTCTGCGGTGTGCCATAGAGGCCCTCGATGACCTCGCCTTCCTTCTTGAAGCGCTCGTGCGCTTCCATTGCCGGCGGCACCTTGTACTCGTTGTCGACCTCGATGACCCTGATCTTGTAGCCGTCGACGCCGCCCTTGCTGTTCACCAGGTCGATATAGTCGTGATAGCCAGGGCACAACACAGTACCCACCAACGCCGTCGGCCCGGTCCGGTCGCACTGAAGGCCGAACACCACCTCCTTCTGCTGGGCAACGGCGCCGCTCGCTCCGACCGCCAAGGCGCCGGTTGCGACCGCCACTCCCAGCCAACTCTTAACGAACTCCAGCATGGGATCCTCCCTTTGCTCGAACGATGCCCTTCGCTAATAGGAGAAGGGCCAGACCCGGAAGTAGTTCCGGATATTGCGCCACAACCTGTTGAGCCCCTCAGGCTCGACGATCAGAAAGAAGATGATCAACGCGCCGAACACGGCGAGACGTGTTCCCGATATGACGTTCGCCAGCTCGGCCTCGCCGAAGAGCAGGGACCCTGCGCTCTCCAGCAGCAAGCGCAGGACGATCGGCAGCAGCGTGACGAAGATCGCACCGAAAATCGAGCCCAAAACCGAACCCAGTCCGCCGATGATGATCATGGCCAGATAGTCGATCGAGACAATGAGCTGGAACTGCTCGTAGTTGGCGATGCCGAAATAGTAGGTATAGAGGACCCCGCAAACCCCGGCGTAGAAGGAGGAGATGGCAAAGGACAACAACTTGTACCGGAAGATGTTGATGCCAATGATCTCGGCCGCGATGTCCTGATCGCGCACGGCGACGAAGGCGCGGCCGATGCGGCTGCGCACGAGGTTGAGTGTCGCCACGATCGCCAGGGCCGCGAAGAACAGCAGGAAGAAATAGAGCCGGCTCTGCGTGTCGAGGACCAGGCCGAAAAGATGCGGTCGGGGCACCTGGATCGAGGCCTGCGCGCCGCCCGAGATCGCCGGCACATGATTGATCGTCCACTCGATGATGAGCTGGCCGGCGAGGGTGGCGATGGCGAGATACAGTCCCTTGATGCGTAGGCTCGGCATGCCCACCAGAACGCCCACGAACGCCGCCATCAGGCCGCCGGCAGGCAGCGTGATCCAGAACGGCAGCCCGAGCTTCACGGCCAGATTGGCGGCGGTGTAGGCGCCGACAGACATGAAGGCGCCGTGGCCGATCGAGATCTGGCCGGTGTTGCCCGTCAGGATGTTGAGGCCCAGCGCGCCGACGATGGCGATCAGGATCAGGTTCAGGACAGAGAGGTAATATTCCCCGAAGGTCAGCGGCACGATCGCCACGAACAGGACGACCAGCGTCATCATGGTCCATTTGGCGATGGGCAGCGGGAACAGCGCCATGTCGGCGGCGTAGGTGGTCTTGAAGACACCGGCTTCGCGATGGAACATCTCACACCCGCTCGATCTGGCGGCGGCCGAAGATGCCGTAGGGCCGGAACATGAGGACCAGGATCATCAGGACATAGGGGGCGAAGTCCTTGGTGCCGCCGCCGACATAGGGATCGAGGTAGCCGGCCGCGAGGCTTTCCACGATGCCCACGATCACGCCGCCGACCAGGGCGCCGCCTATGGAATCCAGGCCACCCAGGATCACCACCGGGAACACCTTCAGGCCGACCAGGGCGAGCTGGATGTCGACGCCCAGCATGCTGCCCCAGACGATGCCGCCGAGGGCCGAGACGACGCCGGTCATCGCCCAGGCGATCGCGAAGTAGCGCTCGACGTTGATGCCCATCGCCTGCGCCACCTGCTGGTTGTCGGCGACCGCGCGCATGGCGACGCCCATGCGGCTCTTCTTGAAGAACCAGCCGAAGGCCGCGAAGAAGAGAATGGCGACGCCAGCGCCGAGAACCTGGATGGGCGGCAGGCTCGCCGGGCCGATATTGATGGGCTCGTCGCCGATCGGCAGCAGCACGCCCATCGTCGAGCTGCCGAAGACGATCGGCGTCAACCCGCGCAGGACGGCGGCGAGGCCGATGGTCGCCATGATGACGGCCACCACCGGCCGACCCAGGAGCGGCCGGAGCACCACGCGCTCGAGGGCGAAACCGAAGCCGACCATGACCGCGAGCGTGACCAGGATCGCCAGGATCAACCACGTTCCTTCGGGCCCGAGCACAGCCGCGGCGATCAGGCCGGCCATCATCACGAACTCGCCCTGGGCGAAGTTGATGGCGTCGGTCGCCTTGTAGACCAGCACGAAGCCCAGCGCGATCAGCGCATACATGAGACCGATCGATGCGCCGTTCAGGAGCAGCGCCAGGAGGAAGCCGAAGTCTTCCGACGACATCGCGATCCCTCAGGCGGCCTGCCGGATCGGTTCGATCACGACGAGGTCGTGGATGTCGATCTCGGACGTGAGCTGCGACTTGCGACCGTCCTCGAAGGTGATCTCCATCGTCACCTGGACCTGGCTCGCACCGCCGTAGAAAGCGTCGATGACGGCGGCGTACTTCTCGGCCACGAAGCGCCGCCGCACCTTGCGGGTCCGCGTCATTTCCGCGTCGTCCGCTTCCAGCTCCTTGCAGAGGAGCAGGAAGCGCTTGACCTGCTGCACGTCCGGCAGCGTCGCGTTGGCCTTGGCGACCTCGTCGGCGATCAGCGCGGCGACATCGGGCTTGCGGCTGAGATCCATGAAGCTCGTGTAGGCGAGGCCCTTCTTCTCGGCCCAGGCGCCGACGGTCTGCATGTCGATGGCCACCATCGCCACGACCATCGGCCGGCCGTCGCCGAATGCCACCGCCTCGCGGATGTAGGGACTGAACTTCAGCTTGTTCTCGATGAACTGCGGCGCGAAGGCCGAACCGTCGGACAGCTTTCCGACATCCTTGGCGCGATCGATGATGACGAGATGGCCTTGCTTGTCGAAGAAGCCGGCGTCGCCGGTCTTGAGCCAGCCTTCGCCGGTCAGCGTCTCGCGCGTGCTTTCCTCCTGCTTGAAATACCCCTGGAAAACGTTCGGCCCCTTGAGCATGACCTCGCCGCGGTCGTCGATCTTGACCTCGACGCGCGGCATCGGGCGGCCGACCGTGTTGGGGCTGGCTTCGGCATTGGACTGGCAGGTGACGAGCGCCGACGCCTCCGTGGCGCCGTAGATCTGCTTGAGGTTGATGCCGAAGGAGCGGAAGAAGCGATAAGTGTCGGGGCCGAGCGGCGCCCCGCCGGTGTAGCACCAGCGGGCGTTGCGCAGGCCGAGCTGGTCGCGCACCGGGCCGTAGACGAGATATTCGCCGGCGGCGAGGCCGAGCCGCTCGGCAAGCGAGAGAGGCTTGCCGTCGGCGCGCCTTAGCTCGCAGCGTTCGGCGAGGCGGCGAAAATAGTCGAACACCCGGCGCTTCAGGGGCGAGGCGTCGTCCGCCTTCACCTGCACCTGGGTCAGCATGCTCTCCCAGATGCGCGGCGGCGCCAACATCGCGTCCGGGCCGAGCTCGCGCAGATCGCGCTGCACGGTCTCGGGGCTTTCCGGGCAGTTGGCGGTGAGCTGGCCGACCAGCGCCATGCCGAGCGAGAAGGCGGCGTCGCCCAGCCAGGCCATTGGCAGATACGACAGCCAATCGTCGCCGGTCCGCACGTCGTTGACCTCGATGAACGATTCGGACGCGGCGATCATGTTGCGGTGGCTGAGCATCGCCCCTTTCGGATTGCCGGTCGTGCCGGACGTGTAGGCGATCATCGCAAGGTCGTCGGCCGCACCCTTCGCGAGCTCCGTGGCGTAGAAGTCCGAGTGGGTGCCGGCGAACTGGCGCCCGGCCTCCAGCACGCTCTCGAACGAACGCAGGATCGGATCGTCGTAGCCCCACAGCCCGCGCGGATCGTCGAACACGACGGTGCGCAGCTTGGTCAGCCGGTCCTTGAGCGACAGCACCTTGTCGACCTGCTCCTGGTCCTCGGCCACGATCACCGACGTATCGGCATGGTTCAGCACGTAGACCAGCTCGGCGGCGATCGAGTCCTGGTAGACAGGGACCGATACGCCGCCCAGCATCTGCGCGGCGAGCTGGGCGATATAGAGCTGGGGTCGGTTGTCGCCGACAACGCTCAACTTGTCGCCGCGCGCGAATCCCATGGCGGCGAGGCCGAGCGCGAAATCCCGTACGTGGTTGCGGTATTCGGTCCAGGTGAAGGTCTGCCAGACGCCGCGCGTTTTCTCGCGGATGCCCGCGTCGTTCGGCCTTTCCCGGGCATTGCGCTCCAAAAGCTTGGGGAGCGTGTCCGTCTTGGAAGAGTCGAGCAGGCTCATGTCCGTCCTCCGCTCTTTGCCATGCCGAGATAGGCTTCGATCACCTTGACGTCGCCCTGTACTTCCTCGGGTGTGCCGGCGGCGATGCACCTGCCGCGGTCGAGCACGACCACCTTGTCCGAGATGTCCATGACGACGCCCATGTCGTGCTCGATCAGCACGACCGTGACACCGCGCTCCTGGTTCACGTCCAGGATGTAGCGCGCCATGTCCTCCTTCTCGTCCTGGTTCATGCCGCCCATCGGCTCGTCGAGCAGCAGCACCTTGGGCTCGAGCGCCAGGGCGCGACCGAGCTCGACGCGCTTGCGCAGGCCGTAGGCCAGCGTGGCGGTGGGCAGCTTGCGCAGATCCTGCAGCTTGAGGAACTCGATGATCTCCTCGACCGCCTCGCGGTGGGCGATGTCCTCCTTCTGGGCAAGGCCCCAGTAGATCATGCTGGAGAGGACGCCGGCCTTCATGCGGACGTGGCGGCCCAGCATCAGGTTGTCGAGGACGGTGAGGCCGCTGAACAGGGCGATGTTCTGGAAGGTTCGAGCGACGCCGAGCGCCGCGATCTCGCTCGGCTTCTTGCGGGTGATGTCCTGGCCTTCCAGCACCACGCGTCCCGTATCGGGTTTGTAGAAGCCGGAGAGCATGTTCAGGAGAGAGGTCTTGCCGGCGCCGTTGGGACCGATGATCGAGAGGATGCCGCCGCGCGGCACCTCGATCGACACGTCCTGAACGGCCGTGACGCCACCGAACTTCTTGGACACACCCTCGACAGCGAGCTGGTTGTCATCCCGGCGCGCCGCAGCACACCGGGCAGACACCCCCATCATGACGCCTCCCTGAACTATCCCTGTTTCTTTGCTTGTCCTGCATCATGTGGGTTCCGCATGCCGAAGGCAACAAATCCGTCCGGGGTAGGCGCTCCGGCGAGGCTGCTGCGACCATCGGCCCGGGAGAGCCCGGCGGAGGGAGCGGGACAGGCCGCCGATCGATCGAACGTTGAAACGAAACCGACCGCTGTCTAGGGTCGCGATCCGCCCGCAATGTCGAGGGGAAAGACCAATGTCCGGGCATTACGACTCCCTGGAAACCCGCAAGCGCGAGGAACGCGAGGCCGCGCTGATGCAGGCCCTCCCGAGACAGATCGCGCACGCCAAGGCGAATGCTCCGTTCTTCGCGGCATGGCTGAAGGACGTCGATCCGGTGGCGGTCACTTCGCGCGAGGCGCTGGCCAGGCTGCCGGTCTTGCGCAAGGCCAAGCTCGGCGAGGTGCAGAAGGCCGATCCGCCGATGGGCGGCCTGATCGCGGTGCCGCTCGCCCGGGCCCGGCATGTGTTCATGTCGCCGGGCCCGATCTTCGAGATCGATATCGACGAGCCCGACTACTTCCGCGGCGCACGGGCGATGTATGCCGCCGGCTTCCGCGCAGGCGACGTCGTCTACAACACCTTCTCCTATCACCTGACGCCGGCCGGCATCATGATGGAATCGGCGCTGCGGGCGCTCGGCTGTCCGGTCGTGCCAGGCGGCGTCGGCAACACCGAGCTGCAACTCGACGCCATCGCGGCGATCAGGCCAACGGGCTATGCCGGCACGCCGTCCTTCCTGAAGATCCTGATCGAGAAAGCGGCCGAAGCGGGCAAGGACATCTCTTCCCTCAAGAAGGCGTTCGTGGGCGCCGAGGCCCTGCCGGCGTCGCTGCGCCGCCTCTTCCAGGACGCCGGAATATCCTGCCTGCAGAGCTACGGCACGGCCGACGTCGGCACCATCGCCTACGAATCGGAAGCGCTCGAGGGCATGATCGTCGACGAAGGCGTGATCGTCGAGATCGTTCGGCCGGGGACCGGAGATCCCGTGCCCGAAGGCGATGTGGGGGAGGTCGTGGTGACCACCTTCAACCGTGCCTATCCGCTGATCCGCTTCGGCACCGGCGACATGTCGGCCGTCCTGCCCGGCGAAAGCCCGTGCGGGCGCACCAACATGCGCATCAAGGGCTGGATGGGCCGGGCCGACCAGCGCACGAAGGTGCGCGGCATGTTCGTCGATCCCGCGCAGATCGCCGAAATTTCGCGCAAGCATCCGGGGCTGGGCCGTCTTCGCCTCGTGATCGACTGGGTAAACCAGGCCGACGCCATGGTCCTGAAGGTGGAAAGCGTCGATACGTCGCCGGCGCTCGCTGACGCGCTCGCCGACACGATCCGGACGATCTGCAAGGTAGGAGGGAGGGTCGAGTTCGCTCCGCCGGGCAGTCTGCCCAACGACGGCAAGGTGATCGACGACATCCGGAAGTATACATAGTCGAGCCGCGTGCCGGGGCGCTTGGCTGGAAACGAGGCTATTACGACGTGATGCGCGCGGCTCGCCGACTTGATCGACGAAGCGCCGACGGACTGGAACGGTGTGTATGTCGCCAAGGAAAAGTGAGTTGGCCGCCATCGAGGCGGTGGTTTGTCGGGATGTCGGACGCAAGACGCAGCCATTGATCGAGGCGAGCCGGGGCGAGCTCGGCGCCGCCGCCACAGCGCTCGCGCAGGCGAAGAGTGTGGGTCTGATCACCGGATTTTTCGTTCCGCGCGACGGCGCCGCTGCAGCAGAGACCGACGGGCCGGTCGGCACGGCGCTGCTGGCGGCAGGTCTGGCGGCCTGCGGCTTGCCGGTCCGCATTGCCGTCGACTCGCCGTGCGCGGACGTTGTGCGCGCGGCGGTACGTGAAGCCCGCGGGCATGTCGTGGTCGACGAGGTCGGTGTCGACGACCGGCCCGGCCTCGACCGCGTGACGGACGCTTGGCGCAGCGCTGGTGTCGACCATGCGGTCGCCATCGAGCGCTGCGGCATCGGCCATGACGGTCGACCGCGCAATATGCGCGGCGTCGACGTCTCGTCGTGGACGGCGCCGCTCGACGATCTGTTCTCAGCGGGATCGTGGGTGCGTATCGGAGTCGGCGACGGCGGCAACGAGCTCGGCATGGGCAAGCTGCCCCCTGGCCTCATCGCCCAATCGGTTCCGAACGGCGATCGCATCGCCTGCGTGACGGGCTGCGATCATCTCGTCGTGGCGGGTGTCTCGAACTGGGGCGCCTATGGCCTGATGGCGGGGCTTGCGCTCGTGCACGAGAACTGGTCGCCGATCCTGGCGGAATTCCTGACCTCGGCGCACGATCTGGCCGTCACTCAGGCCATCGTCGAAGCCGGCGCCGTCGACGGCGTGACGGCGCGCCGCGAGGCGACCGTCGATGGCTTCGGCGCGGACGTTCATGCGGCGGTCATCGCCGAGCTGCGCCGCATTGCCTGGGGGAAGGCCGCGGACTAGGTTGCGCCGCCATGGAAAACCCCTATGCCCCCACACATCCGGAAATCCGCGACGCGGTTCGCGCCCTGTGCCTCAAGTTCGATGGCGCCTATTGGCGCAAGCTCGACCGTGAACGCGGCTATCCGACCGAGTTCGTGAAGGCGCTGACGGAAGCCGGCTGGCTGGCGACGCTCATTCCCGAGGAATATGGCGGCGCGGGCCTCGGCATCTCGGCCGCGGCCGCGGTTCTCGAAGAGGTCCAGCGCGCCGGCTGCAACGGCGCCGCCTGCCATGCGCAGATGTACACGATGGGCACGGTGCTGCGGCACGGCAGTGCCGAGCAGAAGCAGCGCTATCTGCCCAAGATCGCGAGTGGCGAGCTGCGCCTGCAGGCCTTCGGCGTCACCGAGCCCACCAGCGGCACCGACACGCTGGCGCTGCGCACGACGGCGGTGAAGAAGGACAACAGCACCTACCTCGTGAACGGCCAGAAGGTCTGGACCAGCCGCGCCGAGCACTCGGACCTGATGCTTCTTCTTGCACGGACCACGCCGCGCGAGCAGACGAAGAAGCGCACCGAAGGGCTTTCGGTGTTCCTCGTGGACATGCGCCAGGCGCTGGGTCATGGCCTCACCATCCGCCCCATCCGCACCATGATGAACCACAACAGCACGGAAGTGTTCTTCGACAACATGGAAGTGCCGGCCGAGAACCTGATCGGCGAGGAGGGGCAGGGCTTCCGCTACATCCTGGCCGGCATGAATGCCGAGCGCATCCTGATCTCCGCCGAATGCATCGGCGATTCGCGCTGGTTCATCGAGAAGGCGAGCGACTACGCCAAGGAGCGCAAGCTGTTCGGCCGGCCGATCGGCCAGAACCAGGGCGTGCAGTTCCCGATCGCCCGCGCCTATGCCCAGACCGAGGCGGCGGATCTCATGGTGCGCAAGGCGGCGACGCTCTACGAGGCGGGCCTGCCGTGCGGCGCGGAGGCGAACATGGCGAAGCTGCTCGCGTCGGAAGCCGCCTGGGCGGCCGCCGACATGTGCGTACAGACCCACGGCGGTTTCGGCTTTGCGGAGGAGTACGACATCGAACGCAAGTTCCGCGAGACGCGGCTTTACATGGTGGCGCCGATCTCGACCAACATGATCCTGAATTTCGTCTCCGAGCACGTGCTCGGCCTGCCGCGATCCTATTGAGGGAGCTTCGTCCAGCATATACTCGTGTCATCCCGAGCGAAGCGAGGGATCCTTGATCGGCATCGAAAGATCCCTCCCTTCGGCTTCGTTCAGGGCAGGCGCTACGGGATGACACCACCGTACGCGAAAACCAAAAGGATGAGTCAGAAGTATGAGTATCGCTCGATCAATTGGCGTGGCCGCGTTCTCCTTGCTTGCCTTCTCCTCGCCGGTGGCGGCGCAGTTCTCCCATGACACGCTCAAGATCGGTGTCCTGACCGACGAGGTCGGGCCGTATGCGGATTCGGCCGGTCCGGGATCGGTTCTCGCAGCGCGGATGGCGGTCGCCGACTTCGGCGGAACGGTGCAGGGCCACAAGGTCGAGATCGTCGACGGCGACACGGCCAACAAACCCGATGTGGCGGCAAACGTGGCGCGTCGCTGGTTCGATACCGAAGGCGTGTCCGCCGTCGTCGACCTGCCGGTCACGCCCGTCGCCTTCGCGGTGCAGGACGTGGCTGTCCAGAAGAAAAAGACGGTGATGATCACCGCCGCGGCGACGACCGATATCACCTCCAAGCGCTGCAACGTCGTCTCGACCCATTGGGCTGACGACAACCATGCCCTGGCCGGCGGCACGGCCAAGGCAATCATGGCGAGCGGCGGCGGCAAGAGCTGGTTTTTCATCACTGTCGACATCGCCTTCGGCACGGCGCTGCAGAAGGATGCAACCGACGTGATCGAGGCCGGCGGCGGGAAAGTCCTCGGATCGGTGCGCTATCCTGTCGGCAACACGGACTTCTCGTCGCTGCTGTTGCAGGCGCAGGGTTCGCGTGCGGAGGATATCGGCCTGGCAAGTGTCGGCGCGGATCTCGTCAATGCCATCAAGCAGGCGCACGAGTTCGGTCTCGGCAAACCGCCGGGCCCCGCATTGGTCGGCTTCCTGATCTATATCAACGACATTCATGCACTCGGGCTCGAGGCGACGCAGGGTCTGAACGTCATGTCGAGCTTCTATTGGAACGAGAACGATGCTGCCCGGAAGTTTTCCCAGCGCTTCTTCGAGAAGCAGAAGGCGATGCCGTCGCGCGACCAGGCCCAGATCTACACGGCAGTGCTTCACTATCTGAAGGCCGTCCAAGCCGCCGGCACGGACGGCGCCGCAGTCGTCGGCGAGAAGATGCGCGAACTGCCGGTCGATTACTTCGGCAGGACGGTGACGCTGCGGTCGGACGGCCGGCTGATGAGCGATCTCACGCTCTACCGCGTGAAGGCACCGGCCGAAAGCAAGAAGCCGTGGGACTACTACGAACCGGTCCGCACCCTGCCAGCGGCGGAGGCTTACCTCGCCGAGAGCCCGGCCTGCAGGCCGTGATCGACAGCCTCATTCGGTGCGGGCGAGCAGGCGGCGGGCGAGGACGAGGTGGGGCTTGTCGAGCATCTTGCCGTCGAGCGTGAGCACGCCGGCATCGGGATTGCTTTCGAAGGTGGCCACCACGCGCCTGGCCCAATCGACTTCCTGGGCCGACGGCGTGAAGACCTCGTGGATGATCGCGACCTGGTCCGGATGGATGGCGATCTTGCCGCCATAGCCCATGCGCCGCGCCTCCTGCGCTTCGGCACGCAGGCCTTCGATGTTCCTGATGTCCGGATAGACCGTATCGTAGGCCGTGACGCCGGCGGCCACCGACGCCATCAGGTTGACGGTGCGCGCAAGCCTGAAGGTGTCGTCGTAGACGCCGGGCGCTGGGCCCTTCGCCAGCGCGCCGAGATCGGCCATCAGATCCTCGCCGCCCCATGAATGGCCCATCAGGCGCGCATGTTTCGCGGGCGCGGCGGTCAGCGCCAGCACGGCGGCGGCACTTTCCGTCGCCACGGTGAGGATGCGCGTGGCGCCTTGCTGGATCCCTTCGCGGGCCTCGAACGCGTCGAGGTAGCTGCCGAGCAGATCGAGATCGCGCTGGCCGACGCATTTCGGGAACACGATCCCGTCGGGCCTGCCTTGCATGACGGTGGCGAGGTCGCCGAGGGTGAGGCCTGTATCGAGCGCGTTCACGCGAATGTAGAGCTTGGGGCCTTCCTTGCGGTTTGCCGCGCGGAGATGGCCGA
>DATEID010000160.1:0-5310 GCA_035279245.1 Reyranella sp.
CGCGCAACGGCGAGAAGGTGCCTTCCTCGCCCAGATATTTGAGCAGCATGGCGCCGCCCAGCGAGTAGCCAACGGCGACAATCCCCTTGCGCGTCAGCTCTTCCGGGATCTGCGACAGCATGCGGCGGAAATCGGCCGTACGGCCGACATGATAGATCTCGCTGCAATAAGGCCGCGACGGACCTGCTCCCCGGACGTTGAGCCGCAGCACGCGATAGCCGCAGTCGAGAAGGTGGCGCGCCGCGCTCAGCATATAAACGCTCGTCTCGCAGCCGGTCATGCCATGGATCAGGAGGACGAGCGGCCTTCCGTCGATCGGCTCCGCCGGCTGGTCGAGCATCCCGAGAAGAATATCTCCCGTGCGATCGGCCATGGGAAAGCACACGCGTTCGCTGGTGTGCGGCGACAGATCGGAGGGCGCTGAGCGCACGAACACGGAGAGCGTCTGCAGATCCGCACCCCACCATGGAAAACGCGGCCTGAACGGCGGCAGATCCAGGGATGCGATAGACGGGGGCACGACAGATCCGTATTCAGCTTTGTGACTATGAAAACGTCCTTTTCCTCGCAGAGTTCCGCGACGCTTGGCGTGCTCTGCGCCGTCGGCGCCGCAACGGTCTTCAGCACGGCCGGAGTCATCGTGCGGCGGATCGAGTTGCCGCCGTGGGACGTATCGTTTTGGCGCTCCATCCTGCTCTTCGCCACGATCCTGCCCCTGCTTCTGCTGCAATGGCGCCGCGTTTCGATCGACATTCGCAGCGCCGGATCGGCACTTGTCCTGAGTGCACTGATGCTCGCCGGCAGCTTCATCGCCTTCATCCTGGCGCTGGGGCTCGCGCCGGTGGCAAACGTGCTGATCGTGTTCGGCGCGACGCCTTTCGTGACCGCGGTCCTCGCTCGGCTGTTCCTCGCCGAACCGATCCATCGTCATACGATCGCCGCCATGGGCATGGCGGTCGTCGGTCTTGCCTTGAGCGTTGCCGGGTCGCTGAAGGCCGGCGCCGTGCCGGGCATGATGGTGAGCGCCATCGTCACCTTGTGCATGAGCTCCAACTACGTGCTGGTGCGTCACCGCCGCGATATCGGCATGGCGCCTGCGTTGGCGCTGGCCGGTGTCATCTCGGCTGTCGTCGCGCTCCCTTTTGCCGACCCGTCGAAGGCGACGGCAACGGACCTCGCCTGGCTGTTGGCACTCGGGCCGGGACAGCTTGCCGGCGGCCTGCTGCTTTATCTCGCAAGCCTCAAGCATATTCCCGCCGGCCGGGCTGCGCTGCTCGGCCTCCTCGAGCTGGTGCTGGGACCGATCTGGGTGTGGATTGTCGAAGGTGAGCGGCCGGGCACTCTCACCCTGATCGGCGGCGCCATCGTCATCGGCGCCGCCGCGGCAAATGTCTGGCTGGATTCGCGGCGGGTCACTGGCTAAGAACCGGGCATGACCCAGAAGAGCAAAGGCCCGCTGTCGGGCATCACCGTCGTCGACCTCTCGCGCATTCTCGCCGGCCCCTACTGCACGCTGCTGCTGGCCGAGATGGGCGCGCGCGTGATCAAGGTGGAATCGCCGAAGGGCGGCGACGATGCGCGGGCCTACGGCCCCTATGTGAACGGCCGATCGACCTATTTCGCCTCGGTCAATCGCGGCAAGCAGAGCATCGCGCTCGACCTCAAGGGCGACGCCGATCGAGCGATCTTCGAGAAGCTCCTCGCCAAGGCCGACGTGGTGGTCGAGAACTTCCGTCCCGGCACGATGGAAAAGCTGGGCTACGGCTGGGACGCGCTGCATAAAAAGTATCCGCAGCTCATCTATGCGTCGGCATCGGGCTTCGGCCATACCGGGCCGAACTCGCGCGATCCCGCCTACGACATGGTGGTCCAGGGCATGGGCGGCGTCATGAGCATCACCGGCCCCGAGGGCGGCGAGCCGGTGCGGGTCGGCGTGTCGATCGGCGATATTGGCGCCGGCCTGTATACGGCCGTCGCCGTGAACGCAGCCCTGGTTCATCGACTGAAGACCGGCGAGGCGACCAAGGTCGATATCGGCATGTTCGACTGCCAGATCGCGCTCCTGGAAAACGCCGTGATGCGCTACACGGTCGAGGGCGAGATCCCCGGCCCGCTCGGGGCGCGGCATCCGACGATCGTGCCCTTCCAGGCCTTCAAGACCGCCGATGGCGCCATCATCATCTCGGCCGGCAACGACGGTCTGTTCGTCAAGTTGTGCGGCGCGCTCGGGTTGCCGAAGATGGCGGAAGATCCCGAGTACAAGACCAACGCGCTCCGGCAAAAGAACCATGCGCGACTGCAGGGCGAGATCGAGGGCCTCCTGCGAACCAAGACCACGGCGCACTGGCTCGGTATCCTGTCGAAGGCAGACATTCCCTCTGGCCCGATCAACAACGTCGAGCAGGCGCTCGCCCACCCGCAGGTCGCGGCGCGCAATATGCTGGTCGAGGTGCCGGACGGCAGCGGCGGCACGCTGAAGCTCGCCGGCAATCCGCTCAAGATGTCGGCTTTCGAAGATCCTGCGACGCGCCCCGCGGCGCCGGATCTCGACGCGGACCGTGAGGCAATCCTCTCCTTCATCGGCGGTTAGTATCCGGCACCTCTGTCGTCCTGAGCGAAGCGAAGGACCTCATGGGATTTCAATGGGCACCCTAGTCGCAATCGCAATGAGATCCTTCCCTTCGACTTCGCTCAGGGCAGGCACTGCGCTCAGGATGACAGGAGGTCGGATGGCAGAGATATGTCTCGATGACGCCGCCTCCAGTGGAAGCCGGTACTAGACGTGGGGGCTTCTCCCGTCCGCAGACCGGCGTCGTTCGCCGCACGTCTCGGCCTCGGCTTCGCCAAGCTGCTGGCCGGGCTCGTCGTCGCGATTGTGGTCTTCGCGATCGGGACCTTCTTCCAGGTCCACGGCGCGCTGCCGCCTTATAGCGGGCGCTTCGAGGTGCAAGGCCTCAAGGCGCCGGTCGAGATCCTGCGCGACAAGAACGCCGTGCCGCACATCATCGCCGGTTCGATCGAGGACGCCGTCTTCGGGCTGGGCTTCGTGCATGCCCAGGACCGCTTCTGGCAGATGGAGTTCATGCGCCGCCTGGGCGAAGGCCGGCTGTCGGAGATCCTGCCGCCCGCCCTCGTCGGCGCCGGCATCGTCCAAACCGATCGAACGATGCGCGGCCTCGGCCTTTATCGGGCGGCGCAGGACAGCGTCGGCGCGCTGTCGTCCAGCAGCCGTGCCATCCTCGATGCCTATGCCGCCGGCGTGAATGCCTGGCTGGCCGATGACGATCGACAGTATGGCATCGAGCTCACCCTGGTGCGCCTGTTGAGTGGCGGCCGCTACACGCCCGACAAATGGCAGCCGGCCGATTCGATCGTTTGGCAGAAGCTGATGGCGCTCACGCTCGACGGCAACTGGCGGGCCGAGCTCCTGCGGCTGATGGAGTTGCGCAAGATCGGCGAGGACGGCGTCAAGTTCCTGATGGGCCCGCCGGGCGACAGTCGCGACGCCACGCTATCGCTGGTCAACCAGGCGCTGCAGGGCATCGACCTCGAAAAGCTTTATCGGAGCACCGACAATACCGCCACCCGCAAGCGCGAGGCGTCGAACGAATGGGTGCTGTCCGGCGCCCACACCGTGTCGGGCAAGCCGCTGCTCGCCAACGATCCGCATCTCGGCTTCGGCTTTCCCGGGCTCTGGTATCTCGCCCGGCTGGTCGGACCTGGCTTCGACATTCGCGGCGCGTCCGCGCCGGGTGGCCCGGGCATCGTGCTGGGGCACAATGCCAGCATCGGTTGGGGCTTCACCACGACCGGCCTCGACAGCCAGGATCTGTTCGTCGAACGCATCGATCCGACCGATCCCAACCGCTACCTGACGCCCGACGGCGCGCGGCCGTTTGGTAGCCGCGACGAGACGATCGACGTGCTGTGGGGCCAGCCGGTGCAGATGCACATCCGCAGCACCCGGCATGGCGTGGTGATCAATGATTTCATGAGCAGCGCCAACGAGCTTGCCGGGCAGGACCACGTGCTCGCCCTGCAGGCGACCGCGCTCGACGGCGCCGACACCTCGATCGAGGGCTTCCTTCGCATCGGCCTCGCCCAGAAATGGGACGATTTCCTCGACGCCACGCGCAAGATCATCACGCCGATGCAGAACATCGTCTATGCCGATACCTCCGGCAACATCGGCCTGGTCGCGCCGGGCCGCGTGCCCATCCGCCGCAAGGGTGACGGCTCGCTTCCCTCGCCCGGCTGGACCGGCGAGTACGACTGGGCGAGCTTCGTGCCGTTCGACGAGCTGCCGCGCACCTACAATCCGGCCAGCGGCATCATCGTCAACGCCAACGGCCGCCTGGTGCCCGACGACTACCGTCACTTCATCAGCCGGGACTGGGCCGAGCCCTACCGGCAGCGGCGCGCCAACCAGCTCCTGCGCGAGGTCGAGCGCCATCCGGTCTACGGCATGATCGCCATCCAGGCCGACAACCTGTCGCCCGACGCCGCCGAGATCCTGCCGGTGCTGCTGAAAGTGCCGCCGCGCAATGCGCGTGCCGCCAAGGTCCACGACATGATGGGCCACTGGAATCGCTTCATGCTGGCGGAGCGGCCCGAGCCGCTGATCTACGCCGCCTGGCTGTTCGAGTTGCAGCGCGAGCTCCTTGCCGACGAGGTCGGTGACGATCTCTACGCCGACATGACGGCGCCGAACGTGCCGCTGATGCTGCGCATCCTGCGCGACCGGCCGCAATGGTGCGACGATCGCACGACCACCGTGATCGAGACGTGCGAGGACATCATCTCGCGGTCGCTCGACGCGGCGCTGAACGGCATTGCCCGCCAGCAGGGCGACGATATCGAAAGCTGGCGATGGGGCCGCGCCCATGACGCCGCGCACAAGCACCCGCTGTTCGACGGCATCCCGCTGCTGCGCGACCTCGCCTCGGTTCGCTATCCGGCCGATGGCGGGGCGCAGACGCTCAACCGCGCAACCCCCGCCTTTCGCGGTCCCCGCCCCTTCGAGGCCGTGCATGGCGCCACCTATCGCGGCATCTACGATTTCAGCGACCTCGACAACAGCCGCTTCGCCATCCCGCTCGGCGAGTCGGGCAACATGTTCTCGCGCTGGTCGCACAATTTCCTGACCGGCTGGCGCAGCTTCAGCTACGTCACCATCGCCGGCACGCCGGCCGAGCTCGAACGCACCGCCGTCGGCACGATCCGCCTCGTCCCGGCCAATCGCTGATTATCCAGGCAAATTCTGTGTCGTCCCGAGCGCAAGCGAGGGATCTTTGGCGGCGCCGATCAAGG
>DATEID010000161.1:0-4227 GCA_035279245.1 Reyranella sp.
GGATGGTCGACAGGCGATGGGCGATGACGAAGGTCGTGCGGCCCTTCATCAGGACCTTGAGCGCCTTCTGGATGCGCGCTTCCGTGACCGAGTCGAGCGCGCTGGTCGCCTCGTCGAGGATCAGGATCGGCGGATCCTTTAGGAGCGCGCGGGCAATGGCGAGCCGTTGGCGTTCGCCGCCGGAAAGCGTCGTGCCGCGCTCGCCGACCAGCGTGTCGTAGCCCTGCGGCTGGCGCAGGATGAAGTCGTGCGCCTCGGCGAGCCGGGCCGCCCGCTCCAGCTCGGCCTGCGTCGCATCCGGCTTGCCGATGCGCAGGTTGTCGGCGATCGAGCGATAGAACATCGTCGAGTCCTGGAACACCACGCCGATATTGCGGCGCAGCGAGTCGAGCTTGATCGCGCGATGGTCGATGCCGTCGACACGGATCGTGCCCGATTGCGGGTCCCACATGCGGTGCAGCAACGAAAGCGCGGTGCTCTTGCCGGCTCCGGTGGGACCGACCAGCGCCACTGTCGTTCCGGCCGGCACGTGCAGCGAGAAATGCTGCAGCGCCGGCCGCAGCCCGTCGTAGGAGAAGCTTACATCCTGGAAGTCGACATCGCCCTTCGCACGGCCGAGATCGACGCCGTCCGGCCGGTCGGGCACCGTCGTCTGGTGGTCGATCACACGAAAGAAGTCGGCCAGCGCCGGCATCTGGAAGAAAATGCGGCTCACGAAGCCCGACGCCTGATCCATGCGGCCGATCAGCATGGCGGCAAAGCCCATGAAGCTCACGATCTGGCCGACACTCGCTTCGCCCCGCGTGTAGAGCCAGGTGCCGAGCACGAAGATCAGGATCACCGTGACGGTCGAGGCCGCTCGAGTGAGGACGGAGAGCAGCGCCCACCAGTTCAGCACCGGATATTGCACCGCGAGCGTTTCGCCGATGATCCGATTGAGCTCGCGCGTCTCGGCGGCGAGCCGCACGAAGCTCTGGATCAGGTGGATGTTGCCTAGCGCATCGCCGGCGCGGCTGGCGAGCTCGCTGTGATGTTCCTCGACCTCGGCCTGCAGCTTGTCGGTCTTGCCCACCACCCAGGCGTTGGCGGCGGCGAAGAACAGGATCAGGAAGATCAGAAGCAGCGCCAGTCGCCAATTGAGGAAAAGGCTGAGCGGCAGCATGACGAACAGCGCCACGAAGGTCGCAAGATTCTCGCGGAAGAAACTGAGCCAGATGCCGAAGAGATGGTCGACCCCGGTCAGCATCACCTTCAGGAGCCGCCCGGAATGCTGCGCGTTGTGGAAGGCGAAGGGCAGCACCAGCACATGCTCGAAATAGCGGGCCATGGCGCCGAGCCGCCGGCGGTGGGCCATGCGATCGGCCTGCAGCGAGACGACGATGTTGGCGACGATCCCGCCCAGTCCGACAGCGGCCCACAGGATCAGGAGTTCCTTTGCTTTCTCCCACAAGGTGGCAGTGGTCTCGTTGCGGGCGTTCGACAGCAGGTCCACGACCTTGCCGAACAGGACCGGCTCGTAGAACTGCAGCGCCGCGACCGCGACGTTGGCGAGCGCCAGCGTGATCGCCAGCCTCCGTTCGTCACGCAGCAATCCGAGCACGCGGCCGTAGACGCGAAAGAATTCCATTCAGAGCATATCGTCGCGAGATGCCGCTACATGTCTTTGTCTCATCCGTCGTCCCGACCGGAGCCGAGCGAAGCGAGGCGTAGTGGAGGGACCTTGTATCAACGACTTGCGGTTTGTTGTTGAAAGAAGATCTCTCGACTTCGCTTCGCTACGCTCGGGATGACAACCTATGTCACGCTGCCGGCTGCTCGCTCAGGAACCGCTCGACGGTGCGCACGAAGAAGCTGACGCCGAACGGGATCGCCATGTCGTTGAAGTCGTAGCGCGAGTTGTGCAGGCTGACGGCGTCCTTGTCGCCGCCGTTGCCCAGCCACACCATCGCGCCCGGCACCTTCTCCAGCATGTAGGAGAAATCCTCGGCGCCCATGCTGGGCCGGGTGTTGTCGCGCACATTGCCCTCGCCGCAGACCCCGGCCGCCACATCGATGGCGAAGCGGGCGCGGTTGGCGTTGTTGACCGTCGGCGGATAGCCCGGCTTGTGCTCGACGGCGATCTTCACGCCGTACATCTTCTCCGCACCCTCGCAGATCTCGTCGATGCGCCGCTTCACCAGCGCACGGTTTTCCGGCGTGGTGGTGCGGGTCGTGCCGCCGATATGCACCTCGCCCGGGATGACATTGTAGGCCGAGCCGCCCTTGAAGAACCCCACCGTCACGACCGTCGAATCGATCGGATCGATGGCGCGGCTGACGATGGTCTGCAGCGACATCACGATGCTCGCACCCGCCACCATGGGATCGCGTGTGGTATGCGGATGCGCGGCATGCCCGCCCTTGCCGGTGATGCGGATGTCCCACCGGTCGGCCGCGGCCAGCAAGGGGCCGGGCTTGGTGACGATATGGCCCAGCGGAATGCCCGGCTTGTTGTGGATCGCGAACACGGCGTCGCAGGGAAACTTCTCGAACAGGCCGTCCTCGATCATGGACCGGGCTCCGCCGCCGCCTTCCTCGGCCGGCTGGAAGATGAAGTGCACGGCGCCTTCGAAATCACGCGTCTCGCTCAGCACCTTGGCCGCCCCCAGAAGCATCGCGGTGTGGCCGTCGTGGCCGCAGGCATGCATGCGGCCGGCATTCTGCGAGCGGTGCGCGAAGTCGTTGGTCTCGTCCATCGGCAGCGCATCCATGTCGGCGCGCAGGCCGATCGACTTCAGCGAATTGCCCTTGCGCAGCGTGCCGACGAGGCCGGTCTTGCCGAGGCCGCGGGTGACCTCGAGTCCCCACGCCTGCAGCTTGGCCGCGACGATGTCGGAAGTCCGGTTCTCTTCGTATGCAAGTTCGGGATGGGCGTGGATGTCTCGGCGGATCGCGGCAATCTCGCCCTGGATTTCCAGGGCACGCGGCAGAACGGGCATCAAGCGACTCCGGATTGAAAAAGGGGCGCATCATAGACGTGGCGCCGTGCGCGGCGCCATAGCGCGGGACCGCTACCTCACGCGCTTTTGCGGCGCCGCTCTTGGCGGCAGCGGCGCCCAGGCCAGCTCGTTCTTCACTTGCTGCATGATGAAAGACGAACGCGTCCCCTTGACGCCCGGCATGCGCAGCAGCGCCTTCATGGCGAAGTCGCTGAACTGCGCAAGGTCTGTGGCGAAGACATGGACCAGGAAATCCATGTCGCCCGTGACGGCATAGCAGGCGACGACTTCAGGTCGGGCGCGTATCGCCGCTTCGAAAGCCTCGACCGTCTTCTCGGAATGATCGTCGAGCGTCACCTCGACGAGTGCCTGCAGGTCGAAGCCTGCGGCCGCCGGCGACACCAGAGCCGCATAGCGGTTGATCACGCCTTCCTCTTCGAGCCGCTTCACGCGGCGCTGGCAGGGCGTCGCCGACAAGCCGACGCGATCGGCGAGATCGACGATCGACAGCCGACCCTCGGCCTGCAAGGCGGCGACGATGCGTTTGTCGATGTCGTCGATCATGGTGTTTATCGCTCTAATAAGACCTGTTTCTGGAGAATATCTCTAGAATGCGCTTGAATCACCGGTCGTTTCGCTGGGATTCGCTCCGGCCGCCGCCCCATATTCAAGGCATGGATAGCCTTGCACCTTTGGAGACTCTGCGCGGCGACTATCGCGGGATGGCGGCCGACTGGACGGTGCCGCAGATGCTCGACGGCTATTCGGCCGAGGACCAGGCGGTATGGCGTCTGCTCGCCGAGCGTCAAACGCGGCTCGCCGAGCAGCATGCCTGCCCGGAATTCATCCAGGGGCTGCGCACACTGGGCATCAGCCGGACGATTCCCGACTTTGCCGAGGTGAATCGGCGGCTCGGACAGCTCACGGGCTGGCGGGTGGTCGGCGTGCCGGGACTCATTCCCGACCAGGCGTTCTACGACCATCTCGCGCATCGGCGCTTTCCGGTCACGGTCTGGATCCGCAAGCGCTCGGAGATCGATTATCTCGTCGAGCCCGACTTGTTCCATGACTTCTTCGGTCACGTGCCGCTGCTCGGCAATCCGGTGTTCGCCGACTATATGCAGCTCTATGGCCAGCGTGGCATCGAGGCCGGCCCGCAGATCGACCTGCTGGCGCGGCTCTACTGGTACACGGTCGAGTTCGGCCTGATCCGCACGCCAATGGGCCTCAAGATCTACGGCGCCGGCAT
>DATEID010000162.1:0-2417 GCA_035279245.1 Reyranella sp.
ACGGTGGCGACGTGGTCGATGTTCACGCCGAGACGCAAAGAATTGGAAGTGGGCATCGTAACCTAACGCAATACCGTGTCGTCGTGAGCGCAGCGAAGGACCTTGCGCTCAGTCCGCAGGACGTCCTTGCAATGAGCGCCAGATCCTTCGCTGCGCTCAGGATGACAATAAAAGGGATGCTTCATGATAACCGTCAATTGCGCGCGCGTTCGACGGCGTTGATGGCGGGCGTCGCGCGCAGGGCCGCGGTGATGTCGGCGAGGTGCTTCACGTCGGCGACCTCGACATCGATCACCATGTCGAAGAAGTCCATCGAACGGTTGACGATGCGCAGATTGGAGATGTTGCCCTCGTGCCGCGCGATCACCGTCGACAGGCTCGACAGGCTGCCGGGCTGGTTGGCGACGGTGATCTTGAGCCGTCCGGTATAGGCCGCCTCGCCGTCGCCCACCGCGTCCCAGCCGACATCGATCCAGCGCTCGGGCGCGTCCGAGAAGCTTTCGAGCGTGGCGCAGTCGATCGTGTGGATCGTGACGCCCTTGCCCGTCGTGATGATGCCGACGATGCGGTCGCCCGGCAGTGGATGACAGCAGCGCGCGAAATGCACGGCCATGCCGGGGATGAGCCCGGTGATGGCGATCCGGCCCGCCTCGCGCTTGCCTTGCGCCTCGCGCGCCTTCGCCTTGTTGCGGGCGCGCGAGATCGGCACGACGTCGGCCCCGCCCTTGCGCTGCTGCTTCTGCTTCAGGCCGGGATAGACGGCGGTCAGCACCTCGCGCGCGCCGATCAGTCCGGCGCCGACCGCCGCCACCAGATCGTCGGTGGTGGCGTGCTTGAAGTTCGCCTTCACGTCGGCAAGGCCCTTCTCGGTCGCCTCGTAGCCCTCCTCGTGGAAGACCTTGTCGAGGAGCGAGCGGCCGAGCTGCAGGTACTGCTCGCGCTGGCGCGTGCGGATGAAGCGGCGGATGGCCGCCTTCGCCTTGCCGGTGACGGCGAAGCGCTCCCAGGTCGGCGACGGCGTCTGCGCCTTCGACGTCACGATCTCGATCTGGTCGCCGTTGGAGAGCTGTGTCCGGAGCGGAACCATGCGGCCGTTGATCTTGGCGCCGACGCAGGTATCGCCGACCTGGCTGTGCACGGCATAGGCGAAGTCGATCGGCGTCGCGCCGCGCGGCAGCGCGATCAGCTTGCCCTTGGGCGTGAAGCAGAACACCTGGTCCTGGAACATCTCGAGCTTGGTGTGCTCGAGGAACTCCTCGGCATTGGGCGCCTTGTCGAGGATCTCGATCAGGCTGCGCAGCCAGGCATATTGCGGAGCGTCGGTCGACGGGCCGCCCTGTTTGTAGATCCAGTGCGCCGCCACGCCGCGCTCGGCCTGATCCTGCATCTCGTCGGTGCGGATCTGGATCTCGATGCGCTGGCCGAACGGACCGATCACGCCGGTATGCAGCGAGCGGTAGCCGTTGGGCTTGGGCACGGAGATGTAGTCCTTGAAGCGTTGCGGCAGCACCTGGTAGCGGCCGTGCAGCAGGCCAAGCGCCTGGTAACACTGCGCCACGTCGGCGACGATGATGCGGAAGGCCATGATGTCGGCGAGCTGCTCGAACGACACGTTCTTCTGCTGCATCTTGCGCCAGATCGAATAGGGCGATTTCTCCCGCCCCGAGACCTGCACGTCGAGGCCGCCTTCCTTGAGCGTCGCCGCCAGCTCGGCCTCGATCTGCGGGATGACCTGCTCGCCCTTCTCGCGGAGGTAGCCCAGGCGCGCCATGACCGAGGCGCGACCGTCGGGATTGAGCTCGGCGAAGGCAAGCTCCTCGAGCTCGCGCTTGACGTTCTCCATGCCGATGCGCGAGGCGAGCGGCGCATAGAGGTCCATGGTCTCGCGGGCGATGCGGCGGCGACGGGCCGGGTCCTTGATGTATTTCAGGGTCCGCATGTTGTGCAGACGGTCGGCCAGCTTCACCAGCAGCACCCGGATGTCCGACGACATGGCCAGGACCAGCTTGCGCAGGTTCTCGGCTTCCTTGGTGCTCTCCGACTGCACTTCCAGGCGCGACAGCTTGGTGACGCCGTCCACCAGGCGGGCGATATCCTCGCCGAACATGCCGGCGATCTCGTCACGCGTGGCGTCGGTGTCCTCGATCGTGTCGTGCAGCAGGCCGGTGACGATCGAGGAAGTGTCGAGCTTCATCTCGGCCAGAATGCCGGCCACCTCGACCGGATGGGAGAAGTACGGGTCGCCGGAGGCGCGAAGCTGGGTGCCGTGCTTTTTGAGGCCGTAGACGTAGGCGCGGTTCAGCATGTCCTCGTCCGCATCCGGATCGTAGGACTGCACGCGTTCAACGAGCTCGAACTGACGAATCATCGCAATCGCACATTATATGGTGCGGATTGCATCCTCTCCACGATGTTTG
>DATEID010000163.1:0-2053 GCA_035279245.1 Reyranella sp.
TTGCCGGCGCCGAGATAGCCGGTCAGGACCGTCACGGGCACTTGCGCTTGGGCCATGGGAATCCTCGAAAATTCGCTCCTGAGATAGGGTGCCACGCGCCGGGAGTCCAGTCTCGCCCGTCGTCGCAGATGGTGTCATCCCGAGCGGAGCGAGGGATCTTTATCGACAGCTCGAAGGATCCCTCACTTCGTTCGGGATGACACCGATTTGGAGCAGGGTCTTCTTCTGTCTCACGGCCGTTCGCCGCGGATCAGCTTGGGCAGGTCGCCGACCAGGCCCATGGCGTGACGCAGGAAAAACCGGCGCAGGGGCGGCGTGCGGTTGACGGCGGCGAGGCCAAGATCGCGTGCGAGGCGAAGCGGCTTGATGTCGTTGGAGAAGAGCCGGTTCAGGAGATCGGTGGCGGCCACCATGGTGAAATTGTCGGCCCGCCGCCACTGCGCATAGCGCTCCAGGGTGTCGGCGGCGCCGATGTCGAGACCGAGGCGCTTGCTGTCGACCAGGACCTCGACGAGCGCCGCAATGTCGCGCACGCCGAGATTATAGCCTTGGCCCGCGATCGGATGCAGGCCGTGCGCCGCGTCGCCCACCAGGACCAGTCGCTCCTCGATATAACGCTCGGCATGGATGAGATGGAGTGGATACGACCAGCGCGGACCGATCGTGTCGACCGTGCCCAGAAAATCGCCAAAGCGGCGTGCGAACTCGGCCTGGAAACGCGGCGCCTCGAGCTCCAGCAGCCGGCGCGCGATGCTGGCGCGCTCGGTCCAGACGATCGACGAGCGATGCTCGCCCGCTTCGCTGTCGCGCATCGGCAGGATGGCGAACGGCCCGCCGGGCAGGAACTTCTCCTGCGCCACCCCGCGATGCGGCAGCGCGTGGCGCGCCACGAGCACGATCGCGATCTGGTTGTAGGGCCAGGCACGCGCGCCGATGCCGGCATCCTCGCGCATCGTACCCTGGCGACCCTCCGCCGAGGCGACCAGCCGCGCAACGAGACGGCGCCCGCTCTTCAGGGCGAGGCCGACCTTGTCGGCGGTGCGGACGGTGTCGACGGCCTCGTCGGGCGCGACCAGCTCGACCGACGGACAGGCGGCGAGCCGGCGCAGGATCGCGGCGCGCAGAAACCGGTTCTCGACGATCCATCCCATCGCAGCCGCGGGCGGATCGCCGGCATCGGCTTCGCGATGGTCGAAATGAAGGAAGAACGGACTGGCCCGCCCGTCGTGCCCTGCGTCGGAGATGCGGATGTCGAGGATCGGCTCGGCGAGGTCGGCAATGTCGGCCCAGACACCCAGGGCCTGGAACAGGCGTTGGCTCGTGTAGGAGATCGCCGTCGTGCGGCCGTCGAAGCCCGCGTCGGTCATCGATTGCAGAGGCAGGCGGTCGATCAACGCCGTCCGCAAGCCCGCCTCGCCAGCGGCAAGCGCCAGCAGGCTGCCGTTGAGGCCGGCCCCCACGATCGCCAGATCGAAGCGTTCGCTGTCCATGGCCATGTCATGGCAGCGAGACGGTCGGGCGGCAACCCTGCCGCCCGACGCCTGACGCCTGACCGGGCAATCCCTCAGAACTTGATGATGATGTCGGAGGCGATGGTGAACTGGGAGGCGTTGTTGCCGCCGGCGTAGGGTGTCGTTCCGTTGAGCGAGGTATCGAAACGGATCTCGGGCCGGAAGACGATGGCCTTGACGACGGGATTGTCGGGCATTTTTGGGGTGATGTTGAGGCCGAGGGTGAAGGCGGCATAGGTGGTGGGCGTGCCGGCGATGACGGTGGCGGAGGGATCGCCGTGCTCGACCTTGACGAAGTCGAGATTGCCGGGATAGGCGGCGACGAAGAAGCCGGAATTGTCGCGCCAGATCTCGGCGCGGCCGACCAGGCGGAAGACGTCGTCGAACTGGTAGAGGCCGTAGAGGGCGGCGCCGTAGCCGTCGGCGTTGAAGCCGTCGTCGCGGATATAGTTGAGCTCCGCCATCAGGGTGAACTTGTCGTCCACCTTCCAGATGATGTCGAGGTCGTTGAGGTATCTCAGCGCGTGGTTGGGGTCGCAGTT
>DATEID010000164.1:0-16361 GCA_035279245.1 Reyranella sp.
AAGCACTTCCTAGAATACGCCGAACGTGGCCCTTTAGTACTGGGAGCGGCTGTCCATGGTTCCAAGGGAGATTTCGAATCCCCCTTCGAGACGGCCGTTGCCCGTGCTCTGCGCCAGAAAGGTTGGCGAGTACATCCGCAAATCGGTGTGTCCGCCTATCGCATCGATCTTGGTATAGTTCATCCAGACGTGCCCGGCCTCTATCTCGCTGGCGTGGAGTGCGACGGCGCCATGTACCACAGCTCGGCTTTCGCGCGTGAGCGCGACAAGATCCGCCAAGCTGTACTGGAAGGACTCGGTTGGACCTTGGTGCGGATCTGGTCGACCGATTGGTGGACACATCCAACAAAGGCACTCGATGTTTTGCACATGGCTCTGACGCGCCACCTGGAGGTCGAGAGACAAAAAAGTGCCGACCGCATGCGAGCGCAGGAAAGCGGTCCGTCAGAGGCCGCTTCGGCGACCGATTGCCCCGGAATGGCTGATGTAGACGGCAGCGCTCAATGCCACATGCCCTTTGCACGCGGGTGAGGAGATCGTGGGAAAATCATAAAGAGCAGTTTGGCACGTCCAGATGATCATTCGGCTGCAAGCCTGCGCGCCGCGCGCGGATCGCGCGTCAGCAGGCCGTCGGCGAGATCGCGCTCGATCAGCGAGTCGGGACGCTCGGAGACATGGCCGAAGCCCGCGCCGCCGCCCACGAACATCTCGACCACGTCGCCCTTGGCGAGATCGGTGGCCGCCTTGCTGCGCAGCTCCTCGGTCGTGCCGTTGGCGCGAAGCACGCGGCAATAGCCCCGCTGAGCCGGCTCACCGCCGAACAGACCTTCGGGTGCGAGGCGGAAGCGGTCGGAATAGATCGCCAGCTGCACGTCGTCCTTCAGGATTTCGCAGCGCCGCCAGAACCCGGCGCCGCCGCGGCGCGCGCCCAAGCCGAAGGAATCGGGCGCGAGCTCGTAGCCGACGATGCGGAAGAAGTCGTAGTCGATGTCGAGCGACTCGACCGGCGCATTGGAGCAGTTGCTGAGCGGTGAGTCGACGGCATCGCAGCCGTCTGCGTTCTTCGATCCGCCGTAGCCGCCGCCGAAGATCTCGAGATAGACGCTGTAGCCTTTCTCGCCGAGATGGGAGAGGCAGAAGGCGGTGGTGCAGTCGAATCCGGTCGCGATCACCTTATCTGGCAACGCCTGGGCCAGCGCCTTCATGACGGCATTGAACACGCGATAGGCGGGAATCATGCGCGCCCGCACCGGCGCGGGCGGTCGTGGGTTCAGGAGCGAGCCGTACGGCACCTTGATGCGGATCGGTCGCGCCATGCCTTCGTTGTAAGGAATGTCCGGGCTGGTCAGCACGGACTTCACGCAGGACAGGGCGGCGGAGAGCGTGCTGGAGTAGGGGCAGTTGAGATTGCGCTTCACTTGCGCGCACGTGCCCTCGAAGTCGATCTCGACCGAATCGTCGGCGATCGTGACCTTCGCCTTGATCGGCAGCGGATCGTCGGAAAGCCCATCGTCGTCGATCGCATCCTCGCCGTAGTAAGTCCCCTTGGGTGCCTGGGCGATGGCGGCGCGCACCCGGCGCTCGGAGTAGTCCTGCATCTCCTTCATCGCCGCTTCGACCTTGCCGACGCCGTAGCGCTCACAGAGCTGCTTCACGCGCAGGACGCCGATCGCATTGGCGGCGAACTGGGCGTTGAAGTCGCCGATGGTGAGATCGGGTACGCGCACATTGGCGCTGACGAGCCTCTCGAACGAGCCGCCGTTCCAGTCGCGTTGGAAACTGTATCGACTGGGCGGAATGCGCAGTCCCTCCTGGTAGACGTCGCTCGCATGGATGTTGAGACCGGGCGCGCCGCCGCCGAGATCGAGATGATGCGCCACCGAGGCGCCGAACCCGACCACCCGACCGTGGACGAATATCGGCGTGAAGATGAAGACGTCGGGAATGTGCTGGCCGCCCTCGAACGGGTCGTTGTTGATCAGGAAGTCGCCTTCCTGAAGCGTTTCCAACGGATGGCGTTCGAGGCAGGCGCGCAGGGTCTCGCCGATCGGTCCGAGCTGCATGGGGATGAGCTCGGCCTGCGCCACCGTGTTGCCGAAGCGGTCCATCAGGCCGGCCGAGCCGTCGCGCGCCTCGCGCAGGATGGTGGAGTAAGCCGAGCGGATCAGCTTCACGCCCATCTCGCGGGCGCCCGCGATCAGTGCCTGGCTGATCACGGCGTAGTCGAGTGGATTGAGAGTGGCCGTCATGACGCCCTCCGCAGGATGAGATTGTCGGCCGCATCGAGCGTGGCGGTCCAGCCCGCCGACACCAAGGTCGTGGCGGTATGCCCTTCGATCACCGCTGGCCCGTCGATGCGCTGATCGCTGCCGAGGGCTTCGGCGGTATATCGCGCGCAATCGATCCAGGCTTCGGCCTGAAAGATACGAGCCTCTTCGGGCTGGCGCCTGGCCCGGATTTCCCGATCGAGCCGGGGTGCCGCGCCGATGGGCAGGGTCGCGCCCACCCGCAGGGTCACGATCTCGATCGGCCGGTCGAGGACGGCGCCATGCATGAAGGTGCGGTGATGCACATCGGCGAACAGCGCCGCCAGATAGGCTGCGTTGAGCGACTCGAGGCGATCGGCGGGAATCTCGACCCCGACCTCGAAGGCCTGACCGACGAAGCGCATGTCGAGCGTATGGGTGTACGACAATTCGCCCGGCAGCTTCATGTCGGCGAACTGGGTGGCGAGGCTTGCCCGCATCCTGGCGAAGATCTTGCCGGCCTCGCGCGCCGCCGCCTCGTCGAGCTTCATCTTGCGCGTGACGGCGTCGAACTTGGTGTAGTCGGAGGCGACCAGGCCGTAGGCCGAGATCACGCCGGCATTGGGCGGCACTACGATCGTTGCAATGCCGAGTTCCTCGGCAATCCGCGCGGCATGCAGCGGACCGGCGCCGCCGAAGGGCACCAGGGCATAGTCTCTCGGATCGCGTCCGCGCTCGGTCGAGACGAGCTGAATCGCGCGCACGATATTGGCGTCGGCAAGCTGCAGCGCCGAGGCTGCCGCCTGCTCGATCCCGAGGCCGAAACGCTTTGCCAGCGGCTCGAAGACCCTGCGAGCCGCGTCGGCGTCGAGCTTCATGCGGCCGCCGAGAAAGGCCGCCGGCCGGATCGTGCCGACCACGACATGGGCGTCGGTGATGGTGGGCTCGTTGCCGCCGCGACCGTAGCAGGCGGGACCCGGGTCGGCGCCGGCACTTTGCGGGCCGACGCGGAGCATGCCGCCGTCGTCGACCCAGGCGATCGAGCCGCCGCCAGCACCGACCGAGACGATGTCCAGCACCGGCGTGCGGATCGGCAGGCCGTCGATCTCGCTTTCGGCTGCCAACGACGGGCGTCCATCCTGCACCAGGCAGACGTCGGTCGACGTGCCGCCCATGTCGAAGGTGATGAGGTCCTTGAAGCCCGACCGCGCGGCCTGGCGGGTGGCGCCGACCACGCCGGCCGCCGGTCCGGAATAGAGCGCGGTGATCGCACTCCGGCGCATCGCTTCGGCCGGCAGCCGCCCGCCATTCGACTGCATCACCGTGAAGCGGCCCTTGAAGCCCGCATCGGCGAGCTTGTTCTCGAAGCGATGCAGGTAGCCGTCGATCACCGGCTGGACATAGGCCGAGAGCAATGTCGTCGAGGCCCGCTCGAACTCGCGGAACTCCCGCGCGACCCGATGGCTGCAGGTCACCAGGACGTCCGGCAGCGCGGCCACGATCAGCGCCGCGAGCCGCGCCTCGTGCTCGGGATTGGCATAGGCGTTCAGAAGGCAGATCGCGACGGCGCGATACCCGCCGGCCTGAAGCGCAGGGATCAGGTCGGCGCGCACCTTCGCCTCGTCGATTGGGGTCTCGACCGAACCGTCGGCGCGCAAGCGCTCGCGCACCTCGAAGCAATCCTTGCGGCGCACCGGCGGCGCGGGCTTGGCATAGAACAGATCGTAGATATTGCGCCGGTCATGGCGCTGCATGAAGAGGAGGTCGCGGAAACCTGCCGTCGCGACGAAGGCCACGGCAGCTCCCTTGCGTTCCAGAACGGCGTTGGTCGCGACCGTCGAGCCGTGGCCGAGATCCTCGATGCCCGCGAGATCGACGCCCGACGCGGTCAAGGCGGCGAAGGCGCCGATATCGGGCGAACGCGGCGTGCTCGGCACCTTGGTGACGACGACACGACCTCCCTCGACGGCGACCAGGTCCGTGAAGGTCCCGCCGACCTCGACGCCGACCCGCATGCTTTAGGGCCCCGTGTTCATCAGCCGCGCCTGCAGGTCGGCAATCTGCTTCTTCAGCTCCTCGTTCTCCTCGCGCGCCTTGGCAGCCATCGCCTTGACCGCCTCGAATTCGTCGCGCCGCGGGATGTCCATGCCATCCAGGATCTTCGCGATCTGGTCGCGCACGCGCGCCTCGACCTCGTCCTTCACGCCGGTCAATGCGCCCATGGCGCCGTTGGCGAGCTTGGTCAGATCGTCGATAAAAGGGTTGCGGGTCTGCATGATGGGACTCCTGATGCAGCGAGTATGGGCGGCTGATAGCATCCCGCGCAAGGACACCGCCCGCACCGGAGGAACGCCGTGAGTCTTGTGAAAGTCGAGTCGAGCGAAGGTATCACCACCATTACCATGGCGCGTCCCGAGAAGCGCAACGCGCTTACGCAGGAACTGTGCGATGGGCTCTACGAGGCTTATCGGGCTTTCGAGGCGGGTGGGGACCAGGTGGCCATTCTGCAGGCCGACGGACCGGCCTTCTGCGTCGGTGCTGATCTCAAGAATCCGCCGTCTGCCATGTGGAAGGCCGTTCCGGACGTCTCCTACAAGCTCAGCAAGCCCGTGATCGCCGCCACCCAGGGATGGGTGATCGGCGGCGGCATCTGCCTTGTCATGACCTGCGACCTGATGGTGTCGGCCGATACTACCAAGTTCATGTATCCCGAGGCGAAGGTCGGCGTCTTCGGCGGGCTGATGCCCGGGATCGTCTCCCGCATGCCGCACAAGGTTGCGATGGAGCTCCTGCTGCTGGGCGAGGAGATTTCGGCCAAGCGTGCCTACGACGTGGGCTTCGTGAACAAGGTCGTCCCGCTCGGCGAGGAGCGCAAGGAGGCCCGGCGCATGGCGAGCGTCATCGCCAGCTCAGCTCCTCTCGTGATCCGGACCCTGCGCGATTTCGCCAACCAGACCTTGGCCCGCGGCCCTGCGGAGATTTTCGTGCCGGAGCGCTACAAGCTCGAGCAGATCGCGAACAGCGAGGACCGCAAGGAAGGGGCGGCTGCCTTCCGGGAGAAGCGGCCGGCGAAGTTCAAGGGCCGCTGAAGACGCGCGGGAGGGGCGGATGGGCAAGCTCTTGTTGGTCGGCTGCGGCAAGATGGGCAGCGCGATGCTCGAGGGTTGGCTGGCGCGGGGTCTTGCATCTTCCGACGTCGTCGTCGCCGAACCGGTCGAAGGCCTGCGGCCGCGCAAGCCCGGACTGCGTGCGGTCGCCTCGACGGCCGAGCTGAGCGAAACGCCCGAGATCGTCGTGCTGGCCGTGAAGCCGCAGACGATGGATGCGGCGCTGTCGGACCTCAGGCGCTTCGCCGACGAAGGGGCGGTGTTCCTGTCGATCGCCGCCGGCAAGACCTTGGCCTATTTCGCTCGCCACCTCGGTGCGACCGCCAAGGTGGTACGGGCCATGCCCAACACGCCGGCGGCGGTGCGCCAAGGCATCAGCGTTGCCTGCGCGGCCGGCGGTGTGTCGGCGACCGAGAAGAAAAGATGCCAAGGGTTGCTCGAAGCGGTGGGGCAAGCGCTGTGGGTCGAGGACGAGACGCTGATGGATCCTGTCACGGCTCTGTCGGGCAGCGGGCCTGCCTATGTCTTCCTGCTGGTCGAGGCGATGGCGGCGGCCGGCGCCAAGCTCGGCCTCGCCCCCGAGATGGCGATGCAACTGGCACGGGCGACGGTGGCCGGCAGCGGCGAATTGTTGCGGCAGTCGACCGAACCGGCCGGACGGTTGCGCGTTAACGTCACCAGCCCGGGCGGCACGACCGCCGAAGCCTTGAAGGTCCTGATGGCTGCCGACGGACTCCAACCCATCTTCGACAAGGCGCTGGCCGCCGCAGCTCGACGCTCGAAGGAACTGGCCGGATGAGCGAGGCCCAGGACCGCGCCCTCGACTCCTTTGTCTCGCTGGTCGCCGAACGGGGCTTCGCCGGCGTGAGCCTGCACGACGTTGCGCGCGCCGCCGGTCTCGGCATGGGCGAGCTCTATGGTCTTTATCGCGACAAGGTTTCCCTTGTGTCGGCGCTCATGGCGCAGGTCGATGCGCGGGTTCTTGCCGGGACACCGCACGACCATGATCCCGAGGAGACGGCCCGCGACCGGCTGTTCGACGTGATGATGCGTCGATACGACGTGCTGCGGCCATATCGCGACGCCCTGCGCGAGATCCGGCACGCGGCGATGCGCGACCCGTTGTTGGCGGCGACCCTCGCCCCTTTCGTCAGGCGCTCCATGGCGGCCATGTTGGAGGCTGCGCGGCTGCCGAGCGACGGCCTTGCAGGCATTGTGCGACAAAATGGCCTGCTCGCGATTCACTACGCAGTGTCGCGGGTCTTCGAGCGCGATGAAACCACCGACCTTTCGAAGACCATGGCCGCTTTGGACAGCCGGCTCAAAACTGCCGAGAGATGGTCGCAAGTTTTTGAAAATTATGGGTTTTCCAAACGACGGCGAACGGCCGCGGCGCCGGCTCCGTGAATATTTTGTGCGGCGCACAAAAGAAGGCTTGACTTCGCGACTGCGGTACATACATTCCGTCTCGTTGCTGCACTGCAGCATAACGCCGAGTTCCAGCCCTACCGCAGCCGTCTCAGGAGCCTTTTCCCATGTACACGAATGGTACCTTCAAGAACCCCTTCACCGATTTCGACTTCAGCAAGTTCGCCGGCGAGTTCAAGTTCCCGCTGGTGAACGTCGAATCCATTGTCGAGAGCAATCGCAAGACCTTTGCCGCGATCACCACCGCCGGCAGCTCGACCGTCGAGTCGCTGAAGACGATCGCGCAGCGCCAAAGCGACATGTTCCGCGCCGCGCTGGAAGATCTTTCGAAGCACGGCAGCGAGGTCCTTGCCGCCGCGACGGTCGAGGAGAAGGCCGCCAAGCAGATCGATTTCGCCAAGAAGAGCTACGACGCAGCCCTCGCCAATGCGAGGGAGCTCGGCGAGCTCTACGCCAAGGGCCAGACGGAGGCTTTCGGCGTGATCAACGAGCGCATCGCCGAGTTCGCCGATGAGGTCAAGACCGCGATCGCCAAGAAGTAAGCAGCCGGCAGCGCCGGACTGTTCGAGGGCCGTCCACGTCCGGACGGCCCTTTTCTTTTGGGTAACCGGTCGTAGGGTGCCAAGTCATGAGCACCATCGCCTACGACGACTTCGCCAAGGTCGATATTCGTGTCGGAACCGTGCGGGCGGCACGGCCGCTCGACGGCGCCCGCAAGCCCGCTATTGTCCTGGAAATCGATTTCGGGCCGGACATCGGCATCATGAAATCGTCCGCCCAGCTCACCGCGCACTACAGGCCGGAAAGCCTGGTCGGCCGTCAGGTCGCCGCCGTCGTGAACTTCCCGCCGCGCCAAATCGGCAAATTCATGTCGCAAGTGCTGACGCTCGGCTTTCCCGACGAAAACGGCGCGGTGGTGCTGATCGTGCCCGACAAGCCGATCCCCGACGGCGGCAAGCTCTTTTAGAAGACCTTGTGGATCCAGCCGTACGGATCGGCGGCGCGGCCGCGCTGAATGTCGACCAGCACCGCTTTCAGTTCCTCGGTCTTCGCCCCCGAGCCGCCGTTGCCGATCCTGAACTCGCCGTCCTTGCTGCGCACCGTGCCGATCGGCGTCACGACCGCCGCGGTGCCGCAGGCGAAGGCTTCGCGCAGGCGCCCGCTGCCGGCGTCGGCGCGCCACTGATCGATCGAATAACGTTCCTCGCGGACCTTGATGCCCTTGTCCTTCGCGAGGACGATCAGCGAGGAGCGCGTGATGCCGGGCAGGATCGTGCCGCCGAGCGGTGGGGTCGACAGGGAGCCGTCGTCGAAGACGAAGAAGACGTTCATGCCACCCAACTCCTCGACCCAGCGCTGCTCCTTGGCGTCGAGGAACACGACCTGGTCGCAGCCATGGCGGGTCGCTTCTGCCTGGGCGAGCAGGCTCGCGGCGTAGTTGCCGCCACACTTCGCGGCGCCGGTGCCGCCCGGCGCGGCGCGCGTGTACTCGGTCGAGACCCAGACCGAGACGGCCGGCGCATCGGTCTTGAAGTAGGCGCCGACCGACGAGGCGATCACCATGAAGAGGTAGTCGGACGAGGGCTTTACGCCGAGGAATATCTCGTTGGCGAACATGAACGGGCGGAGATAAAGGCTGCCGTCGCCACCGGGAATCCACTCGCGGTCGGTGCTGACCAGCAGATCGCAGGCATCGAGGAAGGCCTTCTCCGGCAGGATCGGCATCGCCAGCCGCTCGGCCGATTGCTGGAAGCGGCGGGCGTTCTCCTCGGGTCGAAACAACGTCGCACCACCGTCGGCGGTGCGGTAGGCCTTGAGGCCCTCGAAGATCTCCTGGGCGTAGTGCAAAACGGCGGAGGCCGGATCCAGGGAGATGGGCGCTCGTGGCTCGATCCGGGCGTCGTGCCAGCCTTGGGAATCGCTGTAGCGGATCGTAACCATATGGTCTGAAAAGACACGGCCGAAGCCGGGATTCTCGAGGAGCTCGGCGCGCTTGTCGACCGGAGTCGGCGACGGGTGCGGCACGCGGGCGAAGCTAAGCGACTGGGTCTTGGACATTGTTCTCGACGCTGGTTGTCGGCACTATAGCACAAGCCGCACGGCGACAAGCGGCGGGCGGTTCACAGGGGAATTCTCACGATCACGCGCAATCCGCCGATCGGCGAGGCGGCCAGCGAGACATCGCCACCATGGCTGCGCGCCACGTCCCGCGCGATCGTGAGGCCGAGGCCGACGCCGCCCGTGTCCACGTTGCGCGATTCGTCGAGACGATAGAAGGCACGAAACACATCTTCGTATCGATCGGGCGGGATGCCGGGCCCGTCGTCGTCGACGACGATCTCGACGGAGGTGCGCCCACGGACGGCCTGGATCTGGGCGCGGCTGCCGTGGCGCAGCGCGTTGGAAAGGAGGTTGGTGAGGCAGCGCTTCATCGCCAGAGGCCGCAGCTCGACATGCATGTCGCCCTCGGAGCTCAGCTCGACATTGGCGTTGTCGCGTCGGGCCCCCGCGACCACTTCATCGAGGATTTCCGAGAGATCGATCGGGGCCGTCTCCTCGTCGCCCTCGCCGCGGGCAAAGGCCAGATAGCCTTCGATCATGCGCTCCATGTCGGCGACGTCGTCGCTCAGCTCCCGCGTCTCGGGCGAGTCGGGCAGGAGGGCGAGCGAAAGCTTCATGCGAGTAAGCGGCGTGCGGAGATCGTGGCTGACGCCGGCCAGCATCTCGGTGCGCTGCTGGATGGAGCGACTCAGCCGGATGCGCATCGTCTGGAACGCGCGAGCGGCGTTGCGTACCTCGCGCGTGCCGCCGGAAAAGGCGAAATCGGGAATGTCACGCCCCTTGCCGAGGGCATCGGCGGCCACCCCGAGATGCTCGATCGGCACCAGCTCGCGGCGCATGAACCAGATGGCGAGTCCGAACAGGACGAGGGCGAGGCCGAGCTGCGCCAGAACGTAGGCAAAGCTCGAGCCGAAGGTGAGGCGCAGATGCGGCACCCGCACCGTCATGATGTCGCCACTGTTGAGCTGGATCTCCAGCAGAAGCTGGTTGCCGCCGATGTCGTTGTCGATGAAGTACGGGCGCTTGAGATCGGCGTCGAGCGCCCCCTGCACCTCACGGCCGACGATGTCGTAGTGATCCGGCGGCTTCCATTGATCGATGATTCCCTTGCGGAAGCTGACGTCCATCAAGAGATCGACGCGGGCATGATGGATGATCCAGCGCCGATGCGCGTTGTCGGGGAAGTCGTGGTGCAGCGCGATCAGCGCCCTGAGATCGCGGACCAACAGGAAAGCCAGCCGGTTCGTCACGTTGTCGCCACGCTGGCTGTAGAACCACCAGGCGCTGAGGGCCTGCAGGACGAGCATCGGCACCACGATGATGATCAACGCCCGTGCAAACAATGTCTGCGGCGAGTGGCGATCGGCCCATATGGCGATCGTCTCGAACAGATCGCCGATCCGCTTCATGCGCAACGAGTCAAGCATCGACAAGGCGATAGCCTTGGCCGCGAACGGTGCGCAGATAGCGAGGGAAGCCGGGGTCCGGCTCGATCTTGCGCCGCAAGCGCGTCACCTGGACATCGATCGCGCGTTCGTTGACGGCGCCGCCGACGCTCCTGCACAGCGCCTCGCGGCTCAACACTTCCCCCATCCGCGCGCTGAGCGCGCGCAGGAGGGCGGTCTCGGCCTCGGTCAGCGGTATGCGCTTGCCTTGTTGTGTGAGCTCTCCCAGATCCAGGTTGAACTGCATTGGGCCGATCGTGACGTTGCCGGGCATGGCCGCAATTTCGGTCGGGCGGCCGCGCCGCAACACACTCTGGATACGCAGCAGGAGTTCACGTGGCTCGAAGGGCTTTCCGAGATAGTCGTCGACTCCGGCCTCGAGGCCGGCAATCCGGTCCTGCGATTCGCCGCGCGCCGTCAGCATGAGGATCGGCACGTTGTCGGTGCGGCGCAATTCGGCGGCGAAGTCGAGGCCGGTCTGGCCCGGCATCATCACGTCGAGAACGATCAGATCGAAATCGAGCACGGCCAGCCGTTCGCGGGCCTCGGCCGTGCTGCTGGCCACCGTGACGCGAAAGTCGCTGCGGGAGAGGAAGGATTTCAGGAGGTCGCGCAGGCGCGTGTCGTCGTCGACGACCAGAATGTGGGGCGTGTCTGCGGCGGCATCCATGCCTAGCGGCCGACTCCGCGCACGCGCTTGTCGACCTCCGCCCGTTCGACTGGATCGAGAAGGCCAAGCAGCACCTTGCGGAACCCCTCGACGGCCTCCGCCCCGGTCTCGCGATAGGCGCGTGCGAAGCGCTGGCTCTGCCGCTCGGTCAGCTCGCGCTCGAGCGCTTGGCCCTTCTCGGTCAGCCACAGCCGACGTTCGCGCCGGTCCTGCGCGCCGGTCTTCTGCTCGACATACTGCTGCTCGAGCAGGTCCTTCAGCACGCGGCTGATCGATTGCTTGGTGACCTTGAGGATGGACAGCAGGTGTCCCACCGTCTGGCCGGGATGACGGCCGATGAAATACAGAGCGCGATGATGCGCGCGCCCCAACTGGTAGCGCTTGAGGTGCTGGTCGATCTCGAACGTGAAATCGCGATAGGCGTAGAACATGAGTTCGATGCCCTGTCGCAGCTCTTCGTCACGCAGAAACAGCGGGTTAGCGGGAGATCTCGTTTCCACCATCACGGACATGTCTTCTGCGTTTGCGGCGGCACTATAGATGGTCGGAGGTCGCGTTGACACCGCAGGGTAATTTTCCCGGCGGTCATCGCTGCGCCGCTGGTCATCTTTCTTGACAAAGGTCAGCATTATTGACCTAATTGGACTGAAGATTGCATTTTTAGGTCTCTGCAAGACCACTTTGGAATCATCGCGCTGGAGGAATAGCAATGTCCTTAAGCATGGCGGATCGCGACGGCTGGATCTGGTGTGACGGCGAACTTGTTCCTTGGCGCGAAGCGAAGACGCATGTCCTCACTCATGCCCTCCATTACGGGTCGGCCGTGTTCGAAGGCGAGCGCATCTATGAAGGTCGCGTATTCCGATTAGCGGCCCACAGCGCCCGGCTGATCAATTCGGCCCGTCTGCTCGGTTACGAGCTGCCATGGACGCGCGAAGAGATCGACGAGGCGACGCGCGCGGTGGTGAAGGCCAACAATCTCGTCTCCGGCTATGTGCGGCCGATCGCCTGGCGCGGCTCGGAAGTCATGGGTGTCTCGGCGGTCGGCACCACCGTACATCTTGCCATCGCGCCTTGGGCGCAGGAGGGCCGGCTGTCCGTCCAAGTGAAACCAGGCGGCATCAGCGTCACGATGGCAAAATACCGCCGACCGTCTCCGGACGTCGCGCCAGGCGAGGCGAAAGCTGCCGGTCTCTACATCATCTGCGGCATCGAGAAGGATCGGGCGCTCGCCGCTGGCTTCGACGATGCCCTGATGCTCGACTGGCAGGGACGGCTCGCTGAATCGACGGGCGCCAATATCTTCCTGGTCCTGGACGGCAAGCTCGTCACACCCAAGGTCGAGAATTTCCTCGATGGCATCACGCGACGGGCCATCATCGGCATGGCCCGGCGACGGGGTTGGACCGTGGAAGAACGTGCGGTGCTGCCGCAGGAGCTGGATGAGGCCAGCGAGATCTTCCTGTGCGGCACCGCGGCCGAGATCGTCCCGGTCGGCGCCATCGATCAGCGTCGCTATCAGATCGGGCGCACGACGCGCGCGCTGATGGCTGATTATGCCGAACTGGTGCGCCAGCCCGATTGTGAAGGCTTCGGCGAATCGGGTCATTTCGTGCAGCCGGCGCATGCGAAAGCGGCATAGCGCAGCAGCTTGACAGGGCGGCACAGCCGCAGTCTGCTTACTATATGTCCGAGGGGTGTCCGATCTCCGTCAGGAGGCCGGTCTGAGACAGCCGAAGCGGCTGAACCCTTTGAACCTGATCCGGGTCATGCCGGCGAAGGAACGGGAGCCATCGGTTGAGCCAGTCGAGGATCATTGTCGTAGGTGCCGGCGTTGCGGGTCTTTGCTGCGCGCTCGAGCTCAGCGAAAAAGGCCATGCCGTCGAGGTGGTCGAGCGCGGCCGTACCTTGGGTGATGGCTGCTGTTCGTGGATGGCGGGCGGCATGCTGGCGCCGTGGTGCGAGCGCGCCACCACCGAGCCGGTCGTTGCCAGCCGCGGTGCAGCTTCGATCGGCTGGTGGATCCGGCATTTCCCCGGGACGGTTCGCAAGGGGAGCCTCGTCGTGGCCCAGCCGCGCGACTCAGGCGAGCTGACGCGCTTCGCCGAGCGCACCGAGAACTTCGAATGGCTCGATGGCGAGCGCCTGGCCGAACTCGAGCCCGATCTCGCCGGCCGTTTCCGCCGTGCGTTGTTCTTTGCCGGCGAGGGACATCTCGATCCGCGCCGGGCATTGGCGGCGCTGGCCGAGGCGCTGCGGCAGCGTGGCGTGCCGATCCGCTTCGGCGTCGATTTTTCGATCGCGAGGTCGGCACATGACCTGATGGTCGATTGCCGCGGTCTGGCGGCGCGCGATGCGCTGGACGATCTGCGCGGCGTGCGTGGCGAGATGCTGGTGATCCGCTCGCGCGACATCGATCTCTCGCGACCGGTCCGGATGCTGCATCCACGCATCCCGCTCTACATCGTGCCGCGCGGTGGAGGTGTGTTCATGATCGGCGCCACCATGATCGAAAGCGATGCGCGCGGCGGTCCGACCGTGCGTTCCGCCGTCGATCTTCTGAACGCGGCTTATGCGCTGCACCCGGCCTTCGGCGAGGCCGAGATCCTCGAGATCAACGCCGATGTGCGGCCGGCCTTCCCCGACAACTTGCCGGCGGTGCGGCACAAAGACCGGATTCTCTACGCCAACGGCCTCTATCGTCACGGCTTCCTGTTGGCGCCTGCCTTGGCGCGGGAAGTGGCCGAGCGGGCGGGCGATTTGCTTCCTTCATTGGAGACCATCGATGCGGATCTACGTGAACGGCGACCAGCAAGAGGTTGAGCCCGGTACGCTCGCCGGTGCGCTCGATGTCCTGGGCTATGGCGGGCGCAAGATCGCGACGGCGGTGAACGGCCGCTTCGTCGCCGCGAGCCTGCGACCCGCGACAAAGCTGGCCGAGGGCGACAAGGTCGAGGTCGTCGCGCCCATGCAGGGAGGTTGATCGATGCCCTTCTATGGCGTCGAGCTCAAATCGCGCCTGCTGCTCGGCACGGCGCGCTATCCATCGCCCAAGATCCTGGGAGAGGCGATCCAGGCCTCCGGTGCCGATGTGGTGACGGTTTCCCTGCGTCGCGAGGCAGGACCGGAGCGGGCAGGACAGACCTTCTGGTCGCTGGTGCGTTCGCTCGGCGTGCGAGTGCTACCCAACACGGCGGGTTGCCATACGGTCAAGGAAGCCGTGACGACAGCCCATATGGCGCGGGACCTGTTCGAGACGTCCTGGATCAAGCTCGAGGTGATCCGCGACGAGGACACGCTGCAGCCCGACGTCTTCGGCTTGGCCGAGGCAGCGCGAGTGCTCAGCGAGGAAGGCTTCGAGGTCTTTCCCTATACCACCGAGGATCTGGCGGTGGCCGACCGGCTCGTCGAGGCGGGCTGCCGCGTGCTGATGCCGTGGGGGGCGCCGATCGGCTCGGCGCGCGGCCTCAACAATGTCTATGGCCTGAAGGCGTTGCGTGCGCATTTCCCCGACATCCCGCTCGTGGTCGATGCCGGGCTCGGGGTTCCATCCCATGCCGCGGCCGCCATGGAACTCGGCTACGACGCCGTGCTGCTCAACACCGCGGTGGCCGAAGCGGGCGATCCCGTGGCGATGGCCAGGGCCTTTGCGCTCGCCATCGAGGCGGGCCATATGGCGTTCAGGGCCCAGCCGATGGAGCCGCGGGACATGGCCGCGCCTTCGACGCCCACGATCGGCCGCGCGGCGCTTGGAGATTGACCATGATCGACCGCTTCTATCCCGTCGTTCCCGATGCCGATTGGGTGGCGCGGCTCGTCCCGATGGGGGCGCGCTTCATCCAGCTTCGCATCAAGGACCAACCCGATGAGGAGTTGCGGCGGCAGGTTCGGGCGGCCAAGGCGGTGTGCGCGGCACACGGTGCCGACCTGGTCGTCAACGACTATTGGCGGATCGCCATCGACGAGAAATGCAGCTGGGTCCATCTCGGCCAGGAGGATCTGGCGGATGCCGACGTGAAGGCCATCCGCCATGCCGGTCTGCTTCTTGGCGTTAGCACGCACGACCATGCCGAGCTGGAGAAAGGTCTCGCCGCCGATCCCGACTATGTCGCGCTCGGCCCTATCTATCCGACGCTGCTCAAGAAGATGCCGTGGACGCCGCAGGGGCTGGAGCGGATCGGCGAATGGAAGAAGCTGATCGGCAACAAGCCCCTGGTGGCGATCGGCGGCCTTACCGTCGAGCGCGCCACGCTTTGTCTCGCGGCCGGCGCGGATTCGGCGGCGGTGGTGGGCGACATCGTCAATCATGCGGATCCGACAGGCCAGACGAGGGCGTGGCTCGCCGCCACGCGGGTGCCGGCATGACGGACCGTTACGCACGACAAACGATCCTGGGCGAAGTCGGCCCCCCCGGCCAGGCTCGGCTGGCCGCTGCATCGGTGCTGGTCGTGGGCGCCGGCGGCCTCGGCTGTCCCGTTTTGCAGTATCTGGCGGGAGCGGGGGTCGGCAGGCTGCTGATCGTCGATCACGATACGATCGAGGAGAGCAACCTCCATCGCCAGCCGCTCTATGGGATGCCCGATATCGGCAAGGCCAAGGCGGAGGCCGCGGCGGCGGTCTTGCAACGCTTCAATCCGGGCGTCGAGATCGAGTCGATGGTCGAGCGCCTGACACCGCAGAACGCTTCCGAGCTGGTTGAGCGTGCGGATGTGATCGTCGATGCCGCCGACAGCTTTGCAGTCACGTATATCCTGAGCGACGCCTGCGCTGCCGCGGCCAAGCCGCTGATCAGCGCCTCGGTCATCGGCCTCACGGGCTATGTCGGCGCCTTCTGCGGCGGCGGACCGAGCTATCGGGCAGTGTTCCCCGATGTCTCGATCGACGGCGGGACCTGCGCGAGTGTCGGCGTGCTCGGCACCGCCGTTGCGGTGCTGGGCAGCCTTCAGGCGCATCTGGCGCTTCATCTCCTGCTGAAGCTCGAGCCTACGGTGCTTGGCCGGGTGATCACCTTCGATGCCAGGAAGATGGTGTTCGGCGGCTTCGGATTCGAAGGCAGTCCCGAGCCGGAGGCGTCGGTGCCCTTCATCGCACCGTCGGCCGTGGTACCGGACGATCTGGTCGTCGATCTGCGCGGGCTCGATGAAGCACCCGTCTCACCGTTTGCCGGCGCGCGTCGCCTGGACGTCGATCATGTCGAGGAGATCGCCACGCAACCTCCGCCGTCGCAGCGCATTGTCCTGTGTTGCCGCAGCGGTCAGCGCGCCCTCATGGCGGCCGACCGGCTGCGTGGGCGAGGCCTTGCCAATCTCGCGCTGGTCGCCTTGGGCTGACGATCGGCAGGTCCTGATCGAAGGAGAGCTCTCATGACGCATGTCACCGATCAGACCGTGCTCAAGCACATCGA
>DATEID010000165.1:0-11543 GCA_035279245.1 Reyranella sp.
GCCAGGCGCAGATCAGCAGCGAGAGATCGACGTCGTTCGCCCAGATGATGATGAGCGGCGCGATCGCCACGATCGGCGTCACCTGCAGGACGATGGCGTAGGGAAAAAGCGACAGCTCGACCCAGCGCGACAGCGAGAACAACACGGCGAGCAGCCCGCCGATCGCCACCGCCGCCGCCAGCGCCTCCAGCGTGATGGCGACGGTGACCCGGAGCGACGGCGCCAGCAGCCCCCAGTCCGCCACCAGCGTCTCGCCGATCTGCACCGGTCCCGGCAGGATGTAGGACGGAACGGCAAGCAGACGCACCAGCCCTTCCCACACGGCGAGGATCAGCACGCCCAGCACCACCGGCGCAACCGCTTTCTGCCGTCATGCCGCGGCGGCCTGGGCGGCCATCGCCTCGCCGAGCCGCTGCGAGACCTGGCGGCAGAGGGCGGCGTAGTCGGCGGAGGTGCGGAACGCCTCGTCGCGCGGATAGGCGGCGGGGATGGGGATCTGACGCCAGAGGCGGCCGGGCCGCGCGCTCATGAGAGCGATGCGCTGCGACAGGAACACCGACTCGAACACCGAATGGGTGACGAACACGGCCGTGAAGCGCTCGCGCTGCCACAGCGCCAGGAGGTCGATGTTGAGCTTGTGGCGTGTGATCTCGTCGAGCGCGGCGAACGGCTCGTCCATCAGCAGGAGCCGCGGCCGCGTCACCAGCGCCCGGGCGATCGACACCCGCATCTTCATGCCGCCCGACAGCTCGCGCGGATAGCTCCGCTCGAAGCCCGCGAGGCCGACGCCGGCCAACGCTTTCGCCGCGCGCGCCAGGCGCTCGGCCCGCGCCACGCCGGCGAGCTTGAGCGGCAGGGCGACGTTGGTGAGCGCCGTCGCCCACGGCATCAAGGTCGGTTCCTGGAAGACGAAGCCGGTCTCGTTGCGGCCGGCCGGGCGCTCGACGTGGCCGCCGTTCGGGCTCGCCAGCCCCGCGATCAGGCGCAGCAAGGTGGTCTTGCCGCAGCCCGACGGCCCCAGCACGCTCAGGAACTCGCTCTCGCCCACGTCGAGCGACACGTCGGCCAGCGCGGCCACGCCGTTGGCGAAGGATTTCGAGACGCCGTGGACTCGAACGAGGGGCATCGGGCCGGAGACGGACATCAGTTCGATCGGTTTCGTCTTTCAACTTGATGTACCATAGCGGCACGGATTGGCGAGGAGCGAAAAGGGGCGGTTGTAGGAACCGTGTCATGACACCGCCTTCTGTAACCGGATGTTTTCGCCAGATACGAGCCGGGGAGGCAGTCCATGCGGTTGGGCCTCGCGAAGGTATCGGCGCTGCTGGCCGGCGCGGCGCTCTTCCTGCTGGCGATATCGGCGGACGCCGGCGGGCGGCGCGCGGTCGTGCTGGAGATCGACGGCGCGATCGGGCCGGCGGTCGCCGACTACGTCGTGCGCGGCCTGCAAGGGCTCGATCCCGACGAGACCGGTCTCGTCGTGCTGCGCATCGACACGCCGGGCGGGCTCGGCAGCTCCATGCGCGACATCATCCGCGCCATGCTCGCCTCGCCGGTGCCGGTCGCGGTCTTTGTTGCACCGTCGGGGGCGCGCGCGGCGAGCGCGGGGACTTATATCGCCTACGCCGCCGCCATCGCCGCCATGGCGCCCGGCACGAATCTCGGCGCCGCGACGCCGATCCGGATCGGCGGGCTTTCGCCTTTACCCGACGGCAAGCCGAAGGAGGGCGACAGCGAGCACAAGCCCGCGCCCGACGACACCGAGTCGCGCAAGATCCTGAACGACGCCGTCGCCTTCATCCGCAGCCTCGCCGACCTGCACGGCCGCAATGCCGAGTGGGCGGCCGACGCGGTGCGCAACGCGGTGAGCCTGCCGGCGACGGAAGCGCTCCAGCAGCACGTGGTCGACCTGATCGCCGACGACGTGCCCGACCTGCTGCGCAAGATCGACGGCAAGACCGCGCTGGTCGCCGGCAAGTCCGAGCAGCTCCGTACCGCCGGACTCGAGATCGTCACCCTGGCGCCGGACTGGCGCGTGCGGCTCCTCTCCCTCGTCACCGATCCCAACATCGCCTATCTCCTGATGCTGCTGGGCATCTATGGCCTGATCTTCGAGCTCGCGAACCCCGGCGTGATCCTGCCCGGGCTGATCGGCGGCATCAGCCTCCTGCTCGCGCTGTTCGCCTTCAACCTTCTGCCGGTCGACTATGCCGGCGCCGGCCTCGTGGTCCTGGGGGTAGCCCTGATGGTGGCCGAGGTCTTCATCGGCTCGTTTGGCGCCATCGGCCTCGCCGGCATCGCCGCCTTCGCCATCGGCTCTATCATCATGTTCCGCGGCACGGGACCGACCTTCGGGCTCTCGCTCTCCGTCGTGGTGGCGGCCACCATCGTGACCGGCGCCTTCTTCCTGCTCGGGCTCGCCCTGCTGCTGCGCTCGCGCCGCCGGCGAGTCATCACCGGCAGCGAGGCGATGATCGGCGCCGAGGGCGAGGCGCTGGAATGGCAGGGCGCGAGCGGCCGCATCCGCGTTCATGGCGAGATCTGGCAGGCCCGCGCGGCGCAGCCGCTCGAACCCGGCGCGCGCATCCGGGTCACCGGCCGCAAGGACCTCGTTCTCACCGTCGAGCCGATGTGAGGAAGGACATGCTTTTCACCGGAACCATCGTCGTCATCGTCGTCCTGGCCCTGGTCGCGCTGCTCGTCGCCTCGGTCCGCATCCTGCTGGAGTACGAGCGCGGCGTCGTCTTCACGCTCGGCCGCTACACCGGCACCAAGGGGCCGGGCTTCGTGCTGCTGGTGCCGTTCGTGCAGCAGATGGTGCGCGTGGACCTGCGCATCGTCGTCGAGGAGGTGCCGAGCCAGGATGTGATCTCGCGGGACAACGTCTCGGTGAGGGTGAGCGCGGTGATCTATTTCCGCGTGGTCGATGCCGAGCGCGCCGTGATCCAGGTGAATGCCTACCGTGAGGCGACCAGCCAGCTCGCCCAGACCACGTTGCGCTCGGTGCTGGGCAAGCACGACCTCGACCAGATGCTGGCCGAGCGCGACAAGCTCAACGCCGATGTGCAGGACGTGCTCGACAAGCAGACCGATGCCTGGGGCATCAAGGTCTCCAACGTCGAGATCAAGCGCATCGACCTCGACGACAGCATGATCCGCGCCATCGCCCGCCAGGCCGAGGCCGAGCGCAGCCGCCGCGCCAAGATCATCAACGCCGAGGGCGAGCAGCAGGCGGCGCAGAAGATGCTCGAGGCGGCGCAGATCCTGGCGCCCGTGCCGCAGGCCATGCAGCTCCGCTATCTGGCCACCCTGTTCGAGATCGCCGGCGAGCGGAGCTCCACCATCGTCTTCCCCTTCCCGCTCGAGATGATGCAGGGCCGGATGGCGGCGCCCCCTCACCCAACCTCTCCCCCGCGCGGGGGAGAGGAGAAAGAAGGAAACGAGAGCGCCCCTCGGGCTCCTCTCCCCCGATAGGGGGAGAGGCTGGGTGAGGGGGATGAAGACCTTCGCCTAAGGCGGCGGCAGTCTGATGTCGATGGTGACGGTCCAGACCGGCAGCGGCAGGGACTCGCGGGCGGCGAGGTTGGGCGGCAGGGCGGCGCGGTCGGCGGCGCGCTTGAAGGGCAGCACAAGGCCCGCGCGCACGCCGAACACGGCGTCGCGGTCGAGATACTTGTCGTCGTCGGGGAAGAACTCCGTGATCAGCGGCCTGCGGCCGGGCGCCTGGACGATCATGTGCAGATGCGCGGGCCGCCACGCCTCGCGTCCGAGCGCGCGCAGCATGTCGCCGGCCGGCCCGTCGTCCGGCACCGTGTAGGAAAGCGGCCGCACCGTCGAGAAGGCGAAGGTGCCGTCTGGCGCCACCTCGAGGCGGGCATGGTAGTTGGTCGGACCCTGCTTGGGGTCCTGCTGCGCATAGAGGCCGTTGCCGGCATTCTGCCAGAGCGCGAGCACGGTGCCGGCCGCCGGCGCGCCGGTCTCGTCGACCACCTTGCCGCTCACCACCAGCGGCTCGCCCACCTGGCCCTTCCAGAGATCGCCGCCGTTCGGCAGCGCGGGCGCATTCTCGATATGGAACGGCCCCAGCACCGACGACGGCGTGCCCTCGGTCGAGGCGTTCACCATGTCGACCAGCGAGGAGACACCCAGCAGATCGGAGAACAGGATGTATTCGTTGCGCTTGTCGTCGGTGAACTTCACCGCCCGCGTCAGCGCCTCGATCGCGGCGCCCCACTCCGCCTCGGTCACCTTGTTGTCGCGCACGAAGCTGTGCAGGTGGCCGGCAAGACTCACCAGCAGCTCGCGCGCACGCGCGGAGGGCGCCGCCTTCGCATACTCGGCGAAGGCCTGGGTGATGGTGGCCGGCGTCAGGTTGCGCATGTCAGCCTGCCCATGTCAGCGTTCCGCCCTCAGCATCGAATCGTAGTCGGCGCGCAGCAGGGCGAACAGGAGATGGTCGGCCCAGTGGCCGTTGATCCTGAGATACTGCCGCGCCAGCCCTTCCTCGTGGAAGCCGACGCGGGCCAGCACCGCCTTGGAGGGCTCGTTGTGCGGCAGGCAGGCCGCTTCCAGCCGGTGCAATCTGAGATCGTCGAACACGAATGGCAGGACCGCGCGCAGTGCATCGGTCATCAGGCCCTGGCCGGCATAGGGCTGGCCCATCCAGTAGCCGACCGACGCCGTCTGGGCGACGCCGCGGCGGACGTTGCTGAGGTTGATGCCGCCCGCCAGCTTGCGGTTCTCGGCGAGGAAGATGAACAGCCCGTAGGCCTCGCCGGCCCGCCATTCGCGCACCTGCTGACGCAGGCGCCGGCGGTAATGGTCCCGACCCAGCGAATCGTCGGGCCAGGTCGGCTCCCACGGGGTGAGGAAGGCCCGGCTCCGCGCCCGCAGCTCGGCCCATTCCGGCCAGTCCTCCATGCTCGGAGCGCGCAAATACACGCGCTTGCCCGTGATGCGGGTCATTCCCGACAGCGACAGGGGAACGTCGGCAAAGCGGAACATTTGCCGGCCATACTAGGCTCCGCCCGCGATTTGTTCCACGATTTCCGGGGTTTGACGGCGAGGTTCCACCTCCGGTGGGTAACGTCCGCGTCAAATCAATGTCTTGAAAAAGCCGGCCGGGAGGATGAAGTTGCGCCCAATCAAGGAGACCGGACCCCCTTCCATGGAAACTGACCCGAATTCGAAGGTCGGCCAGAAAGGCCGCTTCTACCTGACCAAGCACATATGGGTGCCACAGGAGCCGATCGAGAACTTCAATCTCAGGATGTCGGACATGATCCTGCGTCGCATGCCCAAGCTGCCGCTGGGCGGCGAGGATGCGATCAAGGCCTTCCCGGTGCTGGCCGAGCTCCGGAAGAGCCACGACAAGATCAAGGCCGACCTCCAATACCTGCTCAGCCACCACGAGGAGATTCCGGCACTGCACGAGGTTCACCCGCGCGACCTCTACGTCGCCGGCCGTGCCTGGCGCACCTTCTTGCTGAAGATCTGGGGTCACGAGATCAAGGAGAACACCGCGGCGGTGCCGGACACCTTCGAGGCGATCTCGCGCATCCCGGGCGTGCACACCGCGCTCTTCAGCATCCTGGCCGGCGGCGCCGAGATCGTGCCCCACCGCGGCTCGGCCGCCGGCGTGATCCGCTTCCACTACCCGCTGATCGTGCCGAAGGAACCGGAGAAGTGCTGGATCGAGATCGGCGGCCACCACTTCTTCTGGGAGGAAGGCGTGCCGCTGGTGTTCGACGACACGCGCGAGCACTGGGTCAAGAACCAGACCGAGGAAACGCGCGTCGTGCTGATCATCGACTTCAACGCCAACATGCCGTTCCCGGTGAACCTCTACACCGCGCTGCGCTACAACCTCATCCGCCATTCGAGCGAGGTGAAGGCGGTCCATGACCGCGCCGCCATCGGCGTCCCGCCGCGCAACAAGCCGGCGCAGGTCGACGGCCTGATCAGCGGCGCCCGCAGCACCACCGTCCCCGCCGACCGGCGGTAGCTCGGAGGAGCGCGCCACTCAGTGGCGCAATCTTCCTTGCTTCGATACCGCATGAGCGCAACTGGAGTTGCGCGCTCCCATGAGCACTCATAAGGGCTGGCATTCGCGCGGATACCTGCCGCACTTCGATTCATCCGAGACGATACAGTTCGTGACTTTTCGCCTAGCCGACAGCCTGCCAGCCGAGGCGGTCGAGAGAATGCAGCGTATGGCGGCGCCGATTCCCGATGCCGATCGCGATGCGTTCCTCGACGAAGGCAATGGCGCCTGCTGGCTGAAGGGGCCGGCCATCGCCCAGCTCGTCCAGGACGCCCTGCGGCGCTTCGACGGCGTGCGTTATCGGCTGTTCGCCTGGACGATCATGCCGAACCATGTCCATGTCTTGATCGAGCCGAAGCCCGACCATGCGCTGGGAACGATCGTAAGCTCATGGAAGCGTTTCTCGGCCCGAATGGCCAACCGCCATTTGCAACGGTCCGGACCCTTCTGGCAGGACGACTACTGGGACACCTACATCCGCAACGAACGGCATTTCCTGTCAACCTTGAACTATATCGAGAACAACGCCGTGAAAGCGGGCCTAGTGAAACAGGCGGCGCACTGGCCGTGGTGCGACGTCCATTTTCGCTCATAGGAGCACGCCAACGTCGCATGAGCGCTGGAGTTGCGCGCTCCAATGAGCGCTCGGGGGAGCGCGCCACTCCAGTGGCGCAATCTTCCCTGTCTCGACACCGCATCAGCGCGACTGGAGTCGCGCGCTCCTATGAGCGAAGCTCGGTGGCTCACGCCGCGAGGCGGGCGGCGATCTTGGCCAGAGGTTCGAGCGGGGCGATGGGGCCGAGGGCGGCGAGCGTGAGCTTGCCTTGCAGGAGGCGGCGGGCGACGCGGCGGACGGCCGCCTGGTCGACCGCCTCGATGCGCGCAACGATCTCGGCATAGGGGATCGAGCGGCCGTGGATCAGGAGGTGCCGCGCCGCCTGCTCGCAGCGCGCGCCGCTCGATTCCAGCGCCATCAACGTGCCGGCCTTGATCTGGGCGCGGGCGCGCGCCAGCTCCGCCTCGGTCACCGTGTCGGCCACACCGGCGAACTCCTCGCACACCGCCGGCACCAGCTCGGCGAGATCGTCCTCGCCGGTCCCGGCATAGATGCCGAACAGGCCGCCGTCGGCATAGGCCGCGTTGAAGCAGTGGATGCCGTAGACCAGGCCCCGCTCCTCGCGGATGCGCTGGAACAGGCGCGAGGACATGCCGCCGCCGAACAGCGTCGAATAGACGACGCTCGCGTAATAGTCGGGATCGCGATAGCCGATGCCCTCGCAGCCCAGCACCAGATGCGCCTGCTCGAGCGAACGCGCCTCGCGGTTCTCGCCGCCCACGTAGGCGAGCGGCTGCACCGGTGGCGCGTTGGCCGGCGTCCGTGGCACCGAGCCGAAATGCTTCTCCGCCAGCTCGACGATGCGGTCGTGCTCGACGCGGCCGGCCGCCGCCAGCACCATGTTCGAGGCCGTGTAATGACGCGCCAGGAAGGTGAAGAGATGATCGCGGCCGATCGCCTCGACCGACTCGGCCGTACCCAGCACGGGCCGGCCGAGCGGCTGGTCGGGCAGCGCGATCTCCTGGAACTGGTCGAAGATCAGGTCGTCGGGCGTGTCGAGCGCCTGGCCGATCTCCTGCAGGATGACACCGCGCTCGCGCTGCAGCTCGTCGGGGTCGAACACCGAGTTGCGCAGGATGTCGGCCACCAGCTCGACCCCGAGCGCCACGTCCTCCTTCAGCACCGAAGCGTGGTAGGCGGTGATCTCGCGGCCGGTATAGGCGTTGAGGCTGCCGCCGACGGTCTCGATCTCCTCGGCGATCGCGCGGGCGCTGCGCGTCTTCGTGCCCTTGAAGGCCATGTGCTCCAGCATGTGCGCCATGCCGTTCAGCTCGGCGCTTTCGTGGCGCGTGCCGCAGGCGACCCAGACGCCGAGCGAAGCCGACTCGACCTCGGGCATGGCGTCGGTCGCCACGCGCAGGCCGTTGGCCAGGGTCGTGATCCGCACCGCGCTCACGTCCGCACCTTCGCCCGTGACGTGCGGCCCCTCTGCTCCTTCGCCGACATGCGTTCGTCGATCAGCGCCTTCAGCGCCTCGGCGTCGTTGGGCAGCCGGTCGGCGCGCTCGGTGCGATCCAGGAGATCGTCGATGCGCGGCGGCAATGGCGGACGCACGCCCGTCGCCTTCTGCACGGCATCGGGGAACTTGGCGGGATGGGCTGTCGCGAGAACGATCATCGGCACCTTCGGGTCACGGCGATGCTGTTGCGCCACGGCATAGCCGACGGCGGTGTGGGGATCGAGCGTCTGGCCGAACCGGCGATTCGCATCGGCGATCGCCTGCAGCGTGCCGGGATCGTCGAGGCGGCCGGCATCGAACAGCGCCCGCACGCCGCCCAGCGCATTGGCGCCGACCTCGAGCGTGCCGGTCTTGCGGAACGTCGCCATCGCCTCGGCCAGCACCTTGCCGTCGCGGCCGTAGAGATCGAACAGCAGACGCTCGAAGTTGCTCGAGATCTGGATGTCCATCGACGGGCTGAGCGTGGCCACCACGCCGGTGGTCGTCATCACGCCTTTCTCGAAGAACCGCGGCAGGATGTCGTTGGCGTTGGCGGCGACCACGAAATGCGACACCGGCAGGCCCATCTGACGCGCCGCGTAGCCCGCATAGACGTTGCCGAAGTTGCCGGTGGGGACGGTGAAGGCGACCGGCCGCTCCGGCGCGCCGAGCTTCAGCGCCGCCCAGAAGTAATAGACGATCTGCGCCATCACGCGCGCGAAGTTGATCGAGTTCACCGCCGTCAGCGCATGGCGATCGCGGAAGGCGAGATCGTTGAAGCAGGCCTTGGCAAGGTCCTGGCAGTCGTCGAACGTGCCCTGGATCGCGATGTTGTGCACGTTGGGCGCCAGCACCGTCGTCATCTGCCGGCGCTGCACCTCGCTCACCCGGCCGCGCGGATGAAGCATGAAGATGTCGATCGTCTTGCGGTCGCGCACCGCCTCGATCGCGGCCGAGCCGGTATCGCCCGAGGTGGCGCCGACGATGGTCGCGTGCTGGGCGTGATTGTGCAGCGCGTGGTCGAGCAGGCGGCCGAGGAGCTGCAGCGCCACGTCCTTGAAGGCGAGCGTCGGCCCGTGGAACAGCTCGAGCAGGTGCAGCCCGCCGTTGCTTCGCGTTGCCTCGCCCAGGGTCTTCAAGGGCGCGACGTCGGGCGTGTCGAAGGTCGCGTAGGCCTCGTCGATCAGCCGGCGGAAGGTCTGCTCGCCGAACGAGTCGCCGACGAACGGCTGCATGACCCGGAAAGCCACCTCGGCATAGGGCCTGCCCTTCAGTGCCGCGATCTCGGCCCTCGAGAATTGCGGCCAGCTCTCGGGCAGATAGAGCCCGCCGTCGCGCGCCAGTCCCGCCAGCATGACGTCCTGGAACGACAGCGCCGGGGGACTACCCTGCGAGCCATGACGGGTGCTGATGTAACGCATGTCGCTCGTCTCAACTCTTTCCCCTCTCCCCCGATTGGGGGAGAGGACGGGTGAGGGGGTCGCGCACGCCGCCCCCTCTCCTAACCTCTCCCCCTCACGGGGGAGAGGAAACCGAAAAATGAGAGGTCGTCACGCCACCTGCCGGCAGGCCGCATGGTCCTTGCGCACGCGCTTGGTCGAGGGCGGATACTTGGCCAGCATTCGCTCCGGCCGCGTCGGCCGCTTCACGAGATCGCCACCGCAGTTCGGGCAGACGCCGCCCAGCCGGGCCCGGGCGCAGTCGGCGCAGAAGGTGCATTCGAAGGTGCAGATCAGCGCGTCCGGCGCGCCGTTCGGCAGGTCCTTGTCGCAGCATTCGCAGTTGGGACGCAGATCGAGCATGGCCTTCTCTTACGACGGACGGCCGGAAACGTCAAAAGCGCGGGAAGCGCTGAAATTTCAACCTATAGCTCGGCCGCCTTCATCAAGGATATCGCCCTTTTGCGAGGCCTGCGTGTTGATAGCGAGCATGGTCACCGCTCGCTGCGCCCCTCGCGGAGCAGAATCTCCGATGGCGTCTGCTTGCTCCGCTTCGTCAGCTTGCGCAAATCGGCCGCCAGCTTGTCGAAGGGAGGCTCACCCTCGCCGGCAAGGGCCTGACGCAGGATTTCCCGATGCTCGGCTTCGGTCGACCGACCGTGCCGGGCAGCGCGCCGTTTCAGCCTGGCGATCAGATCATCGTCCAGGTTGCGCACATGGAGGTTGCCAGCCATCGAAATCGCCTTGAGATCACTGATATCAATGATCCTAGACTGAGCGTTGCCATTCAAGAGATGACCTTGCTGCGATAGCAGCTTCTGCTCCCACACCGTATGAGCGCAACTGGAGTCGCGCGCTCCGATGAGCACTAAGGGAACGCGCCACCAACAAGAAACAAGACCGGGCGCCCAGTCCCTGCCGTGTCATCCCGAGCGAAGCGAGGGATCTTTGGCAGCGCTGACCAAAGATCCCTTGCTCGCTCGGGATGACACAGCCTTGCTTTGACGTGCTCGTTTCATCCCCGATGGCCGGCCGGTGAGCAACTCCAGTGGCGCAATCACGCCGCCAGGTACCGCTTCTCCAGGTGCGCCTTGAAGGCGGCCGTGCCGAGCGGGGCGCCGGTCGCCTCGGTGAGCAGCGTGTCGGTGTCGGCGAGCGAGCCCTTGTTGTGGACGTTGGCACGCAGCCAGGCCAGCAGCGGCGCGAAGTCGCCCTGGCCGATCGCGTCCATCAGGCCGGGATTGGCCTTGCGGGCCGCGGCGAAGAGCTGGGCGGCGGCGAGCGCGCCCAGCGTGTAGGTCGGGAAGTAGCCCCAGGCGCCGTCGGGCCAGTGGATGTCCTGCAGGCAGCCCACCGCGTCGTCCGGCGGCACGATACCCAGGAGCTCCTTCATGCCATCGTTCCAGGCGCCTGGCAGGTCGGCCAGAGCGAGGTCGCCACCCAGGATCGCGCGCTCCAGCCGGTAGCGCAGCATGATGTGCAATGGATACGTCACCTCGTCGGCGTCGACACGGATGAAGCCGGGCGCCACGCGCGTATAGAGGCGATGGATGTTGTCCGCCTCCCACGCCGGACCCGCCTTGCCGAACGCCGCGCGCATCACGGGGGCGGCGAAGGCGATGAAAGCGTCGCTGCGGCAGGCCTGCATCTCCATCAGGAGCGACTGGCTCTCGTGCAGCACCATGCCGCGGGCATTGCCGACCGGCTGGCGCCGCCAGTCGGACGGCAGGCCGAGCTCGTAAAGCGCGTGGCCGCATTCGTGCAGCACGCCCATCAGCGCGCGGGCGAAATCGGCCTCGTCGTAGCGCGTGGTGATGCGCACGTCGTCGGGCGTGCCGCCGGTGAAGGGATGGGCCGAGACGTCGGGCCGGCCGTGCGTGAAGTCGAAGCCGATGGTGCGGATCAGCCGCTCGCCGAGCCCGCGCTGCGCCTCGACCGGGAACGGTCCGTCGAGCGGCAGCGGCGCGGCCGCCTTCTTCTGCCGCTCCGTCACTTTGCGCAGCAGAT
>DATEID010000166.1:0-6117 GCA_035279245.1 Reyranella sp.
TGGCTGGCTCTCGGCGTGCACGGGCTCGGCGCCTACGCCCTCGGCCGCTGGACGCCGCGCTTCCAGTATCATGCGGCGCTTGCTCCCGCGCTATCGCTTGCGGCGCTGGGCCTGTGGTGGCTCACAATGACCGGCGCGAGCGTCGGCTGGGATGCCGATCGTTTCGCCTGGCTCACGCTCCTGTTCGGCGGGATCTATGCCGCCGGCGCCTTCGCTCTGATGTGGAATGCGCCACGGCCGGGCTTCTGGGCGGCGCTGTCAGTGGCGGCCGCCCTCACGCATTTCCTGTTCTGCTGGTACGTCCTGCGCGGCCTGAAGACCGCGACGCCCTGGGGGTTGATCAGCATCGGTCTTGCCGCGCCGTTCCTGGTCGGCGCCGAGCGGCTGGCGCATTGGCGGGAGCGCATGACCGGCGCCACCGAGGCGCTGGGCTTCCTGGCTGCCGGCGTCACCTTCTTTATCGCCGCCGCGATTCCGCTCGAGCTCAGCCGGGAATGGATCACGGTCGCCTATGCGATCGAGCTGGCCGCTGTCGCCGCCATCGCCGCCACGCTCGACCTGGTCGCCATGCGGCGGATCTGCTGGGCCCTGCTCGCCGTTGTCGTCGTGCGCTTCGTGCTCAATCCCTGGGTGCTCGACTATCCGCTGGGCGTGACGCCGATCCTGAACTGGATCCTCTGGGGTTACGGCATCTCGATCGCCGCCCTCGTCGTGGGCCTGCATTATCTGCGGCGCATGCGTGACGAACCGCTGATCCGTGCGACGGAAGCGGCGATTGCGCTTCTTGCCTTCATGCTGGTGACGCTCGAGGTCCGCAGCCTTTTCCAGAACGAGTCCATGGATGTGCTCGACACCTCCTTCATGGAACGCGCCTTCTACGTGCTGGTATGGGGCGCTTTTGCACTGTCCGCCCTGTGGCTCGCGCGCTGGCGGCGGGATGCCGTCGCCTTCTGGGCGTGGCGCATCAGCGGACTTCTCGCCGTCGCCGTGGCGCTGATCGCGCAGGTGCTGGTCGCCAACCCGATCTTCGACTCGGCCGACGTGGGCGAGCTGCCGATCCTGAACGGTCTCCTGATCGCCTACGCCTTGCCGGCGGCGATGGCGGCCGTGGCGCGGCGCTGGATGGCGGATGTCGAGAAGGACAAGAGGGTCGGCATGCTGGTGGCGGCGACGGGCGGCATCCTCGCGTTCGTCTACCTCTCGCTCGAGGTCCGCCACTTCTTCGATCCTGCCTTCCAGCGCTCGGGCCTGGAGGCGGAAGGGGTCGAGCTTTACGCCTATTCCATCGTCTGGCTTCTGTTCGGCGTGGCGCTGCTGGCATTCGGCTTCGCCCGCCATTCGGCGGTCGTTCGCCACGCAGGGATGGCGCTGGTCTGCATCGTGGTGCTCAAGGTGTTCCTGATCGATCTCGCCGGGCTGGAAGGGTTGTTGAGGGTGGTCTCCTTCCTGGGTCTCGGCGCGGCGCTGCTCGGTCTCGGCTTCGCCTATCGTCGTCTCGGTTTCGACCCAATGCCAGGGAAGTAGACATGCGTTTTTCCGAGTTCGAGTTCAGCCTCGATGCCTTGCGTGCTCTTCAACTCGAACGGCTGAAGGCCGCGCTGGGGCATGCCTACGGCCATCAAGTGCCCTACCGCGCCAAATGCCAGGCAGCCGGCGTGCATCCGGACGACCTGCGGTCGCTGGACGATCTCCGCCACTTTCCTTTCACGGAGAAGGGCGACCTGCGTGATGCCTATCCGTTCGGTATGTTGGCGATCCCGCGCGAGGCATGCGTGCGCCTTCACGCCTCGAGCGGCACGACCGGACGGCCGACAGTGGTCGGCTATTCGGCGAGGGACATCGACACCTGGAGCGAGCTCATGGCGCGCTCGCTTCATGCCGGCGGCGCGCGGCCGGGTGACATCCTGCACAATGCCTACGGCTACGGCCTGTTCACCGGCGGCCTCGGCTTTCACTACGGCGCCGAGCGGCTGGGTTGCACGGTGGTGCCGATGTCCGGCGGCTTCGGCGAGCGGCAGGTGCAGCTCATCACCGAGTTCGGCGCGCACGGCGTGCTGATGACGCCGTCCTACATGATGGCGATCGCCGACGAGTTCGAACGTCTGGGCGTCGATCCGCGCAAGACGCAGCTCAGGGTCGGCTTCTTCGGCGCCGAGCCCTGGACGGAAGGCATGCGGGCCGAGATCGAGCAGCGCATGGGTCTCGATGCGGTCGATGTTTACGGTTTGAGCGAGGTGATGGGTCCGGGCGTCGCCTGCGAGTTCGTCGAGACCAAGGACGGGCCGACCATCTGGGAGGACCATTTCCTCCCCGAGATTGTCGATCCCCAAACCGGGACCCCGGTTCCGGATGGCCAACCCGGCGAGCTGGTGTTCACGTCGCTCACCAAGGAGGCGATGCCGGTCATCCGCTATCGCACACGCGACCTCACGTGCCTGCTGCCGGGACAGGCGACGAAGATGCGACGCATGGCCAAGATCACCGGCCGCAGCGACGACATGCTGATCGTGCGCGGCGTCAACCTGTTCCCGAGCCAGGTCGAGGAGCAGATCCTGCGCGATCCGGTGCTGACCGGCCACTATGTGATCGAGCTCACGCGGACCGGCGCGCTGGACGACCTCGTGGTGAGGGTCGAGAGCCGCAGGACCCTCGACGGCGACGGCCATGCCCAGTGCGGTGCGGAGCTGGTGCGCCGCCTCAAGGGGATGTGCGGTCTTTCTGCCACGATCGAGATTGTCGACCCCGGCGCCATCGAGCGGTCGATGGGCAAGGCGCGGCGGGTGATCGACAAGCGGCCGAAGGCGTAGCGACGGCTACAATCGGCCGGTCGCCAGCTTGATCCTCATTCCGATCAGGGCAGCATCTGGAGGGGCATGGTCCGGCTGATCTGGCAGCTCCGAGGCCGTCACCAACGCGCCTTTTCCCTGAGCATGCGCGTCGTGCGAGCTGTTGGCCGCGACGACCGCGAAAAACGTCAGGATCGTGGCGGCAAGGACCAGATAGTCCAGCCAGTTCAACGCCGCTCGTCTCGGCCTTTCGGGACGGGTGGCGGGTTTGGATCGCTCGCTTTCCAAGGTCGCCTCACGATGGGGTAGTGCCCTATGCGAGGACTACGAGCGGCGGTTCCGCTTCATCCCCGGCCACCTTCGGATGGGGCGACACTCAGATGTAGGCGATGCGCAGCGTGTTCGTCGCGCCGGGCGTGCCGAACGGCACGCCGGCGGTGATGACCAGCCGTTCGCCCTGCTGGGCCAGCTTTTCCTTGCGGGCGATCCTTACGGCCCGCTGAACCATATCCGAGAAGCCGTGGGCATCCTCCGTCTGCACCGGATGGATGCCCCAGGCAAGCGTCAGCCGCCGGGCCGTGTCGAGATTTGGGGTGAGGCACAGGATATAGACATCGGGCCGCTCGCGGGCAGCGCGCAAGGCCGTCGAGCCGGTGTTTGTGAAGGTGACGATCGCCGCCGCTCCCAGGGTGTGGGCGCATTGTCGGGCGGCGGCACTGATGGCATCGGCCGTGGTCGCCTCGGGTTCGCGCCGGCTTGCATCCATCAGCCGGCGATAAAGGGGATCGGCCTCCACGCTTTTCAGGATGCGATCCATGATGGTGACGGCCTCGACCGGATACTCGCCCGAGGCCGACTCGGCCGACAGCATCACGGCGTCGGTGCCGTCATAGACGGCGGTCGCCACATCCGATGCCTCGGCACGCGTGGGGGTCGGCGAATGGACCATCGAGTCAAGCATCTGGGTCGCGACGATCGCAGGCCGTCCCGCTGCGCGGCAGGCGGCAAGAATGCGCTTCTGCAGCGGTGGCACCGCCTCGGGCGGCATCTCCACGCCGAGATCGCCGCGCGCCACCATGATGCCGTCGCTTTGCTCGATGATCTCGTCGAGATGCTCGATCGCCATCGGCTTCTCGAGCTTGGCCATCACCGCCGCGCGGCCGGCCACCAGCTTCTTCAGCTCGGCGATATCGTCCGCGCGTTGGACGAAGGACAGCGCCACCCAGTCGACCCCGAGCGACAGGCCATAGTCGAGATCGCGCCGGTCCTTGTTCGTCATGGGCGACAGCGGCAGCATCAGGTTGGGCAGGTTCACGCCCTTACGGTCGCTGATCGGCCCTGCCACCTCGACCACCGCATCGATGGTCGTGTCGCTGTGGGCCGTGATGCGCAGCCGCACTTTGCCGTCGTCGATCAGCAGCAGCCCGTCGGGCTTGGCGGCCCGGAAGATCTCGGGATGGGGCAGCGGAATGCGCTTGGCCGTGCCGGGTTCCGGATCGAGATCGAAGTGCAGCTTCTGGCCCTTTTTCAGTTCCATCGGACCCTTGGCGAAGGTGCCGAGTCGGAGCTTCGGCCCCTGGAGGTCCATCAGGATGGCGATCGGATACTTGTAGTGCTTTTCGAGCGCGCGCAGGAGCTCGACGCGCTGCTTGTGGTCGTCCGGCGTGCCGTGGCTGAAGTTGAGCCGGAAGACGTCGGCGCCCGCCTCGAACAGCGCCCGCAGCCGCTCGGGGCTGGACGAGGCCGGCCCCAAGGTGGCGACGATCTTGGTGAAACGCTCGCGCCTCATGCGGTCAATCTAGCGCTTCGGCGACGACACTTTGAAGTCGCCGGCCTGCTCGTAGACCTTCACGACGGCCGCGTCATCGAGCCGCCCCCAGCCGGCGCCTGCGGCGGCAAGGAAAAGCTGATGGGCGGCGGCCGCCATCGGCAAAGGCAGGCGATGCTCGTGGCCGGTGCCCAGCACCAGGCCGAGATCCTTCACGAAGATCTCGACGGCGGAGAGCGGGGCATAGTCGTCGTCGAGCATGTGCGGCACGCGGTTGCCGAACATCCAGGAGTTGCCGGCGCTGGCGGAGATCACCTCGTAGACGGCGCGCGTATCGGCGCCGGCCTTGGCGGCAAGCGCCATGGCCTCGGCGGCGGTGGCGATATGCACGCCTGCCAGGAGCTGGTTCACCGTCTTCACCAGCGAGCCGATGCCGGGCGCATCGCCCAGACGAAAGACCTTGGCCGAGGTGGCCGCGAGGATGCTCTCGGCGGCGGCGAAAGCCTGCGGCGAGCCCGAGGCCATGAAGGTGAGCTCGCCCGACTCGGCGCGCGCCCGGCCACCCGACATCGGTGCATCGAGCAGTTCGTGGCCGGTCCTGGCCAGCCGCTCGCCGAGGCCGCGCGCGAACGCGGCCGGAACGGTGGCGCATTGCATGACGACGCCGCCCTTGCGCAATGCCGAAGCCGCGCCGTTCTCGCCGTGGAGCACTGTCTCGACCTGCTTGTCGTTCACGACGGCGACGACGACGACGTCCGCCGTGGCGGCTGCTGCGGCGGGGGTATCGGCGATGCTGCCCCCCGCCGCCGTGAAGGCATCGCGTGCCTGGGCGCTCGGATCGACGCCGACCACCTTGTGGCCGTGCTCGAGAAGGTTCTTCGCCATGCCGAGACCCATCGAGCCGAGGCCGATGAAAGCGATGTTCGGCGTGTTCTTGTCGCTCATCGTCAGACCTCGATCCCGTATTTCGCGGCCCACCCGAGGCCGGCGGCGGTCGTGGTTTTGGGCTTGTACTCCAGCCCGACATAACCCTCGTAGCCCAGCCGATCGAGCACATCGAGCAGATAGAGGTGATTGGCCTCGCCGAGGTCGGGCTCGTTGCGATCGGGATTGCCGGCGATCTGGACGTGAGCGGTGAGCGGAAAGAGATCTTCGGTGCGTTTGGTCAGATCTCCTTCCGTCACCTGCAGATGATAGAGATCGAGCTGAAGCTTGAGATGCGGCGCACCAACCTCGTCGATGATCCTCCTCACCTGCCCGGTGGTATGGGTGAAGTAGCCGGGAATATCACGATGGTTGATCGGTTCGAGCACCAACGTGATCCCGCTCTTGGCCGTGCGGTCGCAGGCCTTCTTCAGGTTGGCGACGAACGTACGATGCATGGCGGCAGTATCGGCGCCGGGTGCGATCATGCCGGACATCACATGCAGCGTACGGCACTCCAGCACCTTGGCATAGTCGAGTGCCGTCTCGAGGGCGGCGGCGAACTCCGATTCGCGGCCGGGCAGGGCGGCGAGGCCGCGCTCGCCCTTGCTCGAGTCGCCCGGCGGCAGATTGAACAGC
>DATEID010000167.1:0-2062 GCA_035279245.1 Reyranella sp.
CCGTCCGCGCCGCCGCCAGCCAGCGCATAGACCGCGCCCAGCACGGCGACGCCGATCGTGGCGCCCGCCATGCGCGCGACGTTGATCAGCGCCGAGGCGGTGCCCGAGCGTGCGGGCCCGACCGCGCCCACCGCCGCCGCCATCAGCGGCCCGGTGGCGATGCCCATGCCGAGGCCGGTCAGCACGAGGCCGATCTCGTCGATGGCGATGGACGAGCGGTCGGCGCCGGCCGCGATCACCAGCAGGCCCGCGCCGATCACCGCGACACCGCCTGCGGTCATGGCGCGCAGCCCGAGCTTCTCGGTCAGCCTGCCGGAGAGCGGCGAGAGCAGCACGAAGACCAGCGCCATCGGCATCAGGGCAAGGCCGGCCTGCGTCGCCGAAAGCGTGCCGCTGCTCTGCCAGGTGAGCGGCAGCAGGAAGAGCACGCCGTACATGCCGAAGGTCATGGCTGCAGTGGCCGCGATGGCGCCGCGGAAGGCATCGGCGCGGAAGATGTCGATCGGCACCAGTGCGGCCTCGCCCTGCCGCCGCTCGATCGCGAGGAAGGAGGCGAGCGCGATCATCGCTACGACGAAGGCAATCGCCGCGACCAGCGGACGACCGTGCGATTCGATCGCCGCCAGCGCGAGACCACCGAGCGCGATTGCGCCCGACGCCTGCGCCGCCGCATCGAAGCTGCGGCCGTGCGGGTCGGCCGACTCCTCGATCGCGCGCGGGGCGAGCACGAGGGCGGCGGCGCCGACCGGGATCACGACCAGGAAGATGCTGCGCCAGCCGAACGCGTGGATCAGCAGGCCGCCCAGCGTCGGGCCGATCGCCATGGCAAGGCCGTTGCACGCCGCCCATATGCCGAGCGCGCGGCCGCGCCCGGTCTCGTCGCGCCAGGCGACGCGGATGATGGCGAGCGATGCCGGCACCAGCAGCGCGGCGCCGAGGCCGGTGCCGGCGCGGCCGGCGATCAGCACCCAGATGCCGGGTGCCGCGGCGCAGACCAGCGAGGCGGCGACGAAGATCGCGAGACCAATCATGAAGACGCGCCGCCGCCCGTAGAGATCGGCCAGCAGGCCGCCGGTCAGCAGCAGCACGGCATAGACGAGGTTGTAGCTGTCGAGCACCCACTGCAGCGCATCGACGCCGGCGTGGAAATGCGCGCCGATCGGCCGCGTCGCGAGATTGACGACGGCGGTGTCGAGTTGCGCCACCAGCACGGCGAGACAGAGGGTCGCGAGGGTGAGGGGATGCCGTTCGCGGGTCACGCGACAAACAACGCACGACCTCGCTGTCCGATGCTTCGGAAAGGAACGAAGAGTTGGGGCTCGCACTTCTCTTCCTGTTCCTCTCCCCCGCTAGGGGGAGAGGCTAGGTGAGGGGGCTTCGAAAGTTCGTGCAACCCCCTCACCCCAACCTCTCCCCCCAAGCGGGAGAGAGGAGAAGGAAAGAAGCGAGTCATTGTTTCCTTTGAAGCCCCATGACGCGGCCCGCCTTCGCGGGGCGGGGCAGGCGGCGGTGCTCTTGCCACACCGACTCCAGCCGCTCGGCGGCCTGCATCGGCCATGGCGCAGAGCGGCGCGAGGCGTAGTCGATGTTCATGACGATCACCTCGTTGGTGGCCGCGAGATAGCCTTGCTCGGCGTGGTGCATCTCGTGGAAGAGGTGGACCCGCTTGGCGTCGCGGTCGAGGAGCTGGGTGGTGAAGCGCATCGGCGCGCCGCCCTTCATCTCGCGGTCGTAGGTGACATGGGTCTCGAGCACGAAGGTCATGCCGTGCTTGCCGTCGACGTAGCGGCGGCCCAGCCCGATGTTGCGCATGAAGGCGCCCGAGGCCTGGTCGAAGGCGGTGACGTAGAAGGCGACGTTCATGTGGCCGTTCCAGTCGACCCATTCGGGCAGCACGGTCGAATGGTGGATATCGAGCGGCGCCGTCGTGACCAGCGCGGGCATCTCGTAGGGCAGCGACTGAAGCATACGCTACTTCTTCCTCTTGATGCCGATCAGCCGGCCCGCCTGGGCCGGGAGGCCGAGGGGCTTGTGCGCGGCGGCGAGCCTGTCGAGACGTTCC
>DATEID010000168.1:0-27652 GCA_035279245.1 Reyranella sp.
GGCGGAGATCAGGCGCACGCAGCGGAGCGATCGGCTGCCGCTCATCAAGCAAGTGACCGCGACATAGCGCAGGGTGGACCGGCCTGCGGCGAAGGAGCGCCTAGGCCCGTCTTTGCGCTCTGTTGGCGGCTCTGGTGAAGGCCGCTTCAAATCGATCGGCGACGCGTGAGATGTCGAAGGCGCTCTCGGCGTAGGCCCGGCCGGCCGCGCCTAACCCTGTGCAGGTTTGCGGCTGGATCCGGAGGCGACTGGCGGCGGCGACGAAGGCCTGTCGATCTCCCGCCGCGACGCAAAGCCCGGCGCCCGCGTTCTCGACCAGTCGCACGGAAAGATTGCTCGTTGGCGCCGACAGAAGAATGGGGCGGCCGCCGCAGAAGTAGCTGAGAACCTTGGATGGCACGGAGAACGGGCCCGCGTCGGCTTCGAGCAAGGCAACGAGAACGTCGGCGGCGCCAAGGACATCGGGAAAGACCTCCATCGGCTGCAACGGAAGGAACATGAGGTTCGGCTTTGGTGCCGCATCGTTGCGCGCCTTCAGGGCGTCGTAGCTGACCCCGGAGGCGGCGACGGCAATGACCACCGCCGGATCGTTCTCGAAGCGCTCGGCAAGCGCCCACAGCAGATCCGGATTGTGCTTCAGGGCCAGCGTGCCGGAATAGAGAAAGACGAACTTGTCACGAAGCCCATGGCGTTCCGCCCACGGATTGTCCTTTGTCCGCAAGGGCAGCGTGTCGAGAGCACCCCAGTTCGGGATGACGTCGATCGCATCATCTGCCACGCCAAAGCGCCGAAGCGCGGGCTTGAAGTCGTCGCTGACGAGGACGATCCCGTCGCTCCGCCGCAGCATGCTGGCTTCGAGATGCCGGTAGTAGGCGCCGATGGCGTGGCCGACGACCGGCAGCTTCCGACTCAAGATCTTGGTCGCGGCGAGGCTGTAGAAGTCCTGCATCCAGAAGAGGAAAGCCCCCTCCGCGCCGCGCACGCCTTTGAGGATCGCCGCCTGTGCCTCGAGCGGCGTGTTGCCCGAAATCGTCACGTCAGGCGCGAATGCCGCGATTTGCCGGCTGGCCAGACGGCCGTAAAGGATGTCCGCTTCGCGCCTGCGTATCAGGTTCTGCTTGGAGTAGGCTCGGCCGATCGAAATCGGCTCGATCGAAAAGCAGTCGGGATCATCGTGCAGCCGGCGTACATCACCCTTTGGCCCCATGTCCTCGGCGAAGAAGAAATGCCGGACCTCGTGCCCGCGACGCGCCAGCTCGCGCGACAAGGCGAATTGGAACGGGTGGCCGCAATAGTCGTGAAGAGCGATCCTGAGCTCGCCGCGCTCGCGCCTTGGCCACGGCTTGCCACCGGCGAACTCTTGCCGCCGGCGAAGGTCTGGAGCCTTCGTCTGAGCGGCATGATACCAGGGCATGGGAATGCGCACGCGCTCACTATGCATTGGATCAATCTCCGAATCTCTAAGCGGGCCGGGGCCGTCATGATGCGGCAATAGCGGACAATATCTGTCGGCCGCGACTCGGCCAGTCGAAGCGGTCGCGGCACACCGCGAAGGCGCGTTCCTGCAGGCGGTTCAGGAAGTCGACGTCGTCGATTGCATCGACCACGCCTTGCGCCAGGGCGGCATGGTTGGGGAAGAGCATGACACTGTCGTTGTGGATCAGCGGCACGCCGGCGAAGGAGCCGGAGAGGGCAAACACCGGGATGCGATTGAAAACGTATTCCAGGACCTTGAGCTTGAAGCCTCCGCCATTGCGCTCCGGCACGATCGCGATGCGCGCCTCGTCGAGGTAGCTGTTGAGGTCGGCCACCGTGCCGGTGAAGCGTGTCGCCCGGCTCCGCCGCCGCAACTGCTTCAGGAAGCTCTCGTCGGCACTCCCGACCGCCTGCAATTCGACGTGCTGCTCGGCAAACAGAGGGTCGGCGACGTCTACGAACTCCTCGAGATTCATGCGCTTGGCGATCCAGTCGAAGGAACCGACGATGATGGCCCTTCGCGGCAACTCGTTCGAGATCCGCCGCTCGGCGAGGCGCCGTCCGCTATAGCCCGGCGTGATCACGCCCATCGGCTTGTCATTGCGCCGACGCCGGTAGAGCTGCAGGTCCTCGGGCGTGATGGCCGTGACGAAGTCGACCGAATCGACCAGGTCGCGCTCCAGCCACGAGACCTTGGCGGCATCGAGGCGCACGGCCTGGCGACGCAGGAAAGGACGCTGGCTCTCGGCCACTTGCGCCCGCAGGCTTTCCTCATGATTGTGCGAGACGTAGATCAGGCGCGGCCGGTCGTTGCGTCCGGCATAGTGGTCGCGCACTTGATCCAATGCCCAGCCGACCGAGATCCCGTCGAACACGATGCCGTCCCAGTCACCCTTGTTCAGCAGGTCGCGCAGCGTGCGCCGCATCTCGGCCGTGCGCCCGCGATAGGCGATATGCGGCAGTCGCGAAGCCAGGCTGCCCCAGCGCGACCGGCTGGGATCGAACGGATCGCTTGGCAGCCACCACATGATGTGCTCGTCGCGCGTACCGTTGCAGCGCGACGACTCCCGCCGGCGCAGGCCCAGCACTTCGATCTCGCTGCCTGTCGCGGCCACCGAATCGATCAGCCCACCCGAATAGACATACTGTCCATTGTGCTGCGGTTCGGGGTCGGCGAGCGTCAGCCACAGGCAACGCATCGGCCGGTTCTTCGGACGGTCAGAAAGCGTGCTGGCCGGTGAATCCCCCAAGGATCGTGCGGGCGATGATCTTGAGGTCGAGAAGGATCGACCAGTGCTCGATGTAGTAGAGGTCATGTTCGACACGCTTCTTGATCTGTTCGACGGTGTCGGTTTCGCCCCGCCAGCCGTTGACCTGGGCCCAACCGGTGATGCCCGGCTTCACGCGATGACGGGCGTCGTAATACTTGACGGCGTCCTGGTAGAGAAGTGTGCCCGCCTTGGCTGCAAGCGCATGCGGACGCGGGCCCACGATCGACATCTCGCCACGCACGACGTTCAGGAATTGCGGCAGTTCGTCGAGGCTGGTTCGACGCAGGAAGGCACCGACCCGCGTGATCCGCGGATCGTTGCGGCGCGTGAGCTGCTCGGCATTGGCGTCGGTCTGGTCGGTATACATCGTGCGAAACTTCAACACGTCAATCAGAGTATTGTTGAAGCCGTAACGCTTTTGCCGGAACAGGATCGGTCCGGGGCTGTCGAGCTTGATCAAGAGCGCGATCACGAGCAGCAGCGGCGCGATCGCCGTCAGGATCAACCCTCCCAGCAGGCGATCCTCGATCTCCTTGGCGATCCAGCGCCAGTCGCGCAGTGGCCGGTCGATCACGTTGAGGAAGGTGTGGCCGGCGATGTGGCTGGCTGCCACCGCGCCCAGACGCAGGCCGAAGGAATCCGGGCAGAGCCGCACGTCGACCGGCACCAGACAAAGCCTGTTCAGTGTGTCGACGAGTTGGCGATCCGCCGACAACGGCAATGCGACGATCGCCACGTCGATGTGATGCTCGCGCGCGTCCTTCACGAGGTCGTCCACCGTGCCGCGAATCGGATGGCCCATGCAATGCCGTGGCAGATCGGCGGCGCCGTCGTCATAGACTCCGATGACGCGCAGCCCGCTGTCGCGGCTCGCGAGATCGCGCAGCAGACGCTGGGCGATCGGACCAGCCCCCACAATCGCGACGACCTCGCCAAGGCGGCCAGCCCGCCGCCATGCCCGCATGCATTGCCAGAGCACGAAGCGGCTGACGCCCATCAGCGCCAGTGCGCCGGCAAGCCAAGCCATCGCCCACGGTCCTTCGGCGGCCGTCACTGGCTCGAAGAGGCGCGTCGCCAGAAACAATGCGGCAACGGTACAGGTCCAACCGACCAACAGCCGCGCCACTGCCGTCTCGAAGCGAGCAAAGACTGCAAAGCGGTAGGCGCCGACCAAGTGGAGAAAGTTGATGCCGAGAATGGTGCCGAGCAGCACGACCAGACCGGCCAGATGCCAGTCGACGGCCGCCGCCGCCCAATGCATGGCCGCAACACCGGCACCCAGGATGGCGACGATGTCGAAGGCCGCAACCGAGCGCTTGACGATGGCTTCGGAAACGGTGGGGGTACCGTTACGGATCATGAAGAAGACCGCTCCTTTTAAGGCGATTCTCCCAATCCGGGCGCCAATGTGTTGTGATCAAAGTGCGACTAGACGCCGATCACACGGAGAGCACGGCCGATGCAAAACGCTGTGGCGTTTGTGTGGCAACGAAGCGCGCCGCCGCAGGAAGGTCGATGAAGGTAGCCGGCCCTCGCTCGACCATGCGCCCGATCTCGCCAGCGAGCTTCACGGGATCGCAGGAATCGACGGAAACGCCCAGACGATGCTCGCGTGTCAGCCGCCCGACCAAGCCGTAGTCCTGGGCCAGCACCGGCCGACCGTTGGCCGCCGCCCACAACAGCACGCCGCTCGAGCCCACGAATTTTTGATAGGGCGCGAGAATGACGTCGCTCTTTCGCACCAGTGCCGCAAGCTCTCCCGGATCAAGGCGACGGTCGTCGACCCGCAGCCAAAGATCCGGACGCTCCCGCACCAGGGTCCGACAACGATCCTCGAGGCGCTCGCGCAGCTCCGGATCGACCTTGCCCGCGAACAGGACGGCCACGCGTGACGCGATCCCGGGAGGCAGTAACCGAAGGGCCTCGAGCACGGCCAGCGGGCCCTTGCGCTCCGCGAGATAACCGAACAGGAGGAAACCGACCCGACCTGCCGGGACGAAATCGCCCAAATTATCGGCCGTCGTAGGCGGCACCTCCGGGTGGGCCGGATCGGGCAGCGCCACCACCTTGTCGCCTCGCCCATAGTAGGTACGAGCGTGGATCGGGAAGAAGGGATCGAGCGAAAGCACCCGCTCGACAGCAGGGTTGCGCAGCATCAAGCGGTAGAGCACCGCCTTGCGCAAATCGCGCAGCCAGTCGCCAAGGCTCGGTCGATACGGTCCTATCTCCCGATAGTGCACCGAAGGCCTGAACAAGATGCCGGATACACGCTTGCCGCCAGTGCGGAGACCAAAAGCCAGCGGTAGCGACAGGAGATCGATCGTCAGGAAAAACCCGTGTTCCGCATCAGTTTCTCTAAGACACTTTCGCATGGTCCACCAGCGCCAGAACCCGGCGCGCGCCAACGGTCGGCCGATGCAGCGCCGCGCCTCATCCGCCGGCAGTGCGACGATCCGAATACGATCGCGATCGGCAGTTGGAACGAGACGGCTCAACGGCTTGCATAGGCCCTCGGCGACAACGAGCCAGAGCACGGTGGTGGGCTGCTCCGAAAGCGCGAGGCGCACGATGTGCTCCAGCCACTCCAGCATGTGGCCCTCGGCCTCGGGCTCGAAGATCAGGATCTTCGCCGGCCCCGGGCGCATTGCCGACAGGTTATCGGGAGACCAAGGCATTGCGCCGCCGGATTTCAGGGGGCCGGCGACGCTGGCGCCGACGGACCTGTCAGGCCATCACCGCGAGGTGCGGAGCCGTTCGGCTCCGGCCGGCAATGGCAAAGGAGGAGGGTACGCGCCACGCCGCTCATGGCGTCAGCCGTAGGTCGCCTTGATGGGCCGCGAATACTCGTAGAAGGGATCGCGATGGCCGTAGCGCCGGTACTCCTTGGAGACGACGCGGGAGAGCACCACGCCGGCCACGTCGCCCTGGGCATCGATGATCTGCTTCAGCGCCTCGACCACTGCGTCCTGACGCGTATGGCCCCAGCGCACCACAAAGGCCACCTTCTCCACCAGACGCGACAGGGCAAGGACATCGGCCGTTACCAGCGCGGGTGCCGTGTCGAGGATGACGAAGTCGTAGTGCGGCGTCAGCGCATCGAGAAGCTGGCGCATGCGGTCGGAGCTAAGCAGGTGAGCCTGGGCCGGGCTCCAGTTGCCGGACGGCAGGACATCCACGCCGGACAGCGCATCGTGATGGATGAGATCGTCCAGCACGACCGACTTGTCGCCCAGGAGGCTCGCCAGGCCGTCCCGGTTGGAGCAGCGGAAGATCTGGTGCAGGCGCGGACTGCGCCAATCGCAGTCGATCAGCAGGATGCGCCGGCCGTTGCTCGCCAGCAGTCGGCCGAGCGACGCGACCATCACCGACTTGCCTTCGGCGGGCGTCGCCGAGCTGAACAGCATGGTGCGGGGCGACGACGCAGCCTGCGAGAGCTCGACGCCGATCTGCACGCGGCGCAGTGCCTCGCTGTAGGGCGACGTGGGATGACGCAACACCTGCATGGCGGGCGGCACGCGGCCGGAGAGCTGCGGCACCATCGCGAGGACCGGCAGGCCGGTGAGCGCCTCGACCTGGTCGGCACGCCGGAAGGTCTGGTCGCCGCTCTCGCGCAGAAGGGCGATCGCCGAGCCGATGAGGAAGCCGCCCACCAGGCCGAGGAACGCGATCAGCGACTTGGGCGGGAAAGCCGGTGCTTCGGGCGCCGCCGCCGGCGATACGAGCTTGGCGTCGGCCTGCAGGATCGCGTCAGCGCCATTGCTCTGCTTGGCGCGATTGAGCATCGCCTCGAGGAGGTTGCGGTTCACGGTCGAATCGCGCTCGAGCGCATCGAGCTGGATCGAGGCGTCGTTGACCGTGCCCATCTTGGTCTTCAGTCGCTCGAAGTCCTGACGGACAGCTTCGTAGCGGGCGTCGGCCGTCCGTGCCTCACGGGCGAGACCGTCGACGGTCTTGGCGATCTCGGCCGCGATCTTGGCGCGCGCGTTGGCGACCTCGGCGCGGGCATTGATCATCGCGGGATAGCGCGGGCCGTACATAGCGGCCATCTCGGCCATGCGCCGCTCGGCGTCGGCCTCCTGTTGCTTGAGCGTCTGGATCAGCGGAGACCTCAGCACGTCGGGGATGCTCTCCTTGCCGAGGCCGCTCTTGCTGACGGCCTGCGCCTCTTCGAGCCGCGAGTCGGCTTCGGCCTTCGCCGTCTGGGCGGCGATGAGCTGGCTGTTGAGTTCGGTGAGCTGCTGCGCGGTGACGTTGCTGCCCGAGCTCTTGTACAGGCCGTGCGTGCGACGATAGTCCTCGACCGCCTGGTCGGACTTGCGGACCTGTTCGCGCAGTTCGTTGATGCGGTTCATCAGGAACTTGTCGACCTTGTCCATCGTCGCGACCTTCTCGGCGCGTTGATAGTCGAGGTAGGTTTTGGCCAGCGTGTTGGCGATCGCCGCGGCCATATTCGGGTCCCGCGAATCGGCCTTGACACTCAACACGTAGGATCGGCCAAGCAGGGAAACGTCGACATGCGACAGCAGGATGTCGATCAGCCGGTTTTCACGCTTGCTCAGCGCCTGGTCTGGCGGCGGCGTGCCGGCGGCAGGCTTGGAATGCAATCCGCTCAGCCAGCTCTTGACGCTCTCGGGGAGCCAGGCACTCAGGCTCAAGTTGCGCGCCCAGAAGGACGGCTTCTGCAGCTCCGGATTGAAGGCCGGATCGGTGGCGAGGTGAAGCTTGTCGATCACCTCCTTCGCGAGCGTGCGCGACTGCAGGACGAAGCCTTCGTTCTGCACCCGCTCGGCATCGGGATTGGTATCCGTGAGGATCGACTCGGCGGTGAAGACGCGCGGGTTCTGCACGCCGACTTGAACGCGCGCCTCGGCGACGTAGTACGAGGGCAGCGACCAGGCGACAACGCCGGCGACACCGCCCAGGATGACGGTACATGCCGCGATCATCCGCCGATGGCGCCAGAGCTTGCGCATCGTCTCGAGCAGGCCCTCGTCGGCCGCCACCTGGGGCCGAAGGATCGGCGCAGGCGCCGGCGCGGGTGCAGCGACGAAGCGTTCGTTACTGGGCACCGCCCGCAGCGACGGACGCCGCTGCGGAAGACGGGGATAATCGTCGGGCATGTGTGCAACCATCAGAAGTAGCGCTCGCGAACGATAACCGTGTCGCCAGGCTGGATTTCACTCTCTTGCGTAGCGGCGACGCGCACGATCTGGCCGTTCACGCGCCGCTTGATGTAGAAGTTCGCCATGTTCGCGCGATAGGTCGCGCCGCCCGCTGTCGCGACCGCCTCGAGCAGGGTGAGGTCGGTGACGAACGGATAGCTGCCGGGCTTCTGCACCTCGCCGACGACGTAGAAGGGCCGACGGGTCGACACTTCGACGCTGACGCTCGGATTGTGCATGTACTGCGGATCGAGCTTGTTGGCGATGGCCTGCTGCAGCTCGCGCGGCGTCATGCCGTTGGCGTCGACATTGCCGATCAGCGGGAAGGCGAGGATGCCATTGCCGTCGAGCTGGAACTCGCCGGTGAGGTTGGGCTGGCCGAACACGATGATGCGCGTGCGGTCGTTCGGGCCCAGCCGGTAGTCGGCTGCGCTGACGTGGCCGCCGGTGCCGTTGGGCGCCAGGTTGAGGCTTCCCGCCGCGGCCGAGTTATCCGGCACGATCGGCGTAGGATCGTTGTAGCCGCAGGCGCCGAGCGCCAGCGTGGCGGCGGCGACGGCGCAGCCTCGCAGCAGCGATTTAGTGGAAATTGAGCTTGCCGACATAGTCTTTACCTCCAGGAGAACGGAAATACTCGAAACCCTATGACGCACGATGGATGAATCGTTGTGACCAATCCGGGACACTCGATCAGACGCGGCCGTAGGTATCTTCGATACGCACGATGTCGTCCTCGCCGAGATAAGGACCCGATTGCACCTCGATGAGCTGCAGCGGCACCTTACCCGGATTCTCAAGCCGGTGCTCGGTGCCGATCGGGATGTAGACGGACTCGTTCTCGCGCACGAGCATACGTTCCTCGCCGCGTTGCACCATGGCGGTGCCATGGACCACGACCCAGTGCTCCGCGCGGTGATAATGCTTCTGCAGGCTGAGCTTGGCGCCCGGCTTGACGGTGATGCGCTTCACCTGGAAACGGCTGCCGGCATCGACCGTCCGGTAGTTGCCCCAGGGGCGGTAGCCGGTCGTATGCTGGTCGGGCTCGGTCCGGTTGCGCTTGCGTAAGGTGGTCACGAGACCGGAGACCTTGGCCGCCGAGTCGGCATCGGCCACCAGCACCGCATCGTCGGTCGCGACCACGACCACGTTGTCGACGCCCACCGCGGCAACCAGCTTTCCTTCCGACCGGATGTAAGAGTTCTTCACATCCTGTGTGAGCACGTCTCCCAAGAGGACGTTGCCGTCGGGATCGGCGTCACCGATACCGCGCAACGCGTGCCAGGAGCCAACGTCGTTCCATGCCATGTCGACGGGTACCACAGCGGCACGTGCGGTATGCTCCATCACCGCATGGTCGATCGACAGCGACGGCGCCTCGGCGAAGGCCGAGCCACCCAGGCGGAAGAAGGTCAGGTCCTCCTGCCCACTCCGTACGGCGCGCTCGCAGCAGTCGAGCATCGCCGGATTGATGCGGCCGAGCTCGTCGAGGTAGGAGCGGGCCGACAAGAGGAAGATGCCGCTGTTCCAGTAGAATGCACCGCTTTCGAGGAACCGCCGTGCGGTCGCGAGATCAGGCTTCTCGACGAAGCGGTCGACCTCCAGCACACCGTCGGCGCCCGCGAGCGGCTGCCCGGCATGGATGTAGCCATAGCCGGTGTCCGGCCGGGACGGCTTCACGCCGAAGGTGACGAGGCGGCCGGCCTGCGCCGCCGCAAGTCCCAGCATGACCGCCCGATGAAAGGCGGCCGGCTCGGCGATGACGTGGTCGGAAGGCTGCACCAGCATCAGGGCGTCGGGATCGCGCATCAGCAGCCAGAGGGCGGCGGCTGCGATTGCGGGACCGGTATTGCGTGCATGCGGCTCGAGCAGGATGGCCTGGGGCGCGATGCTCACCTGGCGAAGCTGGTCGTCCACGAGGAAGCGATGCTCCTCGTTGCAGATCAGCAGGGGCGAGGCGAAGCCGACATCGGTCAGGTTGCGCGCCGCCGTCTCCTGCAGAAGCGTGCGCTCCGTGACAAGCGGAAGGAGCTGCTTGGGATACGCGGCGCGCGAGAGCGGCCACAGTCGCGTGCCGGCGCCGCCGGACAGAATCACGGGATGGATCTGCGCCGACCCTTGCTGCTGAAACTTCGCGAGACCGGTGTCTGTGAGTGCGTCCATGAGCGCGAAGCTATGGAGCGGCGCGCATTGCGGCCAGTGATCAAATTGTGCTTTGCACTATGGCCTTTTTGCTCATTATTCGCCGATGCGTGGCAACACGATGGCAATGGCAAGACCGCCGCCGATGCGGTTCGTTGCCCGCACTTGTCCGCCCAGCGCCTCGATGTTGCGCCTCACCATCCATAGACCAAGGCCGGAATGTGGCTGACGCTCACCATCGGCACGGTTGGGACGCGACGAGAAATAGCGCTCGAAAATGCGCTCGATCCTTTCGTCGGGAATTCCAGGGCCTTCGTCGTCGACCTGGAGCTCGACCCATCGGTGCCCCTGCGTCAAGGTCAACACGATGGTGCCGCCGCGCGGCGAGAAACTGGTCGCGTTCTCCAGCACGTTCTGGAGCACGATCTCGAGCATGCCCTTGCCCGCCTGCACCCAGACATCGTCGTCGAGCCGGCGGATCAGGCGGATGTCATTGGCCGCCATGATCTCGCGGAAATTGAGCGTCGCCTCGCCCACGATCTGCGTCAGATTGGTGGGAACGCGCGGCGCCTCGATCAGGTCGGCGGTGTTGGTATCGAAACGCTGGGCGGCGACCACGAGGCCCAGCAGCCGCGCGAGCGAGGAATCGATGATCTCGAGGGCGCGGCGGGCTCGCGTGTCGTCCTGCGGGACCGCGCGCCGCACCGGGCTCAAAGACGATTGAATGGCGGCGATGGGCGTCTTCAGCGAATGAGCGTTGTCCTCCGCCGACTGACGGATCTGCTGCGACAGACGCTTGAGGTCGAGTACCAGCTTGTCGAAGCCGCGCGCAACGCTTGCGAGCTCGGGCACGACATTGCGCTGGCTGAAGGCATAGTCGCCGATGCGACCCTGGCCGATCTCGTTGGCGACGTCGCGGAAGCGGCGAAGGCTCAACCAGATGCTGACAGCGGCGAGCACGGCGAGCACGGCGAGCACGAGATAGATGATCGCCGCGACGCGCACCGCCCGCGTCTCCCAGTAAGGCCGGCCGATCGAGGTATTGAGGAACTCCGATGTCGTGTGCGTCGAGGTGAGGACCCAGCAGCCGTTCTTGGTCTTGATCGGGATGATCGAGGTGAGCAGCTCCACCTTGCCGTTGGGTTGGGTATAGCGGATCTCGTCGGAGGTCTCCCACATGCAGGCTTCGCCCAGCCGCTTCAGGATGCCGCGATGGGCGAGTTCCTCGAGCTCGGGCGCCACCTCGTCGGGACGGATCGCCGGCGACGAGGCGACGAAGTAGAAGCCGACGCTGGCCTGCTCCTGACCTGGCTGCGCCAACGGCTGAAGCATCAGTTTCAGGACCGTGCCGTCGCTGGTGTACTTGGCGAGTTCGTCGTTCAAGGCCGCCGCGGCCGCCGCCTCCGACTTGCGAAGGACCGGCGCCAGCGCGTAGCCGATCAATTTGCTGCGATCCTGGATGGCCCGGGTGACGAGGTCGCGCATCTGCCGGTCGGCACTTTCGAACTGGCCATAGAGAACGATGGGAAGAGCGATGAAGATGCCGACCAGGGCAACGAGCTTGAGGGTGAGCGACGCGCCGAACTGGCGCGCAGTGTCGCGCCAGTTAGGACGTGGGAGCCGAGGTGCCTCCCCAGCGGTAACCGAATGAGGGGTAGTTCTCGATGGCGTCGAAGCTGGGATCGACGAGTCGGAACTTGTTTCGTATTCGCTTGATCGATGAACGGACATTGGTTCTATAGCCATGTTCGCCGCTCCCAGCGATAAAGCCCACGTGATGCATGCAGTCGTAGACCGCACGGTAGGTCACGTGGCTGCCGATATTCGACGCGAGCAGCCGCACGATGTTAAATTCGGTAAGAGTTAAATTGACGTCGGTATCATCCCAAAATGCACGGCTGACACGAGGTTTCAGCATCAGACGACCGCAGTGAAGCGTCTCGTCGACCGTTAGTTCACGCGGCCGCTTGGACGATTCTACTATAAGACGCAGGCGCTTGGCGAGAATTGGCACGCCCCGTGCCTTGTCCACGAAATCGAGCGCGCCACGGTCGAAGGCCAGATTTTCGTGGCTGGGGGACGTCCGGCCGGTGAGGAAGACGACCGGCAGGAGGATGCCCTCGCGCCGCAGTCTCGGCAGCAGATCGATGCCGGCGAGCGACGGCAGGCCCCAGTCCAGCACGATCACGTCGGCGGCCATGTTGCCCTCGGCGATCGACGCCAACATCGCCGTGCCGTCGGCAAAACTCGTGACTTCGAAGCCGAAGTCCATCAGCTCGGCTGAGGCGGCTTCGCGGAAGTCGTCGTCGTCGTCGACCAAGATGAGGCGAACGCGCTCGGCCGTCGCGGCGTCATCCGCCGGATTGGCCGTGGGCCCGGAGTTGGGCCAGGCAGGCGCGATTTCCTTCATCGGTGTTGTCATCGCTCTTAACCTCGTAAGCAAGAGTTCCGAATTGGCGCGTCTGGACATCGGGGTAGAGCTGGACGTCGAGCGTGCAGCTCCCCTTGCGATATCGCCAGGTCTTGCCCGGCGCGCGTTCCTCCACGGTGGTCGGGGGGCCGAACAGAGCGCGAACTTCGTTCTCGCTCTTGCCGATCAGATTGACCGGCGGGGCGTTGGCAATGTCCTTCGACGGCTCGGGCGCGGTCTCCGTCGTGGGGGCAGTCGTTGCCGGTTGGTTCGACGATGCTGCCTGGCTTGCCGAAGCGGCGGGCTTGGTCGAGGCTGGACGTGCTGTTGGACGTTTTGTCGGCGCCGGTGACGACGTCGACGAGACGAGCCTGTTCAGGTCGTCTCGCGCGCTTCGGGCCACGTCGCAACCCGACAGGAGCAACAAGCCAATTGCTAGGGTCTGTAGGCACAGACTCTTCCTCGCCATCTTGCTGCTCTTTCCCCGCATGCCCGCCATTCCGAGGAACGCTGCCAATGGGAATGCGGTTGCCAACTCGCGATACACGAGTCAACTCGCCGCAGGCCGATCGTGAGTTCCCGGTCCTTGAAGTTTTGTCTCAATGCTGCGCTGCGGCAACACCTCAACCGTCGAACGGGACGCTATCACAAAAAGACCACGGCCTCCCTCATTGTGCAGGCGCCGGGCACACTTGACACAATTTGGCCAAAGTGCCTGTGCGATAGTTGCTTTCGGCTATGCAGGTAGTTCGTAGCCGATGGCAGATTCTGCGTGAATGGTACGTTGCACCGCAGGACGAACCATCATTCGCTCGTAATGCGAGAAGAGATTGCCGAGCGAATCGGAAGGCGGCCGCAATGAAGCGGTCATGCGCCAGAACAGCCGGAACAGATGGATGTCGACGACGGAGTAGCGATCGAGCGCCCACTCCCTTCTACCGAGCTTCCGATCCGCGACCTGCCAAACCTCCTTGGCATGGTCGAGCCCCTGGCGACGGGCCGGATGCAGTCCCGATGCAATGAAGGACATCCAGGACACCGCGTGGGCCTGCGCCTCGATGTCGGTCGGCAGGAGCGCTGCCTCGGGATAGCGCCTGGCGAGATAGAACAGGCATCCGGCAACCTCGGTCAGCGGTCGACCGTCGATCAGCAGGGTCGGCACCTTGCCTGCCGGATTGATTGCAAGGAACGAGGCGGTTCGCGTCTCCTGACGCGCGAAGGAGAGGGGGCGCGCTTCGAACGGCACGCCGATCTCGTGGAGCGCGATATGCACCGCCATCGAGCTGCTTCCGGGCGCGAAGTAGAGAACGAGGCTAGTCATTCGGGGGACATCCCGATGCGGCCCAAGGGCGCCTCGAGTTGCATGCTCGCCTGACTACGGCCGACGCAGCAGCTCGTCCTCGGCAACGCCGGCCTCGTAGTCGGCGACCAGCTTGTCGGGGTCGAACAGGACGCCGATCGGATTCTCGACAAATGGCGTGCTGTTGAAGTAGGCCGCAGCCTCCTGCTTGGTACGGAAAGCATCGACCTGCAGCTCGACCTGATTGTCGTCGGGATCCCTGTAGTACATCGACACGGTCGGACCGTGATTGATGGTGCGGACCGGCACGATGCCCTCGCCCCTCAGCCGGCGATAGGTCGCGAGAAGCTGGCCGAGATCGGCGAATGTGTAGGCGACGTGGGCGAGGCCCCAGGCATCGTCGGGCGTCTTCCGGAGTCCCGGCATCTGGACGAAGGCGACACGATGGTGCTCGTCGTCGTAGGTGACGAACGAGATGTAGTCGTTCTCGAACACCGGATGTGCGGCAAGTACCGTGCAGTACCAGTCGACCAACGCCTTCTTGTTGGCCGTGCGCAGTACGAAGTGCGCGAACAGCGACGGCGCGACCGGCTTGCTATCGAGAGGTCGGCGAAGCCGGTCGGTGTTCGAGTCCATGCAGCGCCTCCATCAGCGGGCGTTCATCGGCCTCCCCGGCTGACGCGGCAGGAAGGCTGTCAACAGGCCCAAGCATAGCAGGAAGGGCGTTACCTGATAGACGGTGTCGATGCTGGTCATGTCGGCGATCTCGCCCAACGCGGCGGCGCCGAGGCCGCCGAGCCCGAAGGAGAAGCCGAAGAACATGCCGCCGACCAGTCCGACGCGGCCCGGCATCAGCTCCTGGGCATACACCAGGATCGCGGGGAAGGCCGAAGCCATGATCATCGCCACCGTGACCGCGAGCACGCCGGTCCAGAACAGGTTGGCATGTGGCAGGATGAGCGCCACCGGCAACGCCCCCAGGATCGAGAACCAGATCACCGGAATGCGGCCGATCTTGTCGCCGATCCAGCCGCCCATCAGCGTGCCCATCACGATGCCGATCATGAAGGCGAAGAGATAGAACTGCGCCGCCTGCACGGAGAGGTGAAACTTGCTGATCAGGTAGAAGGTGTAATAGGAGCCGAGACTTGCCTGATAGACGTTCTTGGAGAAGAGCAGCATCACCAGCAGCGCCACGGTCACGATCACGCGGCCCCTCGAGAGGCCGTGCGATGCGACGGTCGAAGCCTTGCCCTTGCCGCGAGCGGCAGTCGGCGCCGTGGCGCGCCGGGCCCGGTACCAGTGGCCGACCTGGAACAGGACGGTCATCGCGATGAGCGCTGCGGCGCAGAACCAGACGATGCTTTCCTGGCCGCGCGGCACCACGATGAAGGCCGCGAGCAGTGGGCCTGACGCCTGGCCGAGATTGCCGCCCACCTGAAACAGCGACTGCGCAAGACCGTAACGCCCACCCGCCGCCATGCGCGCCACCCGCGACGCCTCGGGATGGAAGACCGACGAGCCCATGCCGATCAGCGCCGCCGAGACCAGAATCATCGGATAGGACTGCGCGCGCGACATCATCAGCAGGCCGACCAGCGTGAAGCCCATGCCGACCATCAGCGAATAAGGCTGCGGCTTCCTGTCGGTGTACATGCCGACCACCGGCTGCAGCATCGACGCCGTGAACTGGAAGGCGAGCGTGATAAAGCCGACCTGGCCGAAGGAGAGGGCGTAGTTGTTCTTCAGCACGGGATAGATCGCCGGCACAAGCGACTGCATCATGTCGTTCAGCAGATGGCAGAAGCTCAGAGACAGGATCACGGCGAAGGTCGTGCTGTCGGCCGAAGCCTGCTCGGCAAGGGAGGGCCGGTCGGCCGCGGATGCGGCTCCGGCCGCCATCGTATTGTCGGTCATACCGGCATAGTAAGATGCAACCGCCATCTCGACCATCGCATGGACGCAGGTCAGCCCTGCACGCCGATGGCCAACGGCCGGCTGCGTCTCGGCGATGACGCAACGTCTGCAATGTCGTAGCGTTGTCGGCGACCGATGGCGCCCCAAGGCATCCCTACCGACGTTCCGGCACGACTCGATCGACTGCCCTGGAGCGCCTTCCACCGGCTGGTGGTAGTGGCGCTCGGTATCACCTGGATCCTCGATGGGCTCGAGGTCACGCTCGCGGGCTCCGTTGCGGCAGCGCTGCAGACCAGTCCGCGGCTCCATCTGACGGCGCAGCAGGTGGGCCTCACCGGCAGTGCCTATCTGGCGGGTGCGGTGCTGGGATCGCTCTATTTCGGCCACCTCACCGACCGGCTCGGCCGCAAGAAGCTCTTCAGCGTCACGCTCGGCGTCTATCTGCTGGCAACGGCGGCCACCGCCTTCTCGTGGAATTTCGAAAGTTTCCTGTTCTTCCGCTTCCTCACGGGCGCGGGCATCGGCGGCGAATATTCCGCCATCAACTCGGCGATCCAGGAATTGATCCCGGCGCGCCTGCGCGGCCGCACCGACCTTGCGATCAACGGCAGCTTCTGGGTCGGTGCGGCTCTGGGGGCGATCGTGTCCGTGCCGTTGCTCGACCCCAACCTGTTCGGGCCCGATCTCGGCTGGCGCATCGCCTTCGGCAGCGGTGCGGTGCTGGGCCTCGTGATCCTCTACCTGCGGCAGTTCCTGCCGGAGAGCCCGCGCTGGCTGATGATTCACGGCAAGGAGGGCGAGGCGAGCGGCGTCGTCGAGGAGATCGAGGCGCGGGTGAGGGCGAGCGTGGGCGGTCCGCTGCCGCCGGTGAAGGCCGGGCTCCATCTCGGCGCGCCGCACCGCCTCACGCTTGGATCCGTCGCTCGCACCCTGCTGCATGCCTATCCCGGCCGAACCGTGCTCGGCATCGTGCTGATGGCCTCGCAGGCCTTCGTCTACAACGCGATCTTCTTCACCTACGCGCTGGTGCTGACCAAGTTCTACGGCGTCGCCGCCGATCGCGTCGGCCTGTACATCCTGCCGTTCGCGCTGGGCAATTTCATGGGACCGCTGCTGCTCGGTCCCCTGTTCGATACGGTCGGGCGCAAGCCGATGATCGCGCTCACCTACAGCATCGCCGGCCTGCTGCTCGGCGCGACGGCGTGGCTGTTCAGCGCCGGCCTGCTCGACGCCACGACCCAGACGGTCTTGTGGACCATCGTCTTTTTCTTCGCCTCGGCCGCAGCGAGCGCCGCCTATCTCACCGTGGGCGAGAGCTTCCCGCTGGAAATCCGCGCGCTGACCATCGCGCTCTTCTATGCCTTCGGCACGCTGCTGGGCGGCGTCGGCGGGCCATGGCTGTTCGGCGTGCTGATCGAAGGCGAGGGACGCGGAGGGATTGTCGGCGGTTACGTTCTCGGCGCATCCCTGATGGTGGTCGCCGCGTTGGTGGAGCTCAAGCTCGGCGTGCGCGCGGAGGGCAAGTCGCTGGAAGATGTGGCCCCCCCATTGTCCTCGGCAGATTGAGTCTCATCCGCCTCGTTCGCATCGGCGAACGGACAAGAGCAGCTTCGCGAGTGAGAGGAGGATTCCTCAGCCTACGACCTCAGGATGACACATCTATCGTGCGTGAGCGATGGTGTCATTCCGAGCGCAGCGAGGAATCCTTGGCTATGCCGGCACGGGGATGGCGCGCTGGTTGTAGAGCAGCTTGCGGATGCGGGCCTGCTCCTCGGGCGGGAGCTTGCTCACGTCACTCGAAAGGCCGCTGCCGACCGCCATGCCCTTCTGCACCGCCGGACGTGCGCCCAGCTCCTCGAACCAGCGCTTGAAGTGCTTGAAGTCCTCGATGTCCTGGCCCTGGCCCTTCCAGTTCAACGTCCACGGATAGCAGATCATGTCGGCGATCGTGTACTGGTCGCCGGCGAGATACTTGTGCCTGTAAAGGCGATTGTTGAGCACGCCGTAAAGCCGGTTCACCTCGTCGGTGAAGCGGCGAATCGCGTATGTCTGGTCGCCGTGCTGCGTCTGGTCGAGCCGCCGGAAGTGGCCGCATTCCCCCGTCTTCGGACCCTGGTTGGCCATCTGCCAGATGACCCACTGGTTCACGTCGTAACGAGTCCGCAAATCCTGCGGATAGAACTTTCCGGCCTTCTCCGCGATGTACATCATGATCGCGCCCGATTCGAAGACCGTGATCGGCGCGCCGCCGCCCTTCGGCTCGTCATCGACCATCACCGGCATGCGGTGATTGGGATTCATCGCCAGAAAGTCCTTGTTGAACTGGTCGCCCTTCTGGATGTTCACGGGCACGACTCTGTAAGGCATGCCGCACTCTTCGAGCAGGATGGTGACTTTCTTGCCGTTGGGCGTGGGCCAGTAGTGCAGATCGATCATCGCTCACTCCTCCATCGTCGGGCGGAGACTAGCGCAGTCGATCGATCGGTGGCAGCCGCTTACGCGGCTTTGTTCTTGCCCTTGAACAGCTTGCGCAGCTCGTCCTTGGCCTTCTCCAGCGTCTGGCGCCGGCGCGCCGGCAGGTTCTTGCCGGCGCGGTTGATATAGAAGGTCAGCATCGACATGGCCGAACGCAGGGGTGCGGACTTGCGGCGACGGCTGTGCTCCGCCGAGCGTTTCAGCGACGCTGCTATGTCGCGCGCGCTTCCCTTCTTGAATACGCCGCCTTCGAGGTCGAGGGCGTCGCTGGTCTGCGTCACCCGCGCCGACCATTTGCGAGCCTGGGAAGGACGGCGGGAAGGTCGTCGTCTGGCTGCCATGAGGCGGTAACGCCCCTGTTCGGCGGACAGTTGCCTAGCGCGCGACGATGAAGCGGGAGAAGGCGCCACGCTCGTCGGCCGGCAGGAGCGGCGGTGCGCCGTCGATCCTGAGCTCCATCTCGCAGCTCTCCTCGTCGGAGAGCGTGGCGAAAGTGTCGAGCTTGTCGAAGTCGGCCTTCGTGAAGCCCGCCTGGCGCAGCATGTCGTGCACCTGATCGCGCGAGGGCATGGGTTTGGCCTTGCCGTCGCGGCCGCTGCGATAGGCCGCCTCCATCGCGACCAGAACGTTTCGGAAGAGCCGGCGGCCTTCGGCATCGAGCTTGTCGGGGCGCGAGATGCCGCCGATGGCGAACTCGCGGCACGCTCGCGGATCGGCCTTTTGCAGATGCTCCACCAGTTCGACGCGCGCCGCCATGGCGGCCACCACGGTCGCGTCGTCGGCCTTGCGCAGGATGGGGGCGATGATGTCGCGGCGCAGCTCGCCCACAATCTGCAGCGGTCGCGAAGGCCCGCTGGTCGTGGGGTTGCGTGCCTCCTCGCGCATCGCATCGCGCAGCCGGTTCTGGATTTCCGGATGGTCGGCGATGGCAAGGCCCATCAAGGGCATTTTGCGCAGGTCGGCCAGCGCCTTCTCGGTGGGGCTGAATTCCTGATAGACGGCGTAGCCGCCCCAGATCGCCACTCCCAGCACGATGAGCGCGATCGCGATCGACGTTGCGAGTTTCCGGCGTTTCACGACGAAGCATTACCAGAAGGCTGGCCGGCGAGGCCAGCCTGCCAAGCTCATGATGGCGTGTTCTTCTCCAGGAAGGCGCGCACGCGCTTGATCGACTCCTGCAGATAGATCGGGCCGCGCCAGTCCTTCTGGACCTCGATGTTGGTGGCGAGGGTCGCGATCTCCTCGCTCGTCTTCGCCGGATGCGGCTTGTCCGTGCCGGGCTGGAGAAAGAGAGGCGTTTGGCAGCTTTTCACGAAGTCGCGCGTCACCGAGAAGACGAAATCGCCGCCGAACATGTTGTGGCCGAACGATTCGATCGTTTCCTGCGTGACCAACGGGTCCCGTGCCCGGACGGTCTCGCCATAGCCTTTGATCGCCGCATCCCAGACATCGCGGTTCTCCCACAGACCGATCGGATTCTGCAGCACCGCGGCGGCGATGCGGGATGGGTCGTGCTCGATCGCCTCGAAGCAGTAGCTGCCGCCGATGCAGCCACCCATGACGTGGAACTTGCCGAAGCCCAGGTGATCCATCAGGGCGAAGTGATCTTCTGCGAAGGTGTGCCAGCCGTGCTCGGGCCGTACGTCGGCCACCGACTTGCCGGCGTTGCGCTGGTCCATGCCGATCACGGTGAACTTGTCGGCAAGCGCGATCATTGGATTCATCCATGCAGCCGGCTGCGCGGGATCGGCCGGGCTCGCTTTCCAGTAGGAGAGCTGGGACTTCAACCCGCCGGGCGCGTAGAGCAGGAGCGGAAAGCCCTGACCATGGACCTCGTAGTAGAGCTCCGCGTCGGCGCGCTTGAAGATCGGCATCGTTGCCCTCCCGAAAAGACCGGCCAGTTGGCCCGCTCGTCTCCGATCGAGTCAAGAATCTCCTGTCTTTTTCGCGACCGTGCCGCGATCAGGCGACCAGGCTCCAGGCAAGCTCGGCCCGCTCGCGCGGGGCCTGGCTCATCTTGATCGATTCCGGATTGGACGAGTTGCCGGCCAGCCCGCGGCGATAGACGCCCTGCGCGATGGCGGCGAGGCGGAACAGCGAGAAGGCGAGATAGTAGTTCCAGTGCTCGATGCGCTTGCGGCCGGTGCGTCGGCAATAGGCGGCGACGTAGTCGTCTTCGGTCGGCATGCCGAGCCCGGCGAGGTCGACGTTGGCGAAGCCGTGCGGCGGTTCGCCTAGATGATAACCGATGCAATTGTAGGCGAGGTCGCACAACGGATGGCCGAGCGTCGAAAGCTCCCAGTCGAGCACGGCCACGATGCGCGGTTCTGAGGGATGCACGATCAGGTTACCCAGCCGATAGTCTCCATGGACGATGGTGGTGGGGTCCTCTGCCGGAATGTTCTCGGGCAGCCAGGCGACGAGCTTGTCCATCGCCGGAATGTCGTCGGTCTTGAGCTCGGCATACTGCCTGCTCCAGCGCGAAAGCTGACGGGCGATATATTGGCCGCTGCGACCGTAGTCGCCGAGACCGACCTCAACGGGATCGACCTCGTGCAGGCGCGCCAGCACGTCGTTCATGGAATCGAAGATGGCGGTGCGTTCGCCGGCTGTGGCGTCGGGCATCGAGGGATCGACGAGGATCCGGCCCTCCACGCAGCTCATCAGATAGAACATCTGCCCGATCACCGAGTCGTCGGTGCACAGCAGGTGCGCCGGCGCGACCGGCACGTCCGTCGCCGCCAAGGCGGAGATCACGCGGAATTCGCGATCGACTTGGTGTGCGGAGGCGACGAGCTTGCCCGGTGGCTTCTTGCGCAGCACGAAATCGTGCCGTCGGCCGCCGTCCATTTCGGCGGACAGGAAGAAGGTCGGGTTGGAATGGCCGGAATCGAACTGGCGGACCTCGAGACCACCCCGATAGTTGGCGAGATGTTGGCGCAGGTAGCGATCGAGCGACACCACGTCGAATCGGTGGCGCTCCATGACAGGGACAGTCTTGGCGTAAGTCGGCATGCGGGCCGAGAGTAGGCCGCATGCCACGAAACACAATTTCGAAAGGCTTTGTGCTTCGCCCTGAGGAACCTCGTTCTCAGCGCCGTCGTCGGGTCGCTACCAGATAGAGCGCGATGCCAGCCAGCGCGTAGAACCCACCCACGATGGCCCATACGCCGGCCGGATCGATCTCGCGCTCGAGGAGCGTGAATGCCACTTGCGTGAAGCATATCAGCGCGAAGATGCCGCCAGCGAAGGCAGCGATCGCCAGCAGCGCGCGTGTCAGCGCATCGGTAGCGGCATCGCGCAGGTTGCGGGCCGCAATGGCGGTGGTGGCGAGGCGGAGGAGAGGACCGATCATCGTGGAAAGCGCTCCCGGAGAGGGAGCGCTGGGCGGGCTTGCCTTAGCCGCGGCCCGGTTGGCGCCCCGGCTACGACCGACGACAAAGGTACCCCGCGAGGAAGCCGAGGCCGACCAATGCGGCAAGCGTGCCGAACGGTCGCTCCTGGACGGTCTCGACCAGGGAGTCGGAAGCCTTGTCGCGCAACTCGGCCGATCGCTTGGCCAATGCGTCCATGCGATCACGGGCGGTCTCGCCGTAGTCGTCGATGAAGTTCTGCGCCGCCTGGATCACGGCGTCGATCGCCTGCTTGCTCTTGCTTTCGACCGCATCCAGCGCCCGACTGGCTCCGTCGCCGGCCTCGTTCTCCATCGCGGCCGACAGCTTCTTGAGCTGCGACTTCAGGGCATTGATTTCCTTCACCAGATCCTTGTTGGAGGCGGCTAGACCGTTGGCGCGCATCGATATTCCTCCCGGCTGTGGGGTGATTCCTGCGCACATAACGCAGTCCGCCGCCGGAAGTTTCCCGCGATTCAGCCGTCCCAGACGTTTTGCGGCATCGGAAGCTTGGCGAAGTCGGCCGCCCCCAGCGGCGTTCCATGCGCGATGCCTTCTTTGTCGAGCAGCATCATGTACTGGCGGACGTGCTGGCCGCAGTGCCAGGTCGTGCGCTCCATGAGTTCGTGAAGCGACTGTGGCCCGTAGTAGGTCTCGAGCGTCTTGGCCGGCGAGGTATCGCCCTTGGCCCACCAGTCCCGGAAGCGTGCCCGAATTGTCTCGCCATAGGCGGCCAGCGACTTGGTGTCGGCATCGGCCGGCGGCTCCTCGCGGAACATCGCCTGGATGAGCGGAACGCCCTCGTTGGTGCCCAGGAAGGCGTCGACGACGCGGAACAGATGGAAACCAAGCGTGCGATAGCTGCGCGGTCGGCCAGGCACGTGCGTCCCGAGCCGGTCGTACGGCATCAGCGGGATCAGTTCCAGCGCCGCGCCCATGAACTTGTCGACGCGCCGGGCCAGCTCCTCGGTCGAAAGCTGCGGGCCGGACTTCTCGTTGAGACCGAGAAAGTCGACGATTTGCTTGGTGCTCTGGCCAAAGACGAACTTGGTCCCGCGCGATAGCACCGGCACCGAGCGCACGCCGAGCCGCTGCAGTTCGGCCATACCGTCGGGGTCTTCAAGAACATTCACCGAAACGAAGTCGATCCCACGGACCGATAGAAACTCCTTGAGTCTCAGACAGCTCGTTCAACCGGGCTGCCAGAACACCTTCAGGGGAAGATTTGCCTCAGCCGACATCGGGTCCTCCTCGATACGGCTGAGCCTACGCCCGGTAATGCACGCCAACAAGCATCTATACGGGCTTGTGACAGACGATGCAGACCTTGTTGCCGTCGGGATCGCGCACATAGGCGCCGTAGTAGTTCGGATGGTAGTGCGCGCGCAGGCCCGGCTTGCCTTCGTCGCTCCCGCCGGCGGCCATTGCAGCCGCGTGGGCCTTATCGACCGAGGCACGATCGGGCGCCTCGAGGCCGATGGTGATGCCGTTGCCGGCCGTCGCTGCTTTCTTGTCGAGCGGCCGCACGATCCAGAGCTGCGGCCGGCCGCCGGTCGGGCCGTAGCCCACTGCCTCCGGATAGTCGGCGTGGCGCACCAAGCCCAACGCCGACGCGACACTTTCGTAGAAGCGCCTGGCGCGCGGGATGTCGTTGCTGCCGACCGTCACGTGGCTGAACATGGCGATGCACTCCTCATTCACTTCACAGGCCGCCGCCGTCATTGCCATGAGGGCAGCATGCATCGATGCCGTTGTCACAGCGTCGTCCGCTCAGGGACGCTCGGCGGCAGAGTCCGACGTCGCGAAGCAAGTGGTCGTCGAGTCCGCGCAGGCTGTCAAGTTGCCGGCGCGGCGAAAGGGGCGAACCGCCAATATAGCGGACCAGCTCGCGCAGCATGGCGCCGATCGAAGGAAAGCGCACGAACATCGCGCGCGACGTTGCGCGCATGGCAGAGCGGGCAATAGGCCTTCGCGATTATGCCGTGCATAAGCACCCTTTGGCCGAAGGACCCCGCGCCAGCGCGCTTCCGGAAACTGGACTAGGCGCGCACCCGCTTGCCCTCGCTGAATCCTGAAGCGGCGCGGCGCAGGGCGGCGACGGTCTCGCGCAGGCCGCGATGCAGCGGCTTGTCGCGGCGCAGCACCAGCCCGATCTTGCGCGAGAGCCTGGGCATCAGCGACTGCACCAGGAGATTGGGCGCCTTGTAGGCGCCGTCGACCGCCATGCGCGGGACGACGCCGCAGCCCAAGCCGGCGCCCACCAGCTCCTTGATCGCCTCGACGCTGCCGAGCTCCATGGTCGGCTTCACCAGGAACCCGGCCTCGGCGAACCAGTCGTCGACGATGCGCCGCGTCTGCGAGCCCGATTCGTGCAGCACGATCGGGTGACGGGAAAGCACGGCCGGCGTCACCGCCTTAGGCAGCATGCCGCCCTTGCGCGGCGACAGCACCACGAACTCGTCGTCGAACAGCGGCGTCACCTCGAACATGCGGCCCGGCGCCGGCAGCGTCACCAGGCCGAGATCGAGCGTGTTCTCCTCGACCTGCCTCAGGATATCGACGGAGTTGCCGGTGCTGACGATCACCTCCAGCGCGGTGAACTGCCGCCGCAGCTCGCGCAGCACCGGCGGCAGGAAATGAATGCAGGCCGTGGCGCCGGTGCCGATGCGCACGCGGCTGATCGAGCCTTCGACATAGGGCGCGATGGCGTCGCGCGCTGCGGTCGTCGCTTCGAAGATCCGGCGTGTGTGCAGCAGCAGCTCGGCGCCGGCCGGTGTCGGCGTCGCGCGCTTGCCCACCCGCTCGATCAGCCGCACGCCCAGCCTCTTCTCGAGCTGGCGGATCTGCAGGCTGATCGCGGGCTGCGTGAGGTTGAGCCGGTCCGCCGTCGCCGAGAAGCTGCCGAGCTCGATCACCTGCGTGAAGGTGTCGAGGTGGTCGAGATTGAGGCTGCGCATGTACAATTATTGCTTATGATCTGCATAAGGTAGAAAAGGAATATTAATATACGTGTTTCGCGTACGTGATACCAGCCGGACCTTGCTGCAAGTTCGCGATGACGCTCGACCAGCGAGGCCGCTGGCACCGACGATTGTGAACGGCGGGTACGCCCCGCATACTGGACCGGTCTCGAGACAGAGGCGGAGACGAACCTCGATGCGTGCTCGGTCGCTCACATGGCTTTCTGGTCGAGCAGAAGCGCTGGTCGCGCAGGCGGGACGCATCGGCGCCGATCCGACGGACAGCAACGAAACGGCGCTGCAAAAGCGACTCACGGTTACCCTGTGCGTAGGCACGCTGCCGCTTACGCTGTTGTGGAGTGCGATCTATCTGTTCGCGGGTGTGCCGGTCGCCGCGGCGATCCCCGCCTTCTATTCGGTTTTTACGCCCGTCAATACCGCCGTCTTCGCCTGGACGCGCAATCTCGAACTCTACCGCTTCAGCCAGCTCCTGCTGATCCTGATCCTGCCCTGGCTGGTGACGATCGCGCTGGGCGGCTTTCGGGAGTCGAGCATCGTCATCATCTGGGCGGCCCTATGCCCCTTGGGATCGCTGCTGCTCGAGGACATCCGGCGGACGCTGCTGTGGATCCTGGGCTTTCTCGCGCTGCTCGTCCTCACCGCTCTGCTCCAGCCGCATCTGACGCCTGTCGGCCTGCCCGAAGCCTTCGTGACCTGGTTCTTCGTGCTCAATGTCGGCTGTGTGATCGCGATCGTCTTCGGGCTCCTGCGCTACTTCGTCGGACGCCGCAACTTCTTCCAGGAACGCTCGGAGATGCTGCTGCTCAATATTCTGCCCAGGGAGATTTCCGAAGCGCTGAAGGCCGGGCAAAGCACGATCGCGGCGCAGTACGACGCGGCCAGTATCCTATTCGCCGACGTGGTCGCCTTCACGCCGATGGCAGCCGCGATGACGCCATTGCGGCTCGTCGATCTGCTGAACGAAGTCTTCCAGTGCTTCGATACGCTGGTCGAGAAGTACGACCTGGAGAAGATCAAGACGATCGGCGATTGCTACATGGTCGCGGCCGGCGTGCCGCGCGAGCGGGCCGACCATGCCCATGTCTTGGTCGCGCTCGCACTCGACATGCAGACCGAAGTCGGCAAACGGACATTCGGCGGACGTCGGCTGGCGTTCCGCATCGGCATCAACTCGGGACCTGTGGTCGCGGGCGTCATCGGCCGCAAGAAGTTCATCTACGATCTCTGGGGCGAGACAGTGAACATGGCAAGCCGCATGGAATCGCACGGCGAGAGCGGCGGCATCCAGATCACGCGCAGCACGTTCGACCTGGTCGAGAACAGTTTCGACTGCGAGGCGCGCGGCCTCGTCGACGTGAAGGGGGCGGGCCCTGTCGAGGCCTGGCGCGTCCGCGGCCGCAAGCGGACCGACAGCATGAGGCCGGCCGAGGCGGCCTCTGCGGCGCGGCCGGTGCAAAAGGCCGAGTAGTTGGTCCGTCGGCCGTCACGACGCGGCGGGTGCGTAGGCCACGGCGAGCTGGCGGGAGACGAGGCGGGCGTAGAGGCCACCCTTCGCCAGCAGGCTCGCATGCGTGCCCGTCTCGGCGACGCGGCCCTCGTCCAGCACCACGATGAGGTCGGCATCGCGCACCGTCGAGAGACGATGGGCGATGACGATGGTGGTGCGGTCGGCTTGCAGGAGATCGAGCGCGCGGCGGACCGCCTGCTCGTTCACGGCGTCGAGATGCGAGGTCGCCTCGTCGAGGATCAGGATCGGCGCGTCTTTCAGGAAGGCGCGCGCGATGGCAACGCGCTGGCGCTGGCCGCCGCTGAGACTCGTGCCGCGTTCGCCGACCGGAGAATCGAGGCCTTCGGGCAGCATGGCCACGAGTTCCGAGAGCGAGGCGTGCTCGATGGCGGCCTGCAGCTCGGCCTCCGAAGCGCTGGGACGCGCGATCAGGATGTTGGCGCGCAGCGTGTCGTTGAACAGATAGGTGTCCTGTGCCACGAGCGCGATCAGTCGGCGCAACTCGTCGAGCCGATAGTCCTTCAAATCGGCGCCGTTCAGGCTGATGCGACCCGAGTCGGGATCCCAGAAGCGCATCAGGAGCTGCGCCGTCGTCGTCTTGCCGGCGCCCGAGGTGCCGACCAGGGCCACTGTCTTGCCCGCCGGGATGGTGAAGGTCACATCGGCCAGCGCGCGGCGATTCTGGCCGGGATAGGTGAAGCTCACACGGTCGAGCGCCAGTGAAGCCGGTCCCGTCTTCGGCGGAACGCCCGGGCCGTCGCGTACCGGAATGGGCTCGTTCGCGAGCGCATAGACGCGGCGCGTGGCGCCCAACGTATCGGCGAGTTGGCGGCCGATCTGGGCGATCTCCGACACCGGCAGGAACGCCGCCATCGCGAGGATGGTGAGAAGCGGCAGCACGCCCGGATCGATCGCGCCCTGCGTCGAAAGGACGGCGCCGGCGACGACCACGGCGAGGCCGCCCAGGCCTGTCATAACCTCGAGCAGGCTGTGCTGCAGCGTGAGCTCGCGGAAGAAAGGCAGGCGCAGGTCGATATGGCGTTGCGAAAGCTCGTTCAGGCGGTCGCCGCGTTGGCTCTCCTGCTGGAAGGCGACGATCTCGCCCAGCCCTTGCACGGAATCGACCGCGAAGGCGCCGAGCTCGCCGGCCGCCTCGCGCGCCTGCGAGCCGAGCCGGTCGACGCGCTTGCGCATCAGGAAGGGGCTGAGCCCCACCGCGAGCAGGAACGGCAGCAGCGCGAGCGCCAGCCAGCCGTTGGCCGACGCGAGCACGACGATCACGACGGCCGGCACGAGGATCGCGACAAAGGCGGGCGCCACCGTGTGGGCGAAGAAATACTCGACCAGCTCGATATCGTGGGTGGCGAGCGCCATCAGGTCGCCGGTGCGGCGACGCACCAGATAGGCCGGCGCCAGCGCGTCGAGCTTGCGGAAGGTCTCGATCCGCATCTCCGCCAGCAGGCGGAACGCCATGTCGTGGGCAATCCAGGATTCCAGCCAATGCAGCAGGCCGGAGAGCGGCGCCACCACCGCCAGCGCCCACAGCCAGTGGCCGTAGGGCTGGCCGTTCTTGAGATCGAGCACCACCAGCGCGCTCAGGATGCCGACGCCGATGAAGGCCA
>DATEID010000169.1:0-3971 GCA_035279245.1 Reyranella sp.
ACAAGATCGAGCAGGTGGTGCGGCTGATCCGCTCCAAGGGCGTCGGCGTCTATTTCGTGACCCAGAGTCCGCTCGACATTCCCGATGCGGTCCTGGGCCAGCTCAGCAATCGCGTGCAGCACGCGCTGCGCGCTTTCACGCCGAAGGATCAGAAGGCGGTTAAGACGGCGGCCGACACGTTCCGCCCGAGCAAGAAGTTCTCGGCGGCCGATGCCATCGTCGAGCTGGGCGTCGGCGAAGCGCTGGTCTCGTTCCTCGATACGAAGGGCGTGCCGACTCCGGTCGAGCGCTGCTTCATCGCGCCTCCGCGGGGTCGCATTGGACCGGCGAGCGACGCCGAACGGGCGGCCGTCATCAAGGCGAGCCCGCTTGCCGGCAAGTACGAGCGCTCGGTCGATCGCGATTCGGCCTACGAGGTGCTGACCGGCCGGGCGACTGCAGGCCAGGTACACCACGATGACGGCGGGGTCGTCTCGGCCGGTAGCCAGCGTCGCAGGGGACAGTACGATTCCATGCCGCCGCCAGCCGAATCGCCATCGCCAATGCCGACGCCGACGGCCGGGCCGTGGGGATCCGCACCCGCTCCGGAAGAAGACGCACCGCGGCCACAGCCCCGTTTGCGCGAGGCGCAGGCGCCGGAAGCCGCGCCGCCATCGCGGGCGCCGGCGCGGCGAAGCGATTCGATCGGCGAGGCGATCGCCAAGTCGGCGGCGCGAACGGTGACGACGATCGCCGTGCGCGAGGCATCGAAGGCGATCTTCGGCAACGCCCGCAACAGCGGCATCCTCGGCAACATCGTGCGGGGGGTGCTGGGCGGCCTGCGGAAGTAGCGGCTGGCGCTCTCGTCGGCTGCCCTGACTTGGCGCGAGTCAGGGCGACCTGAGGCTGTAGGCGGCGTCTATCGCCTTCAATCTCGAAGCGGAACCGGCATACTTGCGTCTCAGCGCTTCGGCATCCGCGGCGAGCGAATCGCATCTCAGATTCCGGGAAGCAGTGTCCACTTCCTCGTCGCTTGCCTGATCGGTCACCACGATCGACGACAGGCGCCGGCAGCCGATGGCCCGTTCGCCCAGGGCGACGATGTCGGAAGGTTCATCGCGCAGGAACCACCGGGATTGCGCGAGATCGTTGTCTGCCGCCAATGTTTGGCCGGCGAGAATGATTAAACCGAGACTGGCAAGGAAGAGAAGGGAGCGGACTGTCTTCATGATCTCTCTCCCATCGGTAACCACTTGCTCGCGGAAGATCGCCGTGATCGGGCGAGAATGGTTCGCTCAAGCCTCGACGAGAAGGGTGCCGGCCATCTCCTCGTGACCGTCGCCGCAGAAGACGTCGCAAAAGAAGACGAACTCGCCCGGCTTGGTCGGCGTGATCGTCACCCGTGTCTCCTCGGTCGGCACGATGTCGGTCCGTATGCCGAAGTCGGGCATCTTGAAGCCGTGGACGCGGTCGATCGAGGTCAGCACGAGAGTGATCGGTCGGCCGACCTTCGCTTTTATCGTGTCGGGCGTGAAATCGAATTTCTCGGCAATGATGTCCACCTCGTTCGATGTCTCGGCCGCCAGGCGCGCGACTCCCCCCGCCGCGCTGCCGGCAATCAGCAGCGCGATAAAGTATCTACGTTTCATGGCTCTAGGCCTTGGTGACCGGCAGCTCGACGAAGGTCGCGGTCTTGCCCATCGTGATGTCGCGTGTTCCGAGCGGCTTCAGCGACGCATCGAACGGCGGCGGGGGCGGACGACGGGCCGGCGGATTGGGGCCAGGGGTCGGCTGCGGGAAGATCAGCGACTTCGCGGCGTGATGCGCGATATGGCCCGTCATGTGGTGATGCTCCTGGTGAATGTGGCCGTAGAAGACCACGACGTTCTGATAGGGCATCAGGAGATCGATTGCCTTCGCGCCGTCGGCGGTCGCCCAGTCCCAGGACGGCAGGAGATCGAACAGCGGACGATGCGTCAGGACGACGATCGGGTCATCGGCTTTGCGCTGCTTGAGGTCGGCTGCGAGCCAGGCGAGCTGGTCGTCGCCGAGAGCGGCATGCGGGTCGGAGACGTTGTCGAGCGCGATGAAATGCACACCCTTGTGGTCGAAGGTGTAGTGCGTCTCGCCAAAGAACTCCTTGTAGGCCTCGCCCTTGTCGAGCGACGCGTCGTTCTCACCCGGCATGAACCGGATGTCCTTCACGTTGAGGCCGCCGATGATCTCGCGCACGCGCTTCATGCGGGCCCGCCGCTCTTTGGGATCCTCGGTCGTATGCGTGAGATCGCCGGTGAAGACGATGAAGTCGGGCTGCCTGGCGAGTCCGTTCACCGTGACGATCGCCTCCTCGAGGGTATGCTCGGCGTCCGGATTGGCCTTGCCCTTGTAGCCCCAATGGGTGTCCGAAAACTGGACGAAATGGAAATCGTCGGCTTGCGCCGCTGCTTTGCGGCCGGGGAACAGCCCGGTGGTGAAGGTCACGCCCGCCACTCCGGCGAGCTTCAGGAAATCGCGGCGGTCGGCTTGCAGCATGATGCCCTCCGGCATGGTTGAGTGCAGGCGATACCGGAAGGCTGTCGGGTTTATTCCATGCCCGGCGCGATGGAATAAGTTCGACGCCCGGCGGGTAATGCTGTCCTATGGACGGCATGTCGGACGCGCTGCAACCCGATGGCGATTCGGTCGAGCGGTTTCGGACCGTGATGCTGCCGCATCTCGATGCGGCCTATGGATTCGCCCGCTGGCTGACGCGCGATCCGGTGCAGGCGCAGGACGTGGCACAGGAAGCGATGCTGCGCGCCTTGCGTTACTTCCATGCCTTTCGCGGTGGCGAGGCGCGGCCCTGGCTGCTGCGGATCGTGCGCAACACCTGGCACGATGCCCGCAAGCGTCGCGCCGCCGAGCAGCCGCTGGAGGTGGTCGAGGAGGAGGCTGCCGAGGGACCGACGCCCGAGCAGGCGGCGATCGCGAGCGATCGTCGCCGGCAGGTCGCCGCGGCCCTGGCGGCGTTGCCGACGGAGGCGCGCGAGATCCTGGTTCTGCGCGAGATCGAGGACCTCACTTACAAGGAGATCGCGGCCGTCCTCGACTTGCCGATCGGGACGGTGATGTCGCGGCTTGCCCGCGCGAGGGAGAAACTGGCTGACGACCTCAAGACACGCCTTGGAAGGAGAGATCATGGACTGCGCGACCTGTGAGGCGATGGTCGACGTCTATCTCGACGGCGAGATGTCGGCCGCCGACTGCGCCGAGTTCGAGCGCGCCCTGGCGCTTTGCCCTGACTGCCGCAAACGGCTCGAAGAGGCGCGGGCGCTGAGTGGGCTGCTGCGCGAGCTGCCGCCGGAGCCGGCGCCCGACCTGCTGCGGGCGCGCATCGACCGCGAGCTGCGCGCAATTGCCGGCCGATCGCAAGATCCGTCGGTCAGCCGCCGCCTGCCGCGTGCCTCGCTGCGATGGACGGCGATGGCGGCGAGCCTGGTCGCGGCCGTCAGCATCGGCTGGCTGGGTGGGTCCCTTTCGACACAGGGTAGCCGCGATGCCGACGAGCTGACAGCGGGCTTCCTGCGCGTGGCGTCCAGCGAGCATCCGGTCGACGTCGTGTCGTCCGACCGTCACACAGTGAAGCCGTGGTTTGCCGGCAAGATCTCGTATTCGCCGCCGGTGCACGATCTCACATCCGACGGCTTCCCGCTGCTCGGCGGCCGCATCGACATCTACGACGGCAGGAAGGTCGCGGTCCTCGTCTATCGGCACAACCAGCACAAGGTGGCGTTGACGCTCTGGCCCGCGGCGTCGGCCAACGGAACGCCGGTGCATATTGAGCAGCGCGATGGCTTCGTGCTGGCAGAGTGGCGGCAGGCGGGCTTCGAGCTGCGCGCCGTGTCGGACATCGAGCCGGCCGAGATGACCGCTTTCACCAAGGCCGTCGATCGTTCGCTGGGAAGCGAGCGGTAGCGATTCGGAGGAGCGCGCCACTCCAGTGGCGCAATCAT
>DATEID010000170.1:0-8238 GCA_035279245.1 Reyranella sp.
GCTGAAGGTCTCCTTGACCGCGTCGCGCACCCACTGCCAGTCGAGCCCGTACTTGGCGTAGATGACCTGCTTCTGCTCGGCATTGATCAGGTTGAAGAGCAGCATCTGGAAGAGCTGCGCCGACCAGTCCTCGACCTTGCGATGCTCGTCCTCGCTCAGATGCCGGATCGTCTTGGCGGCCCACAGCCGGCCGAAGCGATGATGGAAAGCCTCGTCGCTCATCACGAGCTGAACCAGCCGCCGCAGCACCGGATCGTTGGTCCTGGCGTTGAGCGTCGCGAACGAGCCCATCGCCAGGCCTTCGATCAGCATCTGCATGCCGACGATCTTCTTGTAGACCTCACCGGTGCTCACGAGCTCGGCCAGCACGGTGGCGATGGTCTGGCCCACCGGCAACGGCGCCCCCCAGCGCTTGGCGATGTAGCGACTGAAGCCGGCGACGTGGCGGGCCTCCTCGCGCGCCTGGTTGGCGGCGTATTCCTGGGCGCCGGGATCGACCAGCACGTGGCAAAGGCTTGCCGACAGCGACAGCGCGCCCTGCTCGCCATGCAGCAGGTTCGAGACCGACCAGTGGGTCACGTCATTGGCGAGCCCGATCTTCTGGCTCTCGTCCAGACGGTCGGCCACGGCGCTCCTGAGCTCGATGATATTGTCGAGCGGCAGGATCGGCGTGGTCGCGATGTCGAACGGCTGGTCGAAATCGATATAGCTCTTGTCCAGCGGATCCCAGAAATGGTCGTGGGTGGCGGAAATGATGCCATCGAAGGCGTCGCTCCGCCGTCCGTAACGCGGTACTTCCAGCATGGCCGGGAAGTCGCCCGGAGCAACGGCGTCATAGGCCTTGTCGTAGGTGATCTGTTGGGCCATTTGGGGCCTCCCGATGAGAGAAAATATGACGATAGCGTCACCTTTTTCAATGGATTTTTCCCCAGTCCCGTCGCATGGGGTTTCCGCCATATTCCGGCCCAAAGGTGGGCGGCCCCGGCCGTCTGCACAGGAGTGAAAAATGTCCCGCCGCCGCCGCATCTACGAGGGCAAGGCCAAGACCTTGTTCGAGGGGCCCGAGCCCGGGACGATCGTCCAGTACTTCAAGGACGACGCCACGGCCTTCAACAACAAGAAGAAAGGCACGATCACCGGCAAGGGGGTGATCAACAACCGCATTTCCGAGTTCCTGATGACCAAGCTGGGCGAGATCGGGGTGCCGACCCACTTCATCCGCCGGCTGAACATGCGCGAGCAGCTCATCCGCCAGGTCGAGATCATCCCGCTGGAGGTGGTGGTACGGAACGTCGCAGCCGGCTCCTTTGCGCAGCGCTTCGGGCTGGAGGAAGGCACCCAGCTTCCCCGCTCGATCATGGAGTTCTTCTACAAGAACGACACCCTGGGCGATCCGATGGTGACGGAAGAGCACATCACCGCCTTCGGCTGGGCGACGCCGCAGGACCTGGACGACATCGTGGCGCTCACCCTCAGGGTCAACGACTTCCTGTTCGGCCTCTTCCTCGGCTGCGGCATCAAGCTGATCGACTTCAAGATCGAGTTCGGCCGCCTATATGAGGAGGACATGGTTCGCATCGTGCTGGCCGACGAGATCAGTCCGGACTCGTGCAGGTTGTGGGATCTCAGGACCAACGAGAAGCTCGACAAGGACCGCTTCCGCCGCGATCTCGGCAAGGTCGAGGAGGCTTACCAGGAAGTGGCGCGCCGCCTCGGCATCCTGATCGACCAGGGGCCGGGCGATGTGCGCGGCCCGATGACGCTGCAGTAAAGAGGCGAGATGAAAGCCAGAGTTCACGTGACCCTGAAGAACGGCGTGCTCGACCCCCAGGGCAAGGCGATTGGCCATTCCCTCAATCGCCTGGGCTTCCCCGAGGTGGGCGACGTCCGCCAAGGCAAGTATATCGAGCTGGAGCTCGCCGAAACCGACAAGAGCAAGGCGAAGGCGCGGCTCGACGAGATGTGCCGCAAGCTCCTGGCCAACACGGTGATCGAGAACTATTCGATCGAGCTGGTGGGCTAGATGAGTCCAATTCGTCGTCCCGACCGAAGCCGAGCGCAGCGAGGCGCAGCGGAGGGATCTTCGCTCAACGATTTGCAGCCATTGGTCGAAACAAGGTCCCTCGACTTCGCTCCGCTCCGCTCGGGACGACGGAAGAGAGCAGGTACGCGATGAAAGCCTCCGTCCTGGTCTTTCCCGGCTCCAACCGCGAAGCCGATGTCGCGCAGGCGATCGAGTTGGTCACGGGCCGTAGGCCCAATATGGTGTGGCACGGCGCCGGCGATTTCGAGAAGACCGATCTGATCGTCATTCCCGGCGGGTTCTCCTATGGCGACTACCTGCGCTGCGGCGCGATGGCGGCGCAGTCGCCGGTCATGGCCGAGGTGAAGAAGCGGGCAGCGCAGGGCGTCCCGGTGCTGGCGATCTGCAACGGCTTCCAGATCGCCGCCGAAGCCGGCTTGCTGCCCGGCGTGCTGATGCGCAACGAGAACCTGAAGTTCGTCTGCGCCGACGTGCATCTCAAGGTCGAGACCAGCCAGAGCCTGTTCACCAACCGCTACCAGGCGGGACAGGTCATCAAGGTTCCGGTGGCCCATGCCGAGGGCAACTATTTCGCCGACGCCGAGACGCTGAAGCGGGTCGAGGATCGCGGCCAGGTGGCGTTCCGCTACTGTGCGCCCGACGGTGCGGTCGACGGCACGGGCAATCCCAACGGCTCGATCCGCAACATCGCCGGCGTCTTCAACGAGACCAAGACGGTGCTGGGCCTGATGCCGCATCCGGAGAACGCCGTCGAGCCGATGTTCGGCGGCACCGACGGCAAGGCACTGTTCGAAGGCCTCGTCGAGGCCCTTTCATGAGTAAATCGTCGTGACGATCGCCGTCGAGAAGAACCCGCCCGTCAAGCTTGCCGACGAACCCGAGATCACGCCGCAGATCGTGGCGGAGCACGGTCTGGCCCCGGACGAGTACGAGCGGCTCCTCAAGATCATGGGCCGCACGCCCACGATGGTCGAGCTCGGCATCTTCTCGGCCATGTGGAGCGAGCACTGCTCCTACAAGTCCTCGAAGGTGTGGCTGAAGAAGCTGCCGACCAAAGCCCCCTGGGTGATCCAGGGGCCGGGCGAGAATGCCGGCGTGATCGACATCGGCGACGGCCAGGCTGCCATCTTCAAGATGGAGAGCCACAACCATCCCTCCTACATCGAGCCCTATCAGGGCGCAGCGACAGGTGTCGGCGGCATCCTGCGCGACGTCTTCACCATGGGCGCGCGGCCGATCGCCAACCTCAACGCGCTGCGCTTCGGCGAGCCGAGCCACCCCAGGACGCGACATCTCGTGTCGGGCGTGGTGGCGGGCATCGGCGGCTACGGCAACTGCATGGGCATCCCGACCGTGGGCGGCGAGACCAACTTCCACGCGGCCTACAACGGCAACATCCTGGTGAATGCCATGACGGTGGGCATCGCCTCGACGGACCGCATCTTTTATGCGGCGGCCGCGGGCGTGGGCAATCCGCTGGTCTATGTCGGCTCCAAGACCGGCCGCGACGGCATCCATGGCGCCACCATGGCATCGGCCGAGTTCAACGAGGACAGCGAGGAGAAGCGGCCGACGGTGCAGGTGGGCGACCCGTTCGTCGAGAAGCTGCTGCTCGAGGCCTGCCTCGAATTGATGGCGACCGACGCGATCGTCGCCATCCAGGACATGGGCGCCGCCGGCCTCACCTCCTCCTCGTTCGAGATGGCGGCCAAAGGCGGGCTCGGCGTGGTGGTCGAGCTCGACAAGGTGCCGATGCGCGAGCAGGGCATGAAGCCGTACGAGCTCATGCTGTCGGAGAGCCAGGAGCGCATGTTGATCGTGCTCAAGCCGGGGCGCGAGGAGCAGGCGCGAAGGATCTTCGAGAAGTGGGAGCTCGATTTTGCCGTCATCGGGCGCCTGACCGACACCGAGCGCATGGTGCTGACCTGGCACGGCGAGGTCGTGGGCAACGTTCCCATTCCGCCGCTGGTCACGGAAGCGCCAGTCTATGAGCGACCCTGGATACCGACGCCGCTGCCTGCGGTGCTCGATGCCTCGCAGGTGCCCGCACCCAAGGACTGGAACGCCTCGCTGCTCGCGCTGATGGGCTGCCCCGACCTCGCCAGCAAGGCCTGGATCTGGCACCAGTACGATCATCTCATCATGGGTAACACGGCCATCCGCCCGCAGGACGGCGACGCCGCCGTGGTACGCGTCAATGGCGGCCACAAGGGACTCGCGATGACTTCGGACTGCACGCCGCGCTACGTGCAGGCTCATCCCGAGACGGGCGGGCGGCAGGCTGTGGCCGAGGCTTGGCGCAACATTACGGCCACCGGTGCCAAGCCGCTCGCCGTGACCGACAACATGAATTTCGGCAATCCGCAGAAGCCGGAGATCATGGGCCAGTTCGCCGGCGCCATCATGGGCATGGCCGAGGCGTGCAGGGTGCTGGAGTTCCCGGTCGTGTCCGGCAATGTCTCGCTCTACAACGAGACCGAGGGCCGGCCGATCCTGCCCACACCCACCATCGGCGCGGTCGGCGTGATCCAGGACATCGCCAAGGCGGTCGGTTCGCGGCTGACGCAGGGCGGCCTGGCCGTCATCCTGGTCGGCGAGACCAGGGGCTGGCTCGGCCAATCGCTCTATCTGCGCGAGGTTTGCGGCCGCGAGGACGGAGCGCCGCCGCCGGTCGATCTGGCGGCGGAACGCCGCAACGGCGATTTCGTGCGCAACCAGATCGACGCTCGTCGGATCGCGGCATGCCATGACCTCAGCGACGGTGGCCTTCTGACGGCCCTCGCCGAGATGTGCATTTCCGGCGGTACGGGGATGGAGGTCGCCTTGCCATCGACGGATATCCCGTCGCACGCGTTTTTGTATGGCGAGGATCAAGCCCGCTATGTCATCGCGACCGGCACGCCCGACGAAGTGCTCGACGTGGCCAGGGGCGCTGGCGTTCCGGCGGTCCTGCTGGGTTACTCCGGCGGCGAATCGCTTGTCGTGAAAGATCTCGTGTCGCTCGCACTGGGCGAGATCAAGACGGCTCACGAGGCCTGGCTGCCGAGTTATATGAACGCCCCCGAATAACGCAGGAAAATCAAGCAATGCCGATGGCTGCCGACGACATCGTCCGTCTCATCAAACAGGGCATCCCCGATGCCGAGGTCGAGATCCAGGATCTCGCGGGCGACGGCGACCATTATGCCGCGACGGTCGTCTCGGCCGCTTTCGCCGGTAAGTCGAAGGTGCAACAGCATCAGATGGTGTACGGCGCGCTAGGCGGCCGGATGGGCGGGGTCCTCCATGCCCTCAAATTGACCACCATGGCGCAGCGGCCCTGAGGGTCCTATATTCACCTCTGAATTCGCCCTTTTGCGCACCCCGTGCGGGTGCTTCAGGAGACCGACATGAGCGAACCCCAGGTGTTCGACCGTATCCGCGACGAGATCGCCAAGCACGACGTCCTGCTGTTCATGAAGGGCACGCCGGTGTTCCCGCAGTGCGGTTTCTCCGCCGCGGTCGTCGACGTGCTGAGCCAGCTCGGCGTCAAGTTCCATGGCGTCAACATCCTGGTCGACCAGGAGCTGCGGCAGGGCATCAAGGACTTCAGCCAGTGGCCGACGATTCCCCAGCTCTACGTGAAAGGTGAGTTCGTCGGTGGTTGCGACATCGTCCGAGAGATGTTCGAGACCGGCGAGCTCGAGCAGTTCCTCAAGGAGAAGGGCGTCGCCCCGGCCAGCGTGGCCTGAGGCCGCTACTCGAAGGCGTAGGACGCCATCGACAGGTTGCCGCTGGTGAAGCTGCGGTGCAGCGCCTTGCCGCGCGCCCCGGTCCCGGCGGCGCCGAACGCGACATGCAGCGGCAGGAAATGCTCGTCCGTCGGATGGGCCTCCTTCGCATAGGGCGCCTCGGTGCGGTAATTGGCCAGCGCCGCCTCGTCACCCTTCTCCACTGCTTCCGACAACCAGTCGTCGAATTGCCGCGCCCACGGTTCGGGCAGGGCGTCATGGTCGCCGCGCTTCAGCCGCCGGAGATTGTGCGTGGCGCTGCCGCTGCCCAGTACGAGCACGCCTTCCTCACGCAGGGACGAAAGCTTGCGGCCCAGCGCGATGTGGTCGCCGGGCGAGCGAAACGGCTGCACCGAGAGCTGGAAGATCGGGATGTCGCCCTTGGGCCAGCCCAGCATCGCCGGCACCCACGCGCCGTGATCGAGGCCGTAGGTCGGGTCCCGTTCCGCGCCCACGAGATCGGCGACACGGTCGGCGAGCTCGGGGGCGCCCGAGGCGTCATAACGCAGACGATAGAGTGCGTCGGGAAAGCCGTAGAAATCGTGGATGGTCTCCGGTCGCGGTGCGGTCGAGACGGCAGGCCGCTCCGTGTTCCAGTGCGCCGACACCGCGACGATCGCGGCCGGCCGTGGTAGGAGGCTGCCGAGCGTCGCGAGGAAGGATCGCGCCGGCAGGTCCTCCAGGATCAGCATGGGCGAGCCGTGCGACACAAAGACGGTAGGCATCGACATTGCTTCAATCCTCGCACAACATCTGAAGCTCAACAAAGCAAAGGGGTAGAGATTATGACTGCTTTATGCAGGTTGGCGGCGTTCGCCTTGGCGATCTGGACAGCGCTCGGCCTGCCGGCAATGGCCCAGACGACGCTCCGCATGGTGCCGCACGCCGATCTCAAGGTGCTCGATCCGATTTGGACCACCGCCTATATCAGCCGCAACTTCGGCTACATGATATACGACGTCCTGTTCGCCAAGGACGCCAACCTGCAGATCCAGCCCGAGATGGCGGATCACTATACCGTGTCCGACGACAAGCTTACCTACACGATCGTGCTGCGCGACGGCCTGGTCTGGAGCGACGGCACGCCGGTCACATCGGAGGACTGCATCGCGTCGCTCAAGCGCTGGGGTGCGCGCGATTCCTATGGCCAGCTCCTGATGAAGGATACCGCCGAACTGAAGGCGATCGACGACAAGAGCTTCGCCATCATTCTCAAGCGCCCCTTCGGCTTCGTGCTCGACGCACTCGGCAAGGTTTCATCGAACGTTCCCTTCATCATGCCGAAGCGGGTGGCTGAGACCGATCCCTTCAAGCAGATCACCGATTTCACGGGCTCCGGCCCCTTCATCTTCAAGAAGGATGAATGGAAGCCCGGCGAGAAGGTCGTGTTCGTCAAGAACCCGAAGTACAAGCCGCGTTCCGAGCCGCCCTCGATGCTGGCCGGCGGCAAGATCGCCAAGGTTGATCGCGTGGAATGGCTTGCCATCACCGATCCCAGCACGGCGGTGAACGCCCTGCTGGCGGGCGAGATCGATCTCATCGAGGCGCCGCCGACCGACCTCTTCCCGGTTCTCAAGTCCGACAAGAACGTCGCGCTCTATCCCTGGAACGTGCAGGGAAGCCAGATCATCATGCGCTTCAACCAGCTCCAGCCGCCGTTCAACAATGTGAAGGCGCGGCAGGCGGCGATGTATGCGATCGCCCAGGAGGACATGCTGCGCGCGCAGGTGGGCGATCCGGATGTCTACAAGGTCTGCAACGCTCCCTTTATCTGCGGCACCAGGTTCGGCAAGGAATACGGCGACCTCCTGATCAAGCCGAATCTCGAGAAGGCGCGCGCGCTCCTGAAGGAGTCCGGTTATGACGGCACACCTGTGGTGATGCTGCATCAGACCGACCTGCAATCGTCCAACAACCTGCAGCCGGTCGCCAAGCAGCAACTCGAGAAGGCCGGCTTCAAGGTCGACCTGCAGTCGATGGACTGGCAGACCGTGGTGACGCGCCGTGCCAAGAAAGGTCCGCCGAGCGAAGGTGGCTGGAACATCTTCTTCACCACCACCATCACGCTCGACGCGGACAATCCGGGCACCAACTCCTTCGCCTCGGGCGCCTGCGAGAAGGCCTGGTTCGGCTGGCCGTGCGATCCCGAGATGCAAAAGCTCAGGGACGAGTTCATGCACGAGACCGATCCGGCCAAGCAGAAGGTCCTCGCCGACGCGATCTCGGATCGCGTCATCGAGCAGGCCTATTATGCGCCGGTCGGCCAGTACAAGGCCTTCGGCGCCTATCGCAAGGATCGTCTGCAGGGCTGGCTGCAGGGGCCGGTGCCGGTGCTGTGGAACATCAGCAAGAAGTGAAAGTCGCAGCGCAGCGCTCCTGCATCTACGTCGCATGAGCGCAACTGGAGTGGCGCGCTCCAATGAA
>DATEID010000171.1:0-2626 GCA_035279245.1 Reyranella sp.
TCTATATCCCGACCGCGATCGTGCCACCGTTTCTGATCATCCACGGCCTGATCTTCTGGCTTCTCCTGCGACACCGCTCTGCCTAGCCGTCGATCTTCACGATCAGCTTCCCGAAGTTCTCGCCCTTCAGGAGGCCCATGAGGCCCGGGCCGACAACGCCAGCACCGAGATGATCGCCAGGATCGCGGCGATCAGATCGCCATAGGCGGCGGGCGCCGCAAATGCCGATGGCAGCGATGGCGCCACCACGCCGGGCACCAGGAAACTGAGACCGACGAAACGAAACGCATTCGGCGTCACCAGGACTGTCAGCGCCTTCTCACGCGGCATGCGCTGCAGGCGCGGCCAGATATAGAGCTTCGCGACCAGGCCAAAGGCCACCAAGCTCATCAGGATGCTCAGTCCGAACAGGGCGTTGACAGGCATGGCTGTGTCTCCTCCACTCGCGCCGTCTCCTAGCAATCCGGCGGCGCGGCGCGCGGGAACTCGCTGACATAGCGGAAGTAGCGCGCCAGATGCCGATCGCTGGCGACCAGCGTGCCGCGCCGGAACCGCATGCTTTCCAATACCGGCTCGTCCTCGCCGAGCAGCCGCTCGACAAAGCCGCGCAGGTCGTCGAGTGCCGGCCGCTCGGCCGCGGCATCGCCTTGGCGCGGCACGCCCACCATGAAGAACGACCGCCGTTGCGCTCGGTCGATCGGCGCGCCGCAGAACAGCATGAAAAGTTCGGCACCGCCCGGCGTCAGATGTTGTGCGAAGGTGCTGACGCCGCTGATCAAGCCGTGTTGGCGATAGCCCGCGCCCTCGACCTGGAACTCGATCTCGTGGTCGCGCACCGCGATCTCCTGGGGCTCGGTCGTCTGCAGGCCATGGAGCGTGCGCAAATGCTGGAAGTCGACGCCGTTGCTGAGCGCGACCTCGCCGGGCGAGGTGCGAATGCCGCGAAAATGTGCCTCGCAGGCAAGCTCCGCTTCCGTCGTTCCCGGTATCCGCGGCACCTCGAATGGCGCTGTCCGGCCGTTGAACAGCCAGATCAGACCCCATGCTTCCGCCGAGGGATAGGTGAAGATGCGCGCCGCTGCCGGAATCCGGTCGCCGGTGGGGATATGCTGGCAGGCACCGGCGCTGTCGAAACGCCAGTGGTGATAGGGACAGCGCACCTGGCCCTCGACCCGCGTGCCCAGCGAGAGGTCGGCGCCGAGATGCGGGCACCAGGCGCTCTGCACGACAGGCTTGCCCGCAGGATCGCGGTAAACGATGACTCGCGTGCCCAGGATATCGATGCCGGCCAGCGTTTCCGCTCCGATCTCGCTTCCGAGACAGACCGGATACCAGCACTGATAGTAGGTCTCGTCGCTGCCGGCCCGAACCGGCGTCGCGGTGATGGTGTCCATGTCGGCGCTCTCCCTTCAGAAGGCGGGGTCAGACGTGATCTTTGCGGGCGACAGCCATCAGCAGGCCGACGCGGCCTTCCATGACGCTGCGGGCGAAGTTGGCGGCCATGGTGGGAAATTCCGGCCCCATCAGCAGATGAAGCCCCAGTCCGGGAAGGGCGCCGCGCGGGCGGCTGGCGAACCAGCGCTTGGCGTCCTCGGTGACGTCGCGCCAGGCGACGACGGTGAGACCGGCCTGGTCCAGCACCTCCCGCAAGGCATCGGGCGACAGGAGAAAGCTCGTCGAGCCATCGCGCGCCCAGGGCACAGGGAAGAAGGGCGCACCATTGCCGGCCACGGCATCGTAGAGGGCGACGATGCCACCCGGCCGCAGGACACGCCGCATCTCGCCATAAAGACGCGGGCGATCGGCGATGTTCATCGCCGCGTGCTGCGTCCAGACCGCATCGAACGACTCGTCGGCGAACGGCAGATCGAGCGCGTCGGCAGGCCGAAAAGTCGCCTTGTCCTTCAGCCCGCAGCGCGCCGTGAGCGCTTCGGCCAACCGGCAGTACTCCACCGCGAGATCGACGCCGACGACCGAACAGCCATGGGTCTCGGCAAGGAAACGCGCCGGTCCGCCGACGCCCGAGCCGACATCGAGCACATGCTGGTCCGGGCCGATGCCCGCGAGCGCCGCGAGTTGCCGGGTCGCCTCGAGGCCGCCGGCATGGAACTGGTCGAGCGGAGCGAGGTCCACGGTCCTGAGACGGCCGGCCGGGTTCATTGCATCGACGACCGCGAGAACGGCGTCGACGCGCGACGGCTGGGCATAGTGGCGTTCGATAAGATGATCCATCGTCGTCCTCCCGGACACGATCTGGTACCTTTCGGTACCAACGACGACGATCCTACGGTACCCATGGGTACCATGGCAAGCGCTTTTGCGAGGCAAAGAGGCGGGAATGGAGAAGCGTGGGAAGAGAGGAGCGAGGTCCAGGACGGCGGCCGGGCCGCAGCCGGCAAGAACCGCCGCGGGACCGCGCGAGCGAATCATGGAGGCGGCCTTCGCCGTGCTGATGGAGCGGGGTTATGCCCGAGCAAGCACGCTGGAGATCGCAACCCGCGCCAAGGTCTCGAAGCGCGAGCTCTACACGCTGTTCGGCGACAAGCGCGGCGTTCTGGTGGAGATGGTGGCACGTCGCGCCGCCCGCATGCACCAGGCACTCAGCCTGCCGCCAGCGGCCGACCGG
>DATEID010000172.1:0-10258 GCA_035279245.1 Reyranella sp.
GCTCCTGCGCGAGCTGATCGTGCGTGCCACCGAGCTGCCGGTGCAATACGACGAGGCCGGCCCGGCCGGCCACGTCGTGGCGCTGATCCTGGAGGAATTGCGTGGCCTGCAGTTCCTGCCGCTACAACTGCCCATGCCGCACGATGCGCGTCTTCGCACGGTCTGCCAGGCCTTGCTCGAGAATCCGGCCGACCCGCGGCCGCTCGAAGGCTGGGCGCCGCTCGCCAACGTCAGCCCGCGCACGCTCGCCCGCCGTTTCCAGAGCGAGACCGGCATGAGCTTCGGTTCCTGGCGCCAGCAGGCGCGCGTTCTCGAAGCCATGGGCCGCCTGGGGGCGGGCGAACCGGTCACCCGCGTTGCGCTCGATCTCGGCTACGAAAGCGTCAGCGCCTTCAGCGCGATGTTTCGCCGCGCGGCGGGCGCCTCGCCCAAGCAGTTCAGACATCGCCAGCCGGATGCGTCATAAGTCCTTTTGGTGGCTGGTGAATTACACTTTTCCCGTAACCCGATAACGCATAGAATCCTTGACGTATGGTGTGTGAATCTCCCCAATGCCCACCGCATTTGGGTTAGAGTAAATCGTCGTTCATCCAAGCTCGGTTGCCGCAGTGGGCGGCCCGAAGTGAGTTCAGTTTTGAAGCCGACCGACATCACGAACCCCGACTACTTCCACAAGGTCGTGGACTGCCAGTGGGCGTGCCCGGCGCATACGCCGGTTCCGGAGTACATCCGACTTATCGCCCACGGGCGGTACTCCGACGCCTATATGATCAATTGGAAATCGAACGTCTTTCCGGGGATTCTCGGCAGGACCTGCGACCGTCCCTGCGAGCCGGCCTGCCGCCGCAGCCGCGTCGAGGACGAAAACCTGGTCAAGGGCAAGAAGGAGCCGGTCGCCATCTGTCGGCTGAAGCGCGTCGCCGCCGACTACAAGGACGACGACATCGCCAAGCAGATGCCGAAGGCGCCGGCCAGGAACGGCAAGCGCATCGCCTGCGTCGGCGGCGGCCCGGCCTCCCTCACCGTGGCGCGCGATCTCGCCGTGCTGGGCTACGAGATCGTGATCTACGATCAGGATCCCAAGCTCGGCGGCTTCATCCGTACGCAGATCCCGCACTTCCGCCTGCCCGAGTCTGTGATCGACGAGGAAGTGGCCTACATCACCGACATCGGCAACATCGAGTTCCGTCAACAGCGGGTCGACTCGATGAAGAAGCTGCTAACCGAGGGCTACGACGCGGTGTTCGTCGGCTGCGGCGCGCCGCGCGGGCGCGAGCTCGACGTGCCGGGCCGCCAGGAAGCGGCGGCCAACATCCATATCGGCATCGACTGGCTCTCGTCGGTCTCGTTCGGCCACACGACGTCGGTCGGCAAGCGCGTGATCGTGCTGGGCGGCGGCAACACCGCGATGGATTGCTGCCGCACGGCGCGACGGCTCGGCGGCGAGGACGTGAAGGTGATCGTGCGCTCCGGCTTCGAGGAGATGAAGGCCTCGCCGTGGGAGAAGGAAGACGCGATGGGCGAGGACATCCCCATCCTGAACTTCCTCGTTCCCAAGGAGGTCCGGCACGACAAGGGCGCGATCAAGGGCGTGATGTTCGAGAAGGTGAAGGCCGAGTACGACGCCAAGGGCCGCCGCAGCCTGGTGCCGACCGGCGAGCCCGACCAGTTCTTCGAATGCGACGACGTTCTGGTCGCGATCGGCCAGGAGAACGCCTTCCCGTGGATCGAGAACGATGCCGGCATCGAGTTCGACCGATGGGGCCTGCCCAAGCTCGACGAGGCGACCCTGCAGAGCACGGTGAAGAACGTGTTCTTCGGCGGCGACGCGGCGTTCGGGCCGAAGAACATCATCTGGGCGGCCGCGCATGGCCACGATGCAGCGATCTCGATCCACAAGCTGCTCACGGGCGAGAAGGTCGAGGACCGACCGGCGCCCGGCGTCAATATCGTCAGCCAGAAGATGGGCATCCACGAGTGGAGCTACGACAACGCGCCCACCATCGATCGCCGCTTCAAGGTCCCGCACCGCGCCAAGCAGGAAGCGCTGAAGAACATCATGGCCGAGGTGGAGCTGGGCTTCGATCCCGAGCTCGCCTTCCAGGAGGCGCAACGCTGTCTGAACTGCGACGTCCAGACGGTGTTCACCGGCCAGCTCTGCATCGAGTGCGACGCCTGCGTCGACATCTGCCCGATGGACTGCATCACCTTCACCGACAACGGCGAGGAGAAGGATCTGCGTGGCCGGCTCAACGCGCCGGCGGTCAATCCGACCCAGGATCTCTATGTCGGCAACGACCTCAAGACCGGCCGTGTCATGGTCAAGGACGAGGACGTATGCCTGCATTGCGGGCTGTGCGCCGAGCGGTGCCCGACCGGCGCATGGGACATGCGCAAGTACTATATCGAGATGACTCACGCGGAGCAGGCATGCCCCAGGCACTAACCGCCGTTAACGACTTCGTCGTCAAGTTCGCGAACGTCAACGGCTCCGGATCGGCGAGCGCCAACGAGTTGTTTGCGCGCGCGATCCTGCGCATGGGCGTGCCCGTCAGCCCGCGCAACATCTTCCCCTCGAACATCCAGGGGCTGCCGACCTGGTACGAGGTGCGCGTCACGGAGAAGGGCTATCTCGGCCGGCGCGGCGGCGTCGACCTCATGGTCGCCATGAACCCGCAGACCTGGGACGCCGACGTGAAGGAGATCGAGCCGGGCGGCTATCTCTTCTACGACAGCACCAAGCCGCTGCCCTCCTCCGCCTTCCGCGACGACATCAACGTGATCGGCGTGCCGCTGACGGCGATCTGCAACGCCACCTACACCGACGCACGTCAGCGCCAGCTTTTCAAGAACATCATCTACGTGGGCGCGCTCTCGGTGCTGCTCGACATCGATCCCAGGGAGATCCAGCGGCTGTTCGGCGAGCAGTTCAAGGGCAAGGAGAAGCTGCTCGATTCCAACGTCAAGGCGCTCAATCTCGGCCGCGACTGGGCCACGCAGCATCTTGACGTGGGGGCGGTCAAGATCAAGGTCCGCCGGGCCGACAATGTCGGCAACCGCATCTTCGTCGAGGGCAACAATGCCGCCGCGCTGGGGGCGGTCTACGGCGGCGCCACGGTGTGCGCCTGGTATCCCATCACGCCCTCCTCCTCGCTCGCCGAGGCGTTCGCCAACCATTGCAAGCGGCTGCGGCACGACAAGGAGACCGGCAAGGCGAAGTACGCCATCGTGCAGGCCGAGGACGAGCTCGCCTCGATCGGCATGGTGATCGGCGCGGCCTGGAACGGCGCGCGCGCCTTCACCGCGACCTCGGGGCCCGGCATCTCGCTGATGACCGAGTTCATCGGCCTCGCCTACTTCGCCGAGGTGCCGGCCGTCATCGTGAACGTGCAGCGCGGCGGGCCGTCGACCGGCATGCCGACGCGCACGCAGCAGTCGGATCTGCTGTCGTGTGCCTACGCCTCCAATGGCGACACCAAGCATGTGCTGCTGTTCCCGGAGGACCCGAAGGAGTGCTTCGAGTTCACCGCCGAGGCGCTCGACCTCGCCGATCGGCTGCAGACGCCGATCTTCGTCATGACCGACCTCGATATCGGCATGAACCACCGCCTCTGCCAGCCCTTCCAGTGGGACGAGAAGCGGGTCTTCGACCGTGGCAAGGTGATGACGGCCGAGGAGCTCGAGGCCGGCAAGACGTTCGGCCGCTATCTCGACGTCGACGGCGACGGCATTCCGTTCCGCACCTATCCCGGCACGCATCCGACCAAGGGCTCGTTCTTCACCCGCGGCACCACCAAGGACGAATATGCGCGCTATTCCGAGCAGGGACCGGTCTATGTGCGCAACATGGAGCGGCTGCAGCGCAAGTTCGCCACCGCCGCCAGGATCGCGCCGCAGCCGCTGCGCTACTCCTCGCCCAAGGCCACCCGCTACGGCGTGATCTATTTCGGCTCGACCAGCCCCGCCATGGCTGAGGCGCTCGACCATCTCGAGGCCGACGGCCAGCACGTCAATGCGTTGCGGGTGCGTTCCTACCCGTTCTCGCAGGCGGTCGAGGACTTCATCCACGAGCACGACAAGGTGTTCATCGTCGAGCAGAACCGCGACAGCCAGCTCCGCTCGATGCTGATGACCGAGTTCACGCTCGACGCCCGCAAGCTGGTCTCCGTCCTGCACTACGACGGCACGCCGATCACGGCGCGCTTCATCGCCGCCGACATCGCCAAGAAGCTCGGCCAGTTCAAGGTAGTTCCGTTCGACAAGGCTGCGTCATGACCTTCATCGCCAAGCCCAGGCTGCATCACCCGTCGCTGGTCAAGAACAAGGCCGGCTTCACTCGGCGCGACTACGAGGGCGCGGTCTCGACGCTCTGCGCCGGCTGCGGCCACGATTCGATCAGCGCCGCCATCATCCAGGCCTGCTACGAGCTCGACATTCTGCCGCATCAGGTGGCGAAGCTGTCGGGCATCGGCTGCTCGTCCAAGGCCCCGACCTACTTCGTGGGCGCGAGCCATGGCTTCAATACCGTGCACGGCCGCATGCCGTCGGTGATGACGGGCGCCAACCTCGCCAACCGCGACCTGATCTACATGGGCGTTTCGGGCGACGGCGATTCGGCCTCGATCGGTCTCGGCCAGTTCGCCCATATCATGCGGCGCGGCGTGAACATGACCTACATCGTCATGAACAACGGCGTCTACGGCCTCACCAAGGGCCAGTTCTCCGCCACCGCCGACAAGGGCTCGATCAGCAAGAAAGGCGTCGCCAACGCCGATTCCTCGATCGACATGGTGTCGATGGCGATCCTGATGGGCGCCACCCTGGTCGGCCGCTCCTTCTCCGGCGACAAGCACCAGCTGGTGCCGCTCATCAAGGCGGCCATGACGCACAGGGGCGCGGCGTTCCTCGACGTCATCAGCCCGTGCGTCGCCTTCAACAACCATACCGGCTCGACCAAGAGCTACGAGTATGTGCGCGAGCACAACGAGGCGCTGAATCGGCTCGACTTCATCGAGGGTCGCGAGGAGATCACTGCCGACTATGCGCCGGGCACCGCCACCACCGTGCAGCAGCACGACGGCTCGCTGCTGCGGCTGCGCAAGCTCGGCGAGGACTACGATCCTTCGGACAAGATCGCCGCCATGAAGCGCGTGCAGGAAGGGCTCGCCGACGGCGAGGTCGTGACGGGCCTCCTCTACGTCGATCCGACACCGACCGACCTACACGCCAACCTGAACACGGTCGAGGCGCCGCTCAACTCGCTGCAGACGGCCGACCTCTGCCCCGGCCCGCAGGCCCTCGACCGCATCAACGCCAGCCTGCGGTAACGGTCAAACCAACACCGTGTCATCCCGAGCAGAGCGAGGGATCTTTAGCAGGCGTCGATCAAGGATCCCTCGCTACGCTCGGGATGACACGGCGGAGTTCGGGATTACACGGCAGGCGGATCAAAGATCGACGCGTTCCTCGGCGACCGTCTTGCGCTCCGCCATGTTGAACCGGCCGGCATAGATCGGCCGCTCGCCGGTGGTCGGGCCGGGATATTGCACGATCAGGATCTCGCCGCCCGTCTCGGTACGGAACTCGCCCTCGAAGTGCGGGTCGGGATGGAACAGCATCGAGCCCGGCCGGCAGAGCGTGCCGCCGATCGTGAACTCGCCCTTCAGCACGTACCAGACCTGCGCGAAGCCGTGATAGTGCTCGGGATGGTACGCGCCCGGCTCCAGCCGCAGGACGCCGGCATTGGGTTCGGTCGGACGTTCGGGCCTCGGGTGGAACAGCATCTTGCCCGTTTCGCCCGGCCACCGGATCGTCTCCCACTCGACGTCGTCGATATGCCGGATGTCGTAGGGCAGATGATCCTTGCGCGAGGCCTCGCGGCTCGTGGCGAGCGCCGCATTGGCCGCCGCCGTATCCGGAACGTGCTTGCTCATGGCTGGGGCTCCTTCTGTGACCTGGAACGGGAAAGGCGCCACCAGTCCGGCGTATCGGCCGCCTCCGCGGGTCTGGCGACCGTCATCAGCACCTGCGCCTTGCCCCGGCCGGCGCTCTCGGCGCGGTGCGGCTGCTGGGAATCGATCAGGATGCCGTCGCCCGCCTTCAGGCGATGCTCGGCATCGCCGACGAAGAAGCGCACCTCGCCAGCAAGCACGTAACAGTGCTCCTGCCCGGGATGGGACACCATCGCCTCCATCCGCTTCTCGCGAGGAAAAACGAGATGGAAGACCTCGAGCCGGTCGAGCGGCGCGCCGCCGCCGAGGTGACGCCAGAGGTAGCCGGTAGCCGCCACCTCCTCGAACTTACCCGTCCCGGCGCGATGGACCGCCACGCGCGTCTTGGCCGGCGCCGGCTCGTTGGCGAAGAGCTCGTGCAGGCCGAGCCCCAGCGCATCGGCGAGCTGGATCAGGTTTGCGATCGACGCAGCCGCCTGGCCGCGCTCCAGCTTGGACAGGAAGCCTTCCGACACGTTGGCCCGTGTCGCCACGTCGGCCAGCGTCAACCCCGCTCCCGCGCGCGCCGCGCGCAAGCGGCGACCGACCTCGCGAGTCGTATGGGCGATCCTGTCCAACGCGTCCTCCTTGGAGCAGGATGGTCCCGCCTTTCTCCCAAGGCAAGTCTCTTTTCCTAATTGGAAAGCGGCCCGTTACACCGGCACCTCGACCAGCGTGCCGATCTTGCCGGGCTCGCGTTTCAGCTCGAGCAGACGGTCGTGCCATTTCTTCAGCGTCGGGCGGTGCCCGATCGAGACCATGGTCGTGTCCGGGAGCCGCCTCTTCAATTCGTCGTAGACCATCGCCTCCGCGGCCTCGTCGAGCGAGGCGGTCGCCTCGTCCATGAACAGCCAGTCGGGCCTGAAGACGATCGCCCGCGCCGCCGCCAGCCGCTGCTGCTCGCCGCCCGACAAGGTGTTGCTCCAGTGTGCCACCTCGTCGAGCCGGTCGGCGAGATGGCCGAGGCCGGTAACACGCAAGGCCTCGACGATGTCCGCGTCCGAGGCGCGCGAGTGCTCGTCGGGATACTTTATGGCATCGCGCAAGGAGCCGATCGGGATGTAGGGCTTCTGCGGCAGGAAGAGCACGCGCGCCCCTTCGGGCACGCGCACATGGCCCTTGCCGAACGGCCAGATTCCGGCGAGAGCCCGGAACAGGGTGCTCTTGCCCGTGCCGCTTGCGCCACGCACCAGCACCGATTGGCCCTTCCTGAGCGGCAGGTCGAGGTCCTCGAGCAGAGCCTGCCCGGTCGGCAGCGCCAGCGTCAGCTTCTCGGCTGCCACATCCGACCGCCCCGCCTGCGGCGTCACGTCGATCGCCGTCGCCGGCTTGTCGTCCGCGGCGATCTGGAATCCCTTGAGGCGATCCATCACCGCGCGCAGTTCGGCCAGCGACGTATAGTTGTCGATGAAGAAGGAAAGCGCCGACTGCACCTGGCCGAAGGCCGAAGCGGTCTGCGTCATCACACCGAACGTGATGGCACCGGCGAAAAAGCGTGGCGCGGTGACGACATAGGGAAAGACGATTGCGAGCTGGGCATAGCCGGACTGATAGAAGGCAAGTTGCGCCTGGGTCATCAGGACGCGAAAGCCGTTGTTGAACACGTCCATGAACCGGGCGTTCAGGGAATCGTCCTCGCGTTGCTCCCCGTGATAAAGCGCGATGCCTTCGGCATTCTCTCGCACGCGCACCAGGGAAAAGCGGAAGTTGGCCTCGAAGCGCTGCCGCATGAAATTGAGCGGAATCAGTCGCCGTCCGACGAGGTTGGCCAGGTAGCTGCCGACGACGGCATAGATCAGGCAGACCCAGGCCATATAGCCGGGGATCGTGACGTCGATGCCGATCGGCGCCAGCGACAATGGCCCTGAGAGCTCCCACAAAATGAACAGGAACGAGATCAGGGTTGCGATCGCGCTCAGGAGCCCGAGCAGCAGCGTCATCGTGTATTGCCCGAGATAGTTCAGGTCCTCGGAAATGCGCTGGTCGACGTTGTCGACGGAGCGCATGAGCTCGATGCGGTAGTAGCCGCGCTCGTCGAGCCAGTGGGCGAGATAGTGCCTCGTCAGCCACCGCCGCCAGCGCAGCCTGAGATAGGGGCTCACGATGGCGCGGGCGACGAACACCATGATGTAGAGGGCGGCAAGCCAGGAGAAGAAGATGATCTCCTTCCAGAACACCGCCTCGTTCTTGTTCTGGATGCTGTCGTAGAAGCGGCGGTTCCAGTCGTTGAACAGGACCTCGAGCCCTACTCCGGCGAAGGTGAGCGCGATGGCGCCGACGAGGAGCGAGATCGCGATCGGCCATTCCTCCGACTTGAAATAGGGAATGACCAGGCGCCACCAGTCGCCGATGAACGAACCTACTCTTTTCATAGGGAATCCTTTCGATCGGGCCGCACAGTAGCCTTGCAATCCGCCGAATTCCTACAGGCAGATTGGCCGACGCCTGCTTCGGTGCATGCGGCGCGGGATTTGGCAGGCACCGGGCAACAGCGTCCGTGCACAAGCTCCGGCTGTGACTTATTCGTGGCGTGCTCGGGCTCGAAGTATGTCCGGGTGGCCGACGGCCACAGCATGGACACCCCCACGCGGCCGCAGCCACGATAAAGGTCTCGCGCACGGGCGGACCATGGCCTTGATCGACAAAGAAATTGACGATGCGGCCTCCGACCGCACGAGGGATGAGCCGACCCCCGTCGCGCCCAATCGACGGCGCATCGCTGCGAATTTCGTAACCTTGGCCGGAACGAGCGTCCTGGGCCTTCTGATCAGCATCGTGATCAGCATCTACGTGCGGCGGGCACTCGGCCCGACGCCGATCGGCCAGGTGAGCTGGACGCTGGCGGCGCTGAGCTACCTCGCCCTCCTGGTGAATCCGGGGCTGACCACGGCCGGGCAGCGTGACGTCGCCCGATCTCCGGCCGACTCGCAGGATCTGGTCTGCCTGATCCTGACGTTGCAGACGATCCTTGCCGTCGCGGTCTACGTCCTGGTGCTGGCCATCGCCGCTCTCGACCTCCGGGGCCCCGAGATCAACCTCCTGCTCGTCATCCAGGGCTTCAGTCTCTTCGTGACGGCCTGGAATGTCGGCTGGGTCCTCCAGGCGCACGAAAGGATGGTGGCGCCGAGCATCGCCAGCCTCGTCTTCAATGCGCTGCAGCTTCCGGCCCTCCTGCTGTTCATCCACCAGCCGGGCGACGTCTATCTCTACGCTGCCCTTTGCCTGCCCGCGCCGGCGTTGGGGGTGGCGTTCAATTTCTGGTACGCCAGCCGCCGCGGCCTTCTGCCGACGCCCCTGCGGCCGCGCCTCGCCGGCGCGCGGGCCTTGTTCCACGAGGCGTGGCCTCTCGCCCTGTCACAGGGCGCGGTGCTGATCTTCTTCAACAGCAGCACCCTCATCCTGGGTGTCACGCATGGCGACGAGGCGGTCGGCCAGTACGCCACGGCCTATCGGCTGATGATGGTCTCGACCGTGGTGACCGCGGCACTGTGGAATGCCTACTTTCCGGTCTTCGCCCGCAGTCGGACGTCGGCCGAGGAGTCGCGGAAGCTGTCGCGCGAATATATCGGCCTCCTGGCCTGGATGGGCTTGCCCATTGCCGCCCTCGGCTGGGCGGTCGGCCGGCATGTCGTCTCCCTCATGTATGGGCCGTCGTTCCACGAGGCCGGTCCGCTTTTCGAGTGGCTCTGCCTCGCCATCGGTTTCCAGTTCCTGAACTACGGCATTTCCGCGAACTTCGTGCCGTGGGGCTACGGAAAGCTCCAGTTCAAGATCGTCGCCGCCGGCGCCGTCGCCAACCTCGCGGTCAATGCCGTCGCCATTCCGTACTTCGGCGGTTGGGGCGCCGTGGCCACGACGCTGGTGACTGAAACCCTCATCCTCACTCTCGGCCTGGTCGCCAGGAGGAAGGCGGCGATCTTCTGGCATCCGATGCTGCCGATCGTGCTGCCCCCTCTCGCGAGCTCGGCTATCGTTGCGCTGTCGATTGCCGCACTGCCGGCGTCGTTCGACCGCTACTGGTGGCTCGAGCTGCTCGCCGGCGGCGCCGTGCTCGCCGGCTGCCTCTGGGCGTTCGAACGCAAGGCGCTGCGCACGCTGCTGACGAAGCTCGGTCGCCGCTGACCCGGCCTACATATGCCCGGGCAGCCAGAGGGCGATGATCGGGAAGACGATCAGGATGACCAGCCGCAGGATGTCCGTGGCGATGAAGGGCAGCACGCCCTTGAAGATCGACGAGAACGTGACGTCCTGGATCACGCTCTTGATCA
>DATEID010000173.1:0-7570 GCA_035279245.1 Reyranella sp.
TCGTCCGCCCCCAGTGATGCTTGAAGACCCGGCCGATCTCGAAATCCTCGTATCGGTTGCCCTTCGGCACGAGCCGGGCGCGCGCCCTGAAATCCTCCGACATTCTCTCTCCAATCAGATTCGGGCCGAAGCCCGCGCAAGCTCACCCACGTCGGCGAGGCCATCGATTCGGTCGATTGCATCGAGCAGGCGCTTGGCGCCGGTCGAACCCAGTACCGGCATCACGAGGCTATCGAACTTGGTCTCGAGCGCCTGGCGCTGCTTGGCGATGTCCGCCCACGGAACGCCCGAATCGTGCGTGGCTTCGAGGGTGGTTCCATCATCCAGCTGAATGGCCATCTCGGCCAACGAGTGCGTCCAGTTGGGCTTGAATTCGATGGCCATCTTGTCGCGCAGCGTCTTGATGCGAGGCTCCTGGGTGACGGGCTCCGTATAGGAGGCGAGATTGGCGGTGTCGACGCCCGTAAGCGCCATCGCCACCGTTTGGCGGAGCGAGAATTTCGCTTCCAATCCGGTCGTGGGGTTGGGGATGTTGCACACCTTGTCCGCGCCGGCATCGATCCGAAGGAGGATCTTGCGAACCCGCTCCGGCGGGAAATTGCTCTTCAGGCGGATCTCCTTGGCGCATTCGATCGGCGCGTGCGTGAGATAGCAGGCGGCGTGGTACTTGAAGAGATTGTTGCGCAGATGCCAGCCGGACGGCGGCTCGCCGAGGGCAGCGTCCGCCGCGAAATGGTCGCTCTGCGACGAGGCGAAGCCCTGGTCGCACTCGAGCGAATCGCCGCGCGCGGTGAACCCTTTGGCCGCAAGGCGGGCCGCGCGCAGGCCATGCTCCGATGCCGTGCCGGCATGCAGCGGCTTGCACATCGTGCCGAAGTTCGACTTCAGGCCGGCGGCCTGAGTCGCGGCGATGCCGAAAGCGACGGCGAGTTGCTTTTCGTCGAGACCCAACATGCGGCCGGCGGCGGCGGTCGCGGAGAATGAGCCGACGGTGCCGGTGACATGGAAGCCCTTCTGATAGTGACTTGGCGCCACCAGCCGTCCGACCCGACCCGACGTCTCGTAACCCGCGATGAAGCTTTCGATGAAGAGGCGTCCCGACGCCTTCGTCTGCTCGCCGAGCGCCAACAAGGCGGGCACGACTGTCACGGTCGGATGGCCGCCCATCGCGAAGTTCACGTCGTCATAGTCGAGGGCATGGCTCGCGGCGCCATTGATCAGCGCGGCCGTCGCCGGCGACGTCGTCTCACGCCGGCCGACAAGGCTTGCCGTGCCCGAGATGCCATCCTCGCGCGCTTCGGCGACCAGGATGTCCGTCAGCTCCTCCTGCGCTCCCGCCACCGTGACCGCAAACCAGTCGATCAGGCACTGCTTCGTGCGCTCGATGAGGTCGTCCGGCAAGTCGCGCCAGGCGAGATGAGCAGCCCGCTTGGCGATTTCGGCCGTGACGGGAACGTCACGCGACGCGACGGAAGATTGCGCGGCGGCCATGTTGCCTCCATTGGATGTCGACGACGGGAGTGTCGGAAAACCGGATGGCCTTGTCCACTAGCGGCGCCTGCACGCCACGACATGGAAGATATGCCAGTGCTTGGCCTTGCCGCGCGGGGTGACGCCGTCGGCTTCCTCTTCCTCGAACATCTCGACCTCGAGGCCATCGAGCATCGCCTCTGCTTCCCGACGTTCCAGGAACGTGATGCCCGGCCGCCCGAGCCACGAGTCGCGCACGCCATACCATTGGCCGCTGAAACGACCACCGGCGGGCAGGGCTTCCCGGATCCGTGCCCAGAGGGCATGGAACCGATCGGGTTCGCAAAGCGGCATGGCGAAGCTCGAATTGACCAACCGGACTCCGATCGGTAGCGGCACTTCTTCGAAGCGCGCCAGTATCGACGTGAGGCGTTCGGCGCCGGGAAAGTTGCGGGCTGAAAGCTGACGGAGCGCCTCGGGCTCGGAGTCGACGGCGATGACCTTCCAGCCGCGTCGCAGAATTTCAACGATATCCCGGCCGTCACCGCAACCGAGGTCGATCGCCAATGCCTCTGGGTCCGGTTGACCAAAGCGATCGAGCGCAGACAGCAGAGTCCGTCTGGGCGGCCGATCTTGCTGTCGGCGGTAATAAGCCGCCCAGCCCGCGCTGCGATCCTGTGCTTTTGACATTGCTGTTGGTATGATTCTATCGAGGGCAAGAATAACAACATCGCGTTTCGGGAGGTACCTTGCGTATGAAAGCGTTTGCCGCTCTTGCTGTCGCCATCGCCTTCGTTCTTGGGCCTTTGTCCGCGCGGGCGGACATGAAGCAGCTCGAGGAGGCCGCGAAGAAAGAGGGCGAGATCACCTGGTACGTGGCCCACTACACGTCGGAAGGCGCGGAGGAACTCGGCGCCACCTTCACCAAGCTATATGGCATCAAGGTGAACGTGGTGCGTACCACCGCTCAGGTCGCCTATCAGCGCCTTACACAGGACATCAAGAATGGACAGACCGTCTGCGATGTCTTCTCGTCGACCGATATCGGCCACTATGTGCGCCTGAAGGCGCAGGGACAGCTCGAGAAGTACACGCCGGAAGACGCGTCGAAGATCACGGAGGTGTTTCGCAACCTCGACCCGGATGGTTACTTCCACACGACGTCAGCGGGTTTCGTGCTCATCACCTACAATTCCTCGAAGGTGAAACCGGAGGACGCGCCGAAGAAGTGGACGGACCTTCTGGATCCCAAGTGGAAGGGCAAGATCTCGACCGGACATCCCGGATTCTCCGGTTACGTCGGGACATGGGTCCTACAGATGAAGCTGCTCTACGGCTGGGATTTCTTCACGAAGCTGGAAAAGAACAAGCCGCAGATCGGCCGGTCCATCAACGACACGGTGACCGCACTGAACGCCGGCGAGCGCGAGGTCGCCGCGGGAGCGGACGGCTCGACGATGTTCAGCGCCGCGCGCGGCAATCCGCTGTCGATCGTCTATCCCTCGGACGGCGCAGTGCTCATCATTGCACCATCGGCCATCGTGAAGGGCACCAAGCATCCCAATGCCGCCCGGCTTTTCATGGAGTTCCTGTATTCGATCGACGCGGCGAAGATCAACGTCAAGCACTTCGGAGTGCCGATGAGGCCGGAAGTTCCTGTGGCGAAGGGCGAGAAGCCGGTCAGCGAGGTCAAGGCCATCCATCCGACGGTGCAACAGATCGCCAAGGGCATCCCCGAAGCCATCGAGGATTGGCGCGATACGTTCGGCAACTGACGTGACGGTTTCAGCGCCCGCGCTTCCATCGCGGCCGGCGGAGCGAGCCAGGTTCGCCTGGTGGGACTCGTCGTGGCTATTGTGGATCGGCATCATCGCCGTCCTCCTGTTCCTGGTGGTGAGCCCGTTCGTCCATCTGGTCGCCACCAGCTTCCGGTCGGCGGATACCGGCGGCTTCACCTGGGAGAACTACGCCGCGGCCTACGGCCGCGAACGGTATGTGCAGGCGCTGATCAACTCGCTGAAGCTGGGGGCGGGTGCCGCGCTGCTGGCTGGCTTGTTCGCCGTGCCGCTTGCCTGGGCTGTGTCACGCACGAACATGCCGGGAAGGGGACTGGTCCGCGCGCTCGTGCTGGCGACCTTCATCACGCCGCCCTACACCGGCGCCGTCGCATGGATCCTGCTCGCGGGACCCAATGCCGGTTGGCTCAATCGCTTTTATGCCTTGCTGACCGGCGCCGATACCGGCCCGTTCAACATCTATAGCTTTCCCGGGCTCGTCGTCGTCATTGCGCTCTATTCCTATCCGTACGTCTTCATTTTCACGAGTGCCGCGCTCGAGCTCGTTTCTTCGGAAATGGAGGACGCCGCCAACGTGCTTGGGGCAGGGACGTGGCTCACCATGCGCCGGGTCACCCTGCCGCTCGCCCTGCCGGCCATCCTGGGCGGCTTGATCATCTGCTTCCTCGAGGCGATCGCCCTTTTTGCCTCGCCGGCCATGATCGCCATCCCGGCGAGGTTCAATGTCGTCACGACGCAGCTCTTCCAGTTCTTCGGCAATCCCGTCCGCGTCGAGGTGGCGGCGGCCTACGCCATGCCGCTGCTGGGCGTCACCGTTCTCCTCGTCCTGGTCCAGCGTCTCCTGACGCGGCGCCGCGGATTTGTCGCGCTGACGGGCAAAGGCGGCGAGCGGCGTCCGCTGGCGCTCGGTCGCTGGCGCTGGGTCTTGTTCGGCTATGCCATGCTCATCGCGAGCTTGTCGGTCATCCTGCCGTACATCTTCCTGTTGCAGGCCGCCTTCGCCAAGGCATGGGGCCGCGGATTCTCCCTCGACAACATTTCGTTCAAGAATTTCAGGTTCGTGCTGTTCGAGCATGCGACCGCGGCGCACTCCGTGCTCAACAGCTTTCTTTTCGGCGGCGCGGCGGCCACGCTCGGCATCGTGGTCGCGCTCGGCGTGGCCTATATCGTGGCGCGCCGGATCGTGCCGTTCGCGGGTTTCCTCGGCTTCCTGTGCGTCGCTCCGTTCGTGATTCCGGGGGTGGTGCTCGCCATCGGCTTCTATTCCGCCTATGCACCGCCGCCGCTGGCATTGTACGGCACAGCCTGGATTCTGATCCTGGCCTTCACCGCGCGGTTCCTGCCGATCGGTTATGTGAACGCCAGCGCCGCCATTCGCAGCCTCAACCCCGAGATGGAGGAGGCGGTGCGCATCCTGGGCGGCGGCCGGCTCACCGCCATACGCCGCGTCGTGGCGCCGCTGTTGAAGCGCAGCCTGCTCGGCGCCTGGCTGTTGATGTTCATTCCGGCGACACGCGAGCTGTCGTCGGCGATCTTTCTCTACGGTCCGAACACGAAGGTCGTGTCGGTGATGATCTTCGACATGAGCGAGGAGGGGAACTTCGAGTATCTCGCCGCCCTCGCGCTCATCCTGCAACTTCTCACCCTGCCGCTGCTTTGGATCGGCCAGCGTGCGATCGGACGGGATTTCATGCTGAGACGCAGCGCGACATGACCAAGTTGGCCCTGAGGAACCTTGCGCGTCGCTACGGCACGGTGGATGCGGTCGCCGATTTTTCGCTGGAACTGGCGAAAGGCGAGTTTGTCTCCCTGCTCGGCCCCTCGGGCTGCGGGAAGACGACGACGCTGCGCATGATCGCAGGTTTCGTCCCGCCGAGCGGCGGCGTCATCGAGATGGATGGCCGGCCGATCTCCACGGCGACGAGCGTCGTGCCGCCCGAAAGGCGGGGTATGTCGATGATCTTCCAGAGCTACGCGATCTGGCCCAACATGACCGTCGGTGAGAACGTCGGCTTCGGCTTGCAGGTCCGCAAGCTGCCGAAGGCGGAGATCGAGCGCCGGGTCGACCGTATCCTCCAGGTAGTCCAGCTCGACGCCCTGAAGAACCGGTATCCGGCGGAGCTGTCGGGCGGGCAGCAGCAGCGCGTGGCGCTGGCGCGCGCCATCGTCGTGGAGCCCGAGGTCCTGCTGCTCGACGAGCCGCTGTCCAATCTCGACGCCAACCTGCGCGAGGAGATGCGGTTCGAGATCCGGCGCCTGCACGACGAGTTCAAGATCACGACGGTCTATGTCACGCACGACCAGTCCGAGGCCATGGTGACGTCGGACCGCATCGTCGTCATGAACAAGGGCCGCGTCGAGCAGATCGACGCGCCGCAGGAGCTTTATGCCCGTCCCAAAAGCCGTTTCGTGGCGGGCTTCATCGGCCGCACGAATTTCCTGGAGGGCAAGCGCCAGGGCGCCGATATCGCGTTCGACGGCTTCACGGCGCCGGCGGCCATGCTGGACGGCGCCGGCCGCGACGGTGCGCTCCTGTACTCGTTGCGGCCGCAATCGATCAGGCTTGCCGGCGACAAACCGGCGGCCGGCGCGGGGCTTGTGGTCGAGGCGGAAATTGCCAGCCGCTCGTACCTTGGCGAGTATTGGGACTATCACGTGAAACCCTCGTCCGGCGCCAAGTCGCTGCGCGTATCGACCGCGCCCACGATGGTGTTCGCGCCCGGCAGCCGGGTCTGGCTGGTGATCGATCCCGCCGGCATGGTACGTCTTGAGTAGTAACCTCGATGAAAGTGTGAACCAATGACCGCAGGACCGCTTGCTCGCTTTACCGTGCTCGATCTGACCCGGGTGCGCGCCGGGCCGACGGCGGTACGCTACTTCGCGGACTGGGGCGCCAACGTCATCAAGATCGAGATGCCGCCGACCGCCGGCGATATGGACATGGGCGGCCCTCGGCACGGACCCGACTTCCAGAACCTCCACCGCAACAAGCGGTCGATCACGCTGAACCTCAAGGAGCCGGACGGCCGTGCCGTCTTCATGAAGCTCGTCGAGAAGGCGGACGTGGTGGTCGAGAACTATCGCGCCGACGTGAAGTTCCGGCTCGGCATCGACTATGAGAGCCTCAAGAAGGTCAACCCGCGGATCGTGCTGGGTTCGATCTCGGGCTTCGGTCAGGACGGGCCCTACGCCGAACGGGCCGGTTTCGACCAGATCGCCCAGGGCATGGGCGGGCTGATGTGGGTGACCGGCATGCCGGGCCAAGGACCGGTGCGCGCCGGTATCGCGGTGGCCGACGTGGGCGCCGGGCTGCACTGCGCCATCGGAATCCTGATCGCGCTTCTGGAACGGGAGAGCTCGGGCCAGGGACAGTGGATCTCGACCTCGCTGCTGCAGGCCATGATCTCCATGTGCGATTTCCAGGCGGCACGCTGGACCATCGCCAGGGACGTCCCGGGGCAGGCCGGCAACAACCATCCGACCTCCATCCCGACCGGCGTCTTCAAGACCAAGGACGGCTACATCAACATCGCCGCGTCAGGCGGTCATATCTACAAGCGCTTCTGCAAGGCGATCGAAGCGCCCGAGCTGGAGACCGACGAGCGTTTCGCCACCGACAAGGCGCGCGCGAGCAACCGGGACGTGCTCAACGAGGAGATCAACAAGCGCACCGGTCAATTCGGCAGCGCCGATCTCGTCAAGCTTCTGAACGACGCCGGCGTGCCGGCGGGGCCGATCTACAAGATGGACGAGATGTTTGCCGACCCGCAGGTCAAGCACCTCAAGATGGCGCATCCCGTGAAGTCCCCGAAGCTTGGCGACATCGAACTGATCGGCCAGGCGATCAACATGAACCGCACGCCCTTCGAGATGCGCTCGGCGACGCCGGAGCAGGGCGTGCATACCGACGAGGTGCTGAAGGAATTCGGCTACGACGCCGCCGCCATCGCCGATTTCCGCAAGCGCGGCGTGATCTGAGGAGAGAACATGATCAGTCCCACATCCCGGATGATCGCGGAGAAGGACGGCCCCATCGGCCGCCTGATCTTCAACAAGCCGGAGCGCCACAACGCCACCTCGTCGGACATGTGGGAGGCCATCCCCGTGATCCTCGAGGAATTCGAGAAGGATCCGGCGATCCGCGCGATCGTGGTCACCGGGGCCGGCGACAAGGCCTTCGTGTCGGGCGCCGACATCTCGGAGTTCGAGAAGGCGCGCGCGACGCCGGAGCAGGTCGCCCACTACGACAAGATCGGCGAAGTGGCGAATTCCCGCCTCGTCAAGTTCCCCAAGCCGACGATCGC
>DATEID010000174.1:0-2785 GCA_035279245.1 Reyranella sp.
AGGATCCGCGCACCATCACCGCCTGCACGCATCTCATGTTCATGGCCAAGAACATCGAGCGTGCCGGCGACCACGTCACCAACATCGCGGAGCTGGTGAACTTCCGCAGCACCGGCCAGAACTTCGCCGAAGCGCGACGCAAGGGAAGCGGCGCACTCTACACCACGGACGTATCGTCATGAGCATGGCAGCCACCGCTCCCTCGCGCCGCGAGACGCAGACCTCGTCGGTGAAGCCGCGCGTGCTGATCGTCGAGGACGAGAGCGCGCTGGTCGAGCTGCTGCGCTACAACCTCGAGCAGGCGGGCTTCATCGTCTCCGTCGCCTACGACGGGGAGGAGGCGCTGGCCTCGGTGCAGGACGACACGCCCGACCTCGTCCTGCTCGACTGGATGCTGCCCCTGATGTCGGGCATCGAGGTGTGCCGCCAGCTCCGTCGCCAGACCGCCACGGCCAACCTGCCGATCATCATGCTGACGGCGCGCGGCGAGGAGGGCGATCGGGTGCGCGGGCTGGATGCCGGCGCGGACGACTATGTCTCCAAGCCGTTCTCGCCGACCGAGCTCGTGGCGCGCATTCGCGCCGTCCTGCGCCGCATCCGGCCGGCGCTGGCCGACGAGGCGCTGAGCTACGCCGATATCGTGATGGACCTCGTCGCCCACCGCGTCAGCCGCGGCGGCAAGCCGATCCATCTCGGGCCGACGGAGTTCCGGCTGCTGCGCCATTTCATGGAGCATCCCGGCCGCGTCTTCTCGCGCGAGCAGCTTCTCGACGCGGTGTGGGGCAAGGACGTCTATGTCGAGGCGCGCACCGTCGACGTCCATATCCGCCGCCTGCGCATCGCCCTGAACGGTGGCGACCATGCCGATCTCATCCGAACGGTGCGCGCTGCGGGCTACGCGCTCGACGCGCAAGCCTGACGGTTGTCCACAAGGCCGGTCACGGTCCTGTAGCCTCGGCTTCGTAAGTCGTCCTTGCCCGTTCCGCGCCGGCATCTACCCCACGCCCTGCCTCGGAACGGGCTGCTTCCCCCGGGACGGTCATACCGTCGCCGAAGCCTCACCTTGCCCCTCCTTCGATCATGAAGGAGGGGTTTCTTTTGCGGCGGCATGCCAGAGCCAAAGCAGCAACAGCAGGCCCGGGACGGCCATCAGGGTGGTCAGCATCCAGAACACGGTCCAGCCCGTCTCGGTCGCCAGCCAGCCGCCGCCCGCCGACAGGACGGTGCGACCGAAGGCCATCAGCGATGTCAGCAAGGCATATTGGGTGCCGGCCATGCCGGCGGTGCAGAGGCTCGACAGGTAGGCGATGAAGGCCACGCCGCCCAGGGCGCCCGTGAAATTGTCGGCGGTGATGGCGATGGTCAGCACGATGATGTCGTGTCCCGCTTGGGCCTGCCACGAGAAGAGAAGGTTGGTGACAGCCTGCAGGATGCCGGCGACGAACAACGCCTTGAACAACCCGTAGCGCGCGACCACGACGCCGCCCACGAGACCGCCGAAGATCGTCGCCGCAACGCCGAAGCTCTTGCTGACGCCGAATATCTCCGGCCCGGAAAAGCCCATCTGGTCGAAGAACGGCAGCGTGATGGTGCCGCCCAGCGCGTCACCGTACTTGTAGAGCAGGGCGAAGAGCAGGATCACGAACCAGCCACGATAGGCAAAGAACTCGGCGAAGGGACGGACGACCGATTGATTGAGCCATTCACCGGTGGAGCGGAGGACCGGCCGTTTGGAGACAGGCTCGTCGGCCCAGAAGGTGGTCGCGACGCCGACGATCGCCAGGATGGCGATCAGGCTCAGCACGGTCGACCAGGGCATGATGCTGGGCAGAAGCTGCGACATCGCGCTGACGATCCACAGCGCGATGCGATAGCCGAGCTGGGTCGTCGCCGACCCGGCGCCTTGCTCTTCGTCGTGCAGGATCTCGATGCGGTAGGCATCGATGGCGATATCCTGCGTCGCCGACAGGAAGGCGATCACGACGGCGGCGAAGGCCGTGAACCAGGGGCCGCTGACGGGGTCGCTCCATGCCAGCAGCAGGGTCGCCAGCAGGATGCCGACCTGGGCGGCGAGCATCCAGCTCCGCCGTCGCCCGAGCCAGCGGTCGAGCAGCGGCAGGGGCATCTGATCGACGAGCGGCGCCCAGGCGAACTTGAAGGCATAGGGCACGCCGACCAGCGCGAAGATGCCGATGGTCGTCAGGTTCACGCCGACCTGGCTCATCCAGTACGACAGCACCGAGCCCGAGAGCAGGAACGGCATGCCGCTCGAGAAGCCCATCAGCAGGATGACGAGCTGCCTGCGGTCGCGATAGACCTCGGCCGCCTTGAGCCAGCGTCTCCAGGTCGACCGCATCGGGACGGAAAGGCTCAAACGAGCTCCCGCAGCGGCTTCTCCGGCCGCGCGCCGACATGGGAGATGATCTCGGCCGCGGCAATACCGCCCAGCCGCCCGCATTCCGCCAGTGGCTTGCCGTGCGTGAAGCCGTGCAGGAAGCCCGCCGCATAGAGATCGCCGGCGCCCGTCGTGTCGACCACCTTGGCCACCGGCGCCGCCGGCACGGCGTGCGTCTCGCCGCCCTTGATCACAACCGAGCCCTTCTCGCTGCGCGTCAGGGCGGCGATCCTGGCCTCCTTGCGCGTGGCCTCGACTGCAGCCTCGAAGCTTTCGACCTGATAAAGCGATTTGATCTCGCTTTCGTTGCCGAACAGGATGTCGACCTTGTCGCGGATCAGCGCCCGGAACTCTTCGCGATAGCGATCGACGCAAAAGGAATCGGACAGC
>DATEID010000175.1:0-3208 GCA_035279245.1 Reyranella sp.
TCGCCGGCCACCGGCGCGCTGCGCACGCATCTCAAGGAACAGGCCGATCTGGTCGATCGTGCGCTCACCGTCGGCTGACGCGCAGACCGACCGGCGACGAAGGAGGTTTTGAGTCATGGCCGTCGAGATCAAGGTCCCGGCGTTGGGCGAATCGGTCACCGAGGCAACCGTCGCCAAGTGGCTGGTGAAGGCGGGCGACAGCGTGGCGGTCGATCAGCCGTTGTGCGAGCTCGAGACCGACAAGGTGACGGTCGAGGTCAACGCAACGGTCGCCGGCACCATGGCCGACCTCGCGGTGGCAGAAGGGGCCACGGTTCAGGTCGGCGGAGTGCTGTGCCATATCGAGGCAGGCGCCGGCGGCGCTGCACCATCGGCTCCGGCCGGCACGGCCGCTGCTGCTCCTCCGTCGCCGCCACCGCCGAAACCAACCGCCGCCGTGCCACCCGCCGTGCACACTGCGCCGGCGCCGGTCCTGGCGGGTGTCGGTCCGGGCGCCAATCTCGCGGTTTCCGGCCCCGCGGCTCGCAAGCTCGCGGAAGAGAAGGGCGTCCCTGCCTCCGCCATCCAGCCCACCGGCAAGGACGGTCGGGCCACCAAGGCCGATGTGCTGGCGGCCCTGCAGTCGGTACCGGCGCCGAGCGCCGCCGCACCTGCGGCGAAGCCTGCCGCGCCCGCCGGACCGCGCTTGCGGGCCGACCGCGAGGAGCGCGTGCGCATGACGCGTCTGCGTCGCACCATCGCCAACCGGCTGAAGGAGGCCCAGAACACGGCCGCGATGCTCACCACCTTCAACGAGGTGGACATGACCAATGTCATGGCCCTGCGCGAGCGGCTGAAGGCGGATTTCGAGAAGAAGCACGGCGCGCGGCTCGGCTTCATGTCCTTCTTCGTCAAGGCCTGCATCGCAGGCCTCAAGGAGCTGCCGGCGGTCAATGCCGAGATCGAGGGCGACGAGCTCATCTACAAGAACTACTACGACATCGGCGTCGCGGTCGGCACGCCTAACGGGCTGGTGGTGCCGGTGCTGCGCGACGCCGACATTTTGGGTTTCGGCGAGATCGAGAAGGGCATCGCCGATCTTGGCCGCAAGGCGCGCGACGGCAAGCTTTCGATCGCCGACCTGACAGGCGGCACCTTCACGATCTCCAACGGCGGCGTCTACGGGTCACTGATGTCGACGCCTATCCTGAACCCGCCGCAGTCGGGCATCCTCGGCATGCACAAGATCCAGCAGCGACCGATGGTGGTGGATGGCGAGATCAAGGTGCGGCCGATGATGTATCTGGCGCTGTCCTACGACCACCGCATCATCGATGGCCGCGAAGCCGTGCTGTTCCTGGTTCGGGTGAAGGAATGCATCGAGGACCCCGAGCGGCTGCTGCTAGGGGTCTAGATCAAGCGATGTACGTGGCGACGCTGCACAACCTCACCCTGAGGAGCCGCGCCTAGCGCGGCGTCTCTAAGGGTGGGAACCGGTCCTGGTGTGGCCCATGCTTCGAGACGGCCGCTACGGGGCCTCCTCAGCATGAGGTGGATTTTGAAAGGCTTGCTTCGATGGCAAACGAAACCTTTGATCTGGTCGTGATCGGCGCGGGGCCGGGCGGGTACGTCGCGGCGATCCGCGCGGCGCAGCTCGGCATGAAGGTCGCAGTCGTCGAGAAGCGCGCCACGTTTGGCGGCACCTGTCTCAATGTCGGCTGCATCCCGTCGAAGGCATTGCTGCAGTCCTCGCATCTTTTCGAGCAGGCGGGGCACGATCTCGCCGTGCATGGTATCGAGCTCGGCGCGCCGAGGCTGGACTTCGCGCAATTCATGAAGCGCAAGAACGAGGTGGTCGACGCCACCACCAAGGGCGTCGCCTTCCTGTTCCGCAAGAACAAGATCACCTCCTTCCAGGGAACCGGGCGCATCGAAATGGCGGGCTCGGTCGCGGTGCTGGGCGAGGACGGCGCGGTCAAGGAGGTGCTTGCGACAAAGAACATCCTGATCGCGTCAGGCTCCGAGGCGACACTTCTGCCGGGCGTCGCGATCGACGAGAAGAAGATCGTCTCTTCGACCGGCGCGCTCGAACTTTCCGAGGTGCCCAAGCGCCTTGTGGTCGTGGGCGCCGGCATCATCGGCCTGGAGCTGGGGTCGGTCTGGCGCCGCCTGGGATCGGACGTGACGGTGGTCGAGTTCCTCGATCGCATCGTGCCCGGCGTCGACGACGAGGTGACCAAGCACTTCCATCGCTCGCTCGCAAAACAAGGCCTCAAGTTCAAGCTCGCCTCCAAGGTGACCAAGGCCCAGCCTTCCGAAAACGGCGTCACGGTGACGATCGAGCCGGCCAAGGGCGGTGCTGCGGAAACCCTCGAGGCCGACATCGTGCTGGTGTCGATTGGTCGGCGGCCCTATGTCGAGGGCCTAGGGCTCGACAAGGCCGGCGTGAAGCTCTCGCCACGCGGCCGCATCGAGGTCGATGCGCATTTCCAGACCTCCGTGCCCGGCATCTACGCGATCGGCGACGCGATCGACGGGCCGATGCTGGCGCACAAGGCGAGCGAGGACGGCGTCGCCTGCGTCGAAACCCTGGCGGGCCAGAAGGGCCATGTGAACTGGGATCTCGTGCCCTCGATCATCTACACCCAGCCGGAAGTGGCCTGGGTCGGCAAGACCGAGGAGCAGCTCAAGGCCGAGGGCATCGCCTACAAGATCGGCAAGTATCCTTTCACCGCCGATCCGCGCAGCCGCGCCAACGGTGCGACCGAGGGCTTCGTGAAGGTGCTGGCCGACAAGGCGACCGACCAGGTGCTGGGCGTGCACATCATCGGCGCCGAGGCAGGCACCATGATCGCGGAAGCTGCGATGGCGATGGAGTTCTCCGCCTCGGCCGAGGATATCGGCCGCGTCTGCCACGCTCATCCCACGGTGAACGAGGCGATGAAGGAGGCGGCGCTCGCCGCATGGGACAAGCCGATTCATCTGTGAGTGCAAGGGAGAAAGGTCCCTCGCTTCGCTCGGGATGACACCCTTGGCTTTGGAAGAGTCGTGCGCCACAAAGATGGTGTCATCCCGAGCTAAGCGAGGGATCTTTATTCTGAGGGCCTGATGCGCAAGCCGTTGATGGTGCTCGCGATCGTCGCCTGCCTGATCATGTCGGTGATCGGCGGCCTGTTGCCGATCCTGCAGGGCTGGATCTTCTTCGTTCTGGCCCTCTACCTCTTCGCCA
>DATEID010000176.1:0-6273 GCA_035279245.1 Reyranella sp.
CTGCTGGTGTCGATCGCGCTGGCGCATGCCCGGCTGGTGGCGCTGGCGCGCGGCCGACCGCCGCTGTTGTTGCTGGACGAGATCGCCGCGCACCTCGACGCGGAGCGCCGCGCCGCGCTGTCCGACGAGATCGTGGCGCTCGGCGCCCAGAGCTGGATGACCGGTACGGATGCCGGACTTTTCGAGCCGTTGGCCGGCCGGGCGCAGCTCCTGCGCGTCGTCGACGGGACCGTCACGGCAGGCTGAACATTCTTTCAGGATCAGGATGATGAGCGAGAACGAGCAACACCCGAACGGTAACGGCAATGGAAACGGCGAGGATTACGACGCCAATTCCATCAAGGTCCTCCGCGGCCTCGAAGCCGTCCGCAAGCGGCCGGGCATGTATATCGGCGACACCGACGACGGGACCGGCCTGCATCACATGGTCTACGAGATCGTCGACAACGCAATCGACGAGGCGCTGGCGGGCTATTGCGACCAGGTGGACGTGGTGCTGCACGGTGACGGCTCGGTCACCGTGCTCGACAATGGGCGCGGCGTGCCGGTCGACATCCACAAGGAGGAGGGCGTTTCCGCCGCCGTCGTCATCTTCACGCAGCTTCATGCCGGCGGGAAATTCGACCAGAACTCCTACAAGGTCTCGGGCGGCCTGCACGGCGTCGGCGCCGCCGTCGTCAATGCGCTGTCCGATCACCTCGACCTGCGCATTTGGCGCAACGGCAAGGAGCATTTCGTCCGCTTCCGCAACGGCGATCCCGAGGGCGATCTGCGGGTCGTCGGCGATGCGCCCGAGGGCAAGCGCGGCACGGAGGTGACCTTCCTGCCCTCGCCCGAAATTTTCACCCGGACCGAATTCGACTTCGGCACGCTCGAGCACCGGCTGCGCGAGCTCGCCTTCCTGAACTCGGGCGTACGGATCGTCCTCACCGATGAGCGCGGACCGGAGGTGAAGGTCACGGAGCTTTTCTACGAGGGCGGTGTCGAGGCTTTCGCCAAGTATCTCGACCGCAACAAGCAGGTGCTGCACAACCCGCCGGTCTCGATCCGGGGCGAGAAGGACGGCATCACGGTCGAAGTCGCCATGCAGTGGAACGACAGCTATCACGAGACGATGCTGTGCTTCACCAACAACATCCCCCAGCGTGACGGCGGCACCCATCTCGCCGGCTTCCGCGGGGCGCTGACGCGCACGCTGAACAAGTACGCCGACGAGTCGGGCCTTTCGAAGAAGGAGAAGGTGAACCTCACGGGCGACGACATGCGCGAGGGGCTGACCTGCATCCTGTCGGTAAAGGTGCCGGATCCCAAGTTTTCGTCGCAGACCAAGGACAAGCTCGTTTCGTCCGAGGTGCGGCCGGTCGTCGAGGGGGTCGTCGGCGACAAGCTGGGTCAGTGGTTCGAGGAGCATCCGTCCGAGGCGCGCAAGATCGCCACCAAGGTGGTCGAGGCGGCGGCGGCGCGAGAGGCGGCGCGCAAGGCGCGCGAGCTCACGCGCCGCAAGGGCGCGCTCGACGTCAGCTCTCTGCCCGGCAAGCTTGCCGACTGCCAGGAGCGCGATCCCGCGCTTTCGGAGCTCTTCATCGTCGAGGGCGATTCCGCCGGCGGCTCGGCCAAGCAGGGCCGCAACCGCGCCTTCCAGGCAATCCTGCCGTTGCGCGGCAAGATCCTGAATGTCGAGCGGGCCCGCTTCGACAAGATGCTGTCCTCGGCGGAGATCGGCACGTTGATCACCGCGCTCGGCACCGGCATCGGCCACGACGATTTCAACATGGAGAAGCTGCGCTACCACAAGATCATCATCATGACCGACGCGGACGTCGACGGATCGCATATCCGCACCCTTCTGATGACGTTCTTCTATCGCCAGATGCGCGAGCTGATCGATCACGGTCATCTCTACATCGCCCAACCGCCGCTCTTCAAAGCCGTCAAGGGCAAGTCGGCGATCTACCTCAAGGACGAGCGCGCGCTCGACGATCACCTGATCCGGACCGGCCTCGAAGGCGCGACGCTCCGGCTGGGCGACGGTAGTGCGCAGGCTGGCGACGATCTGCGCCATACGGTCGACATCGCCCGCTCCGTCACCAACCTGGTGAAGCCGCTCGCCCTCTCGCGCCGCGTGACCAACCAGGCGGTGATCGAGCAGGCCGCGATCGCCGGCGTCTTCAAGCCGGATGTCCTGGCCGACGTCGAGTTGGCGCGTCAGACCGCGGACTACATCGCCCGCCGCCTCAACGCGGTAAGCGCGCCGCTGGAACGTGGCTGGACCGGCGAGCCGACGGCCGATGGCGGCCTCGCCTTCAGCCGCCGCGTGCGCGGTGTGCAGGAACGTCACGTAATCGACGGTCCGCTGATCAGGAGCGCCGAGGCGCGCCGGCTGGACGCGCTGGCCGGCGACCTGCAGGCGGTCTATCAGCAACCTGGCGCGCTCGTCGCCAAGGACAAGGAGACGCCCATCGCCTCGCCGATCGAGCTGTTCGCCGCGGTGCTCGAGGCTGGCCGCAAGGGCGTGACCATCCAGCGCTACAAGGGGTTGGGCGAGATGAATCCCGACCAGCTTTGGGAAACCACGCTCGACCCCGAGGCGCGCACGCTCCTGCAGGTCAAGATCAACCACGCCGACGAGGCCGACGAGATTTTCTCGACGCTGATGGGCGATGTTGTCGAGCCGCGCCGCGACTTCATCCAGGACAACGCGCTCAAGGTGGCCAATCTGGATGTCTAGGCTGCTGACAATCGCAGCGTCGGCCCTCTTGGCGCTCGCCGCCCCGGTCCAGGCGCAAACGTCCACCAATCCGGCGCCCAGTACCGATCCCGGCACCAAGCTCAACTTTCCAGCCAGCCTTGGCGGAGCGACGCTGGAGCAGAGCCTGAGCGAGGGCGGATCGGTCGCCTACATGTACGGCATCAACAAGATGCAGATTTATGTCTACATCGAAGGCGATCGGCGTGTGCCGGCAGGCAGCGATACGCCGGTTCTCATGAGCCGGTTCACAGCCGAAATGAACGAGGTCGAAGCGAAGCTGAAATCGGCTGGCTACACCCGCTTCGAGCGGCCGGCCGTTCCATCGTCTTGCTCCTACGGCAGCATTGCCTTCCGCTGCATCGTCTACAGTGTCCATTCGACCAGCGGCCGCCTCTTCAGCAAGCTGCTGCTGACCGGCTATCATGATCATTTCCTGAAGATCCGCATCGACTGGACGTCCGGCATCGCGACGCAGGCCGATGCCGACAGGGCCCTGCAGTCCTTCGTGCCGGCCCTGGTCCATTGAGGATCATCCCGATCTAGAGAACCATTTGAGTCTGGGTCACCACCGCGACCAGCTTGCCTTCGGCGGTGGTGATGCGGGTCGTCCATACCTGGGTGCGCCGTCCGCGATGGACGGGCGTCGTCTCGCCGGTCACTGTCGTGCCGACCGGCGCCGGGCCGACGAAGTTGGTCTTGCTCTCGATGGTGGTCGTGCCTTTGCCTTCGGGCAGGTTCAGCACCGTGGCGGCGGCGCCCAAGGTGTCGGCAAAGGCCATGATCGCCCCGCCATGGAGCACGTCGGGCCGAGTGCAGAGCTCGGGCCGCACGACCATCTCCGCCTTCACGCCGGCTTCGCTCGCCGCCACGAACTTGAGCCCCAGGACCTGGGCGAAGGGGAGCTGCCGGTCGTTGAGGAATTGAACCTTGTCCATTGTCGTCTCCGTTTGGCTGGCCCGGCCTTCGTCCCACAACGGGAGCGCCCTCGACAATTATGCCCGAGGTAATCGGCGGACCCGCGGGGTGATGTTAGTCTCCAGGTCATGACGAGCAATCCCATGCCTGCGGCCGCGTCGCCGCCCTCCACCGTCATGGCCAACCAGCCGGACATGTTCGGGCCCATGTTGCGGGCCTGGCGCCGCCGGCGCGGCGCGAGCCAACTCGCGCTCGCCCTGCAGTCCGGCGTGTCGCAGCGCCATGTGAGCTTCCTGGAGTCCGGACGCGCCCGGCCGTCGCGCGAGATGGTGGTGCAGCTCTCCTCCGCGCTCGACGTGCCGCTGCGCCAGCGTAATGCCATGCTGCTCGCCGCCGGCTTCGCGCCGGTCTATCGCGAAAGCAACCTCGCTGCGCCGGAGCTCGCGCCCGTCCGCCAGGCCATCGACCGCATGCTGAAGCAGCAGGAGCCCTACCCCGCCGTGGTCATCGACCGGTTGTGGAACCTCCTGCAGGCCAACGAGGCGGCCAACGCCTTCACGATCTTTCTGTTCGAGGGGCCGCCGCCCCCGCCGCCGCCGGGCAAGGCGCCCAACCTTCTGCGCTGGCTGCTCGATCCGAAGGCGCTCCGGTCGAAGGTCGCCAATTGGGAAGAGGTGGCGCGCTATCTCGTGTCGACGACCTATGCCGAAATCCTGGCCGATGGCGGCGAGCCCAAGGCGTTGGCCTACATCCAGGACATCATGGCCTATCCCGATGTGCCCGACTCGTTCCGCAAGCTGCGCTTCGAGGAGCGGCCGGCTCCAGTGCTGACGGTCGACTATATGGTCGGCGGCAGGTCGCTCTCGGTGTTCACCACCATCGCGACGCTCGGCACGCCGCAGGACGTGACCCTGCAGGAAGTCCGCATCGAGAGCTTCTTTCCGGCCGACGAGCGCAGCGATGCGCTGTTCAGGAGCCTTGCGGCCAAGGGCTGAGCAAATCGCTCAGCCCAGGTTGTCGATGTCGGCCGCCGGCACCGGTCAGCGCAAGGCAGTCCTCTTCCTTGCCTCCTCCACGGCGGCCTCGAGGGTCGTCCGGTAGACGACCGCCGGTCGGCGCGCGCCGGCGACCAGCAGCGCGCGGCGGACGGCACGCGTCGTGCCGGACACCAACAGGTGCACACCGTGCCGATGTGCCTTCGCCCCGAGCGAAGCGATCACATTGGCGCCGGTGGAATCGACGAAGGGCACGCCGCTGAAATCGATCACCATGACCTTGCGGCCATCGCCAATGCCATCGAGCGCCGCGGCAACGGTGGACGCCGTGCCGAAGAAGAAGGCGCCGCTCAATCGATAGACCGCCACGGCGTTGTCGGTGGCCAGTCGCGAATCATAAGGCAGACGCTTGCCGTCATCGTCGGGCCGATCATCGGGAACAATCGGTGCATGGGCATCGACGCTGGATGCACGGGCCATGCGGGCGATGAACAGCAATGCGCCGAGCGCGACACCCACGATGATACCCTCACTCAGGTCACGGAATACCGTGAGCAGGAACGTCGCGAGCAGCACCGCCGCGTCGCTGCGCGAGCTGCGGACGAGGGCGACGAACTCGTGCTTCTCCGCCATGTTCCAGGCGACCGTCACCAGGATTCCCGCCAGCGCAGCGAGCGGTATGTAAGCCACGAGCGGCGCGGCCAGCATCATGAACAGCAGCAGGAACGTCGAATGCAGCATGCCGGCGACCGGCCCGCGCGCCCCGGCCCGGATATTCGTCGCCGTTCGCGCGATCAAGCCGGTGGTGCAAATGCCGCCGAACAAGGCGGACCCGACATTGGCGATCCCCTGTGCCACCAACTCGCAGTTCGATCGATGGCGTCGCCCCGTCATTCCGTCCGCGACCACAGCGGACAGCAGCGATTCGATCGCACCGAGAAGTGCGAACGCCATGGCATCGGGCAGGGCCATCTCGATCTTCTCGATCGAGAGCGCGGGAAGATGGGGCGCCGGCAGCGTCGCGGGGATGCCCCCGAACCGGCTGCCGATCGTTTCGACGGGCAGTCCGAGAGCCCATGCCGCAGCAGAGGCGAGCACGACGGCAATCAGCATCCCCGGCAGGCGCGGCCGCACTTTCTTGAGGACCGCGATGACGACGATCGTCAGCAGCGCAAGAGCCGCTGCGCCCGGGTTGACCGTATCGAGGACGCGCGAGAAGGCGGCGAGCTTGGGCACGATCGCGGCCGGCTCCCGGCCCGGCAGCGCGAGGCCGAGCAGATCCTTGATCTGGCTTGCGAAGATGATGATGGCGATGCCGGCGGTGAAACCGACCGTCACGGGATACGGGATGAACTTGATGTAGCTGCCGAGACGCAGCATGCCGGCGGCGGCCAGGAAAATGCCGGCCATCACCGTCGCCAGCAGGACGTGGTCGACGCCATAGCGGGCAACGGAAGCCGCAACCAGAACGATGAATGCCCCGGCGGGACCGCCAACCTGGAAACGGCTGCCGCCCAACAGGGACACGAGGAAGCCGCCGACGATGGCCGTATAGAGGCCGCGTTCCGGTCCGACGCCCGAAGCGATCGCAATGGCCATCGACAGCGGCAGCGC
>DATEID010000177.1:0-4371 GCA_035279245.1 Reyranella sp.
ATAGCTAAATCAGTGTGTTAATGGAACATACTAAGGTAATCTATAAGCACAAACAAAAGGAGTCCGTGCGGCTGCTTCTGGCTGCGGCGCTGGCGCTTTGTTGGGCCGGTGCGGCATGTGCTCAGGGCAGCCTCGATGCTGGCGGGCTGACCTTCAAGGATTTCGACGTCGCCGACCGGGGCGCGAGCTTTTACCGACCGCTTGCCGTCACGTTCGAAGGCTCCGGCGTGTCCTCTGCAAAGATCCTGGAGATTGACAATGCCAATGGTCTGGCACGGCTCCATTTCAACGCCGTCAAGATGGACGTCGCCGTGCCGCTCGGCTGGCAGGCGATCGACGGCCATGAACGCGGCGTGGCCTACAACGGAGACCAGAGCTATCGGCTCATCCTCTGGCGGGTCGATTTTGCCTTCGAAGGCGTGAGCGATGCGGAGCACTACGCGGTGGCCAAGGTCGGGGCGATCGAGGCACAGCGGCCGCCGACCAAGGCGCAGGCGCGCAAGCTTCCCGATGGGTCTTATCTGGTGGTCTACGAGAACGTTCCGCCGAGCCGAGGCGACCACGAACCACGCACGGTCTTCGATCTGGTCACGGCCAATCCGACTAACGCCAAGGAGGGCGTCCTGATGACTTTGGGCACGCCAGCAAGCCAGGGGCCGCGCGGCCTCAAGCTGCTGGCTCTACTAAAGCAAAATATTAGAATATCCTGGTAATTGCCCATTCCATATATGATATATATATTTGTCATAATATATATTATACGATAATTGGACATTATGGCTTCGGATAGACCGAGACCCGAAAAGCTACCCCGCGATCCGCTCGCCCGGCTGCTCGCGGTCATGGCTTGGCTGCGCGACCGACAGTACGGCTGTCCGTGGGACATCGACCAGACGTTCAGGACCATAGCGCCCTACACGATCGAGGAAGCGTACGAAGTGGCCGACGCCATCGACCGCGATGACCTGGCGGCGCTCAAAGAGGAGCTGGGCGATCTCCTGCTCCAGGTCGTCTACCACGCCCAGATGGCGTCCGAGATCGGCGCCTTCACGTTCCAGGACGTGGCGCAGGCGATCGCCGACAAGATGGTCGACCGCCATCCGCATGTCTTCGGCGACCTCGAGATTGCCGATGTGGATGCCCAGACGGTCTCATGGGAAGCCCGCAAGGCCGCCGAGCGCGCCAGGAAGGGCGGCACGGCAACTCCAGCGGCCGGGGCTCTGGATGGCGTGGCACGCGCCCTCCCCGCCCTTCTTCGCGCAGAGAAGCTGCAGAAGCGGGCAGCCCGCGTCGGCTTCGACTGGAAGGAGCTCGGCCCGGTGATCGACAAGATCGAGGAGGAGCTGGGCGAGCTACGCGCCGAGATCAGCGCTCGCACGCTCGACCAGGCTCGTATCACCGATGAGCTGGGCGACGTCCTGTTCGCCGTCGCGAACCTGGCCCGCCACAGCAAGGTCGACCCCGAAGCCGCCTTGCGGGCGACCAACGACAAGTTCGAGCGCCGCTTCCGTTACATCGAACGTCGTCTGGCCGACCAAGGCCGTGGTCCATCCGAGGCTACGCTCGAGGAAATGGAAGCGCTTTGGCAGGAAGCAAAGAACGAGGCTTGAAGGGTCCCGAGATCAGCGCCGCGTCAGAAGCGGCAACCGGGTGGCCTCCAGCACCGATCGGACTTCGGACAGGATTTCTCCCGTCACGGCTGTGATGATGCCCGAGTCGGTGCCGCCGGCCGGGCCATACGGCTTGCCGTCGAAGCGGACGGCCGTGCCACCCGCTTCTGCGACCATCAATGCGCCGGCCGCGTGGTCCCAGGGCTTGGTGCGGCGATACAGGCTGAACTCGCGATTGCCGGCCAGGATCTCGAGATATTCGTGGCCGGCGCAATTCAGCGAGGTCAGATCGCCCAGCATGCCGCGCTGCTGCGGCGGGAGCTGCCGATCGAATTCCTTGCGCATCTTGAAGCCGACATAGCCGCGCGGCGGCCGGCGCGGCGCCAAGCCGGAAACGGACGCGCCTTCCAGCGTGGTGCCTCTGCCCTTGGCGGCAATGGCCATCCGTCCATTCGGCACGTCGAGAATCCAACCACCGACCGTCTCGCTGTCGTGGACCAGGCAGATAATAATGGCAAAGCGTTCGCGGCCCGCCGCGAAGTTGCCCGTACCGTCCAGCGGATCGACGACCCAGCAGCTCTCGCCAGGGCGGCCGATCAGATCGAGAAGGCTCGCATCCTGCTCGACGGACTCCTCCCCGACGACAGGCACGCCGGGCAGGATCTTCGCCAACCCCGAGGCGAGGCGCTGCTCTGCAGCGACATCGGCCACCGTGACCAGATCGCCGGGCCGTTTTTGCCGAACGTCTTCCTGCGCGAGATTGCGGAACCGCGGAGTCAACTCGGCCGCGGCGGTCTCCCGCATGAGGTCGGCGACGCGCTGGAGGTCGCCGACGGCCAGCATCGGCCTCAGCCGACGATCCCGAACAGGTCCTCTTCCTTGAGGATCACATGGTCGACGCCGGACAGCTTGACTTCGGTGCCCGACCACTTGCCGTAGATCACCTTGTCGCCGACCTTCACGCCGATCGGCAGCAGTCGTCCATCGTCGAGCCGTTTGCCTTTGCCGACGGCCACGACCTCGCCCTGCATGGGCTTTTCCTGGGCGGTATCGGGAATGATGATGCCGGCCTTGGTCTTGGTCTCGGCGGCGATCGGCTTCAGCAGCACCCGATCGTGTAACGGGCTGAATTTCATGGTCTTTTCCTTCGTCTGAGGAACCGCGCCGCTTATAGAAAGGGCCGGCGGCGAGTGTCAACGTGCTACCCGCCGCTCGAACTGCGCGGCGGCGGCGGCGTCCAGTGCCACCGTCAGGCGCGCCGTCTCGCCGTCATCCTGTCGGCTGCGGACATCACCATTGCGGTATAGCCAGGCGATGGTGGCGCCGTCGCTCAGGGGCACCTCGACTTCGCGGGCGGCTGCCTCGCGGCCGAGCTGTTCCTCGATCGCCGTCAGGAGGGCCTCAACGCCTTCGCCGGTCAAGGCCGAGATAGGAAACTGCCGCATTCGCTCCGGGCCCGCCGCGGCTTTCGTTTCCAGAAAGGCGCGCTGCTCCGCGATCAGCGCGTCGGTCTTGTTCAACGCCTCGATCATGGGCGTTCCGCCGCCCTCCTCGATCGCTCCCAGCGCTCGCAGCACCTCCTCGACATCGCTGCGCTGGCGTTCGCTATCGGAATGGGCAATGTCGCGCACATGGACGATCAGATCGGCCTCGACCACCTCCTCCAGCGTCGCACGGAAGGCGGCGACGAGATGGGTCGGCAACTCCGAGACGAATCCGACCGTATCCGAAATCACGCACTCGTGGCCGTTGGGCAAGCGGATCGCGCGCATGGTCGGATCGAGTGTCGCGAACAGCAGGTTCTTTGCCATGACGTCCGCGCCCGAAAGGCGGTTGAACAGCGTCGACTTGCCGGCGTTCGTATAGCCCACCAGCGCCACCGTCGGCAGCCGCGCCTTGCGGCGCCCGGTGCGGTTCACGGCGCGCGTGCGCTTCACACCCTCGAGGTCGCGCTTGATCCTGACGATGCGCTCGCCGATCAGGCGCCGGTCGATCTCGATCTGGGATTCGCCCGGACCGCCCAGGAAGCCGAAGCCGCCACGTTGGCGCTCGAGGTGGGTCCACGATCGCACGAGACGGCCGCGCTGATAGTCGAGCGCCGCCAGCTCGACCTGCAGTCTTCCCTCGTGCGTGCGGGCACGCGCCCCGAAAATCTCGAGGATCAGGCCGGTACGGTCGATGACCTTGGCATTCCAGGCGCGCTCGAGATTGCGCTGTTGGACGGGCGTGAGCTTGTCGTCGACGACGACGAGACCGATCCCCTGCTCTTCCACAACAGCCTTCACCCGCTCGACGGCGCCCTTGCCGATGAGCGTCGCTGGCGTGACACGGCGCATCGGTATGGTCTGGGCGAGGCGCACATCGAGATCGATGGCACGCGCAAGACCGACCGCTTCCTCCAGCTTGGCCTCGCTGTCCCGGCGATGGCCATTGGGTGCAGACCAATGCGGGCTGAGCACGGCCGAAACCGTGGCCGGACGGGCCGTCTCCTGCGGCATGCGCTGACGCTTTGCGTGTCCGTTGAGCTCGATATTGTCCGTCAAATCAGCCTTCGGCTTTGTCCCCGTCGAACAATTGCACCGGCGTCACCGGCATGATGGTCGAGATCGCATGCTTGTAGACGAGCTGCGAATGACCGTCCCGACGCAGCAGCACCGAGAAGTTGTCGAACCAAGTGACGATTCCCTGCAGCTTGACGCCGTTGACCAGGAAGATCGTAACCGGCGTCTTGTTCTTGCGCAGATGGTTCAGGAAGACATCC
>DATEID010000178.1:0-6450 GCA_035279245.1 Reyranella sp.
CAAGGGCCTGGCGCGCAAGCTGATTCAGCAGGGCGGCGTGACGCTTGGCGACGAGCGCTGTCCCCTCACCCGTCCTCTCCCCAACGGGGAGAGGAGAAAGAGACGGTGGAAGATTCTCAGTCCGCCGCGGCGGTCGCCGTCGGGGTGCGGGCACCGGCGGTCTCGGCGAGCAGCTTGTAGGCCGCGCCGGCGATGACGGCGCCGACGATCGGCGCCAGCCAGAACAGCCAGAGCTGGCCCAGCGCACCGTCGCCCACGAACAGCGCCGGCGCGGTGCTGCGCGCCGGGTTCACCGAGGTGTTGGTGACGGGGATCGAGACGAGATGGATCAAGGTCAGCGCCAGCCCGATCGCGAGCGGCGCGGCGGCCGCCGGCGCACGCTTGTCGGTGGCGCCCAGGATCACCGTCACGAAGCCGAAGGTCATGACCACCTCCGAGACGAGGCAGGCGATCAGGCCGTACTTGCCCGGCGAGCGGTCGCCGTAGCCGTTGGTGGCGAAGCTGCCGATGTCGGCGCCCGCCTTGCCGGTCGCGATCACATAGAGGATCGCGGCGCCCAGGATGCCGCCCAGCACCTGGGCCACGATATAGGGCACGACATCGCGCGCCGGCAGCCGGCCGGCCGTCGCCAGCCCGACCGTCACCGCCGGGTTGAAATGGCCGCCCGACACCGGCCCCAGCGCCGCCACCATGGTGAGCACGGTGAGGCCGAAGGCGAAGGCGACGCCGGCGAAGCCGATGCCGAACTGGGGAAAGCCCGCCGCCAGCACCGCCGCGCCGCAGCCGCCCAGCACCAGCCAGGCGGTACCGATGAACTCCGCATAAAGACGATTGGCCAAAGGCATCATGGTCGTTCTCCCTCGACTGATGTGCGCCCGAGAACGCGCCCGGAATGTGCCCGGACGCTGAAGGCAAGGATAAGTAGAATATCTTTCCGGGCGGCAAACAACTGGCGAGTGCGGGCGCCTCCGTCTCCCGGATCGCGAGGCAACCCATGTCCGCGGCGGGCTTTGATCTCCTGTCAGGACACAGGAGGCAGCGATGCAAGTGAGCGATGTGATGACGCGCGACGTGGCGGTCGTCTCGCCGTACGCGAACGTGCTGCAGGCGGCGCAGAAGATGGACTGGCTGAACGTGGGCGCGCTGCCGGTGTGCGACGGCGATCGCCTGGTCGGCATCGTGACCGACCGCGATATCACCGTGCGCTGCACGGCGGCGGGCGAGTCGCCCGAGAGCGCGCGGGTGCACGAGGTGATGACCGACGATGTCTGCTGGTGCTTCGACGACGACCCGGTCGAGCAGGTCGAGGAGGAGATGGCCTACCTGCAGATCCGCCGCCTGCCGGTGGTCGATCACGGCAAGCGGCTGATCGGCATGGTGAGCCTGGGCGATCTCGTCGCCTGCCGGTCGCCCAACGTCGAGGACACGCTGCGCGCCATTTCCGAACCCTCGGAGCCGGACCGCAGCGGCGGCCCGATCCCGCGCCAGCACCCGCCTTCCCGTAGCCCGTGGATCGGCTACGCCGAGGCGCCGCACATGGCGTTCGCGCCGCTCGCCGGCCGCTACGCCGAGGACTGACCGCTCGGATTGCGCGTCATCGTCGCGGCATCGAGGCGCTTCTCCCAGCGCAGCAGCTCGCCGAAGATGCCGTCGAAGTCGCGCTCGAACTCGGTGCGGATCAGGCGCCAGGAGAAGCCCTGCCCCAGCGCGGCGTCGATCCGGCTGCGGATCGCCGCCTGGCGGGCCTTGAGGTCGGCGAGGAAGGCGTCGCGCAATTCGGCGAACTCGCCGCGGGTCTCGAACTCGCGTGCCTTGTCGCCGATCTGCCGCTGCAGCTCGGCCAGCGACTGGATCAGGGCATCGTGTTCCTCGGCAGTCATGGAGGGGTCCTCGGAAGGTTGTTGGTTGCCGCCATTGAACCACCGCGACCGCCGCTGCTCATTGATCTAGATTAAAGGCGACACGGTCGCGGCAACCGTAGGCGTCGCTGTTCGTTGGCTTGAGGTTCTCCACAAGAGACAGGAGCGGCCAATGATCTCCAGGTTCCTCGTGATTTCCGCTTTCTCGGCCAGCCTCGCGGCGCTGCCGATGCTGGCTTCGGCGCAGACCGGCAGCACGACCACGACGCCCACGCCTCAGACGACGACGGGCACCATGACCGGCACCACGCCGGGCACGATGGGCACCCGGCACCAGATGAACGGCAACATGGGCACCAGCTCGAACATGGGTTCGAACATGGGCCACATGTCGGGCAACATGGCGCAGTCGAACAGCATGGACATGAGCTCGAGCGGCTTCGACGCCCGTCACTACCGCACCGCGGCGGACTGCCTGAACGCAGCGACCGCGGCCCATGTCAGCCTCAGCGCCTGCAGCAGCCTCCACAAGCGCTGACCGCCGATCCGCCGCAGGTCATCGCATATGACCTGATTCCGTCATCCCGAGCGGAGCGCGGCGGAGGTCCGCCGGACAAGAACAGCCCGTCGGTTCGACGGGCTGTTTGTCGTGCCGTGCGGGGCGCTGTCAGTCCGCGGCCGCCTGCAGGCCGCTCTGGACGGGCTTTCCCTGCTCGAGGCGGTGGCCGGTGAAGGAGCGTGTCTGCATCGTCGGCAGGCCCTGCGACTCGATCTGCTCCATCAGCTCCTGCTTGCGCGCCATCAGCCGCTCGCCGAGGGCGTCGAGGTCGAGGTCGGCCTTCCTGGCCTGCGCGAACAGCCCTTCGCCCCGCTTCTCCTCCTCCTTGACGTGGTGCCGGATCTCCTCCGACAGGACGGACACCTTGGCGTCGTAGAATTCGTCGTCCGGCTCGCTCTGCATCAGCTCGGCGACCAGGACCTTTGCGCCGTCGTGCTCGACATAGGACTCCTCGACCACGTCCTTGTCCTCCACCTTGGCCTGGCAGGCCGGGTAGAAGATCTCCTCCTCGAGCATCGTGTGCACGCAAAGCTCGGTGCAGATCTGCTCCACGAGCGCCTTCTTGCGCTCGCTCTCGCGCGCCTTCTCGAATTTCTCGAACAGGTCCTCGACCTTGCGGTGGTCCGCCTTCAGCAGCGCGACCGCATCCATGCTCTTCTTCGCCATGTGCCCGCCTCTCTCTTGTGTGTCTGGGGCGGCTAACGTTGCGGCTGCGACAATCGTTGCCCCCACTTGCCCTCCAAATCCACAAGGTTGTCCGCATCATCCCGCTTTCGCCTCGGCAACCTTTTGCAGGGAGCGGGAGTCCAGGTGCGACGCGGTGCCCGCCCGTCAACCATTCACAGCCCTGTGGAAAAGTGTTAGGTTACTTGGATCAGGAACGGGCGCTTCCGGCATGTTTATGCTCAGCTTTTTTGATCTGGAGCATCGCCGCGATCTGACGCGGACCTTCGCCGCGCGGCACGAGGCGCTGGCCTTCGCCGAGGACCTCAAACGCCGGAACTGCCTCGTCCTGACGCTGCGCTTTCCCGACGGGTCGACCATAGGCTCTTACCAGGTCGCCGACCTGATACGGGCGTCGGGCAGCCCCAGGATCTGACCGACGCCGCCCTCAGGGCAGACGGCCGAGCGGCCCGGGATGCCAGCGCTCGGCTTCGTCGGCCAAGCGCCGCCCGTGGCGATGCAGCATGACGAAGCCCACGGCAAAGGCCGCGATGACGGCCAGCGATGTCGCGATCGCGATCGGCCCGGACAGATGGTGCAGCTCGTTGCCGGCGGCATAGGCGCCGAAGCCGTAGACCATCGACCAGAGCGCGCAGCCGCCGGCGTTGAAGGCGGCGAAGCGGCGCCACGGCATGCCGTTGATGCCGGCCAGCATGGCCGCCAGCGAGCGCAGGATCGCCACGAAGCGGGCGAAGAACACCACCTTGCCGCCGTGCCGCCAGAAGAGGTACTGGCCGATCTTGAGCCGCTGCTCGGTGATGCCGATATGGCGGCCCCAGCCCGCCACCAGCCGCCGGCCGATGAAGCGGCCGATCCAGTAGCCCGTATTGTCGCCCGCGACCGCGCCCAGGAACGCCGCGAGCACGACCGGGAAGATGCCGATCTTGCCCGTCGTGCCGGCATACATCGAGGCCGCCACCAGCGTGGTCTCGCCGGGCAGCGGCAGGCCCATGCCTTCCAGCGCGACGATGGCCGCGACCATCCAGTAGCCATAGAGATGCAGCAGGTGCGGGATGTCGATCGGAATGAAACGGAACATGCGGCGCCAAGATAGCCGCCCCGCAGCGGCAGGCCACCGTTCTTTCACTCCGAATGTGGCGGCTGCTTTACGGCCTCCTCAATGCGCGGCGAGCAGCATCGCATCGATATCGATGGCCTCATCCGACCATACCACCCGCACGCCCTCGGGCGCCCGCTCGCCGACGCGGCCGACGATGGCAAGATGTGCACCGGGACAGGGCAACCGAGCCTCTCGGCGTCATCCTGGGTACGCGCCAGCCGCACCGTGACCTCCCTCGTCTGGATCATGGCCGACTTTGGCGACCAGCCGGCGCATCCTGAGCAAAGCCGAACGGGTGATCGTGTCCGCCATCAAGCAGCTCGCCGTCTACGGCGACGTCGCCTGGCAGCACGAGGTCTCCACCGGCGGCTTCCGCGGCCGGGCCTTCAACGGCGGCGTCCGATACAGCTTCTGAGCCGATGTCTCCGGGACCGCGAGCGCGTGCCGACTCGCGGTCCTGGAAAACCCGTTCCAGCTCAGGGTGCCGCCGCGAGCCAGCTCCGGTCGAACAGATCGGCGAGCGCGCGATAGGCCGACACCGGGATCTGATCGAAGCCGTCGCTGCGGCCGGATAGGAACTCGGCGACACGGCGATCGACGGCAGCCGAATCGTCGACACGCAGGCCGAGCGCTACGAGGTCCTCGGCGACCGAGCTTTGCGAGGGCAGATAGGCATCGGCCGACCGCAGCCGCGCCGTCGAAGCGGGCAGGCGCACCATGACGATGCGGGTCACCGAGGGCTGCGCGTCGGGGCCGATGATGGTCGTGCCGAACATCAGGCCGGCCAGCACGCTGGCCGGCGGGGAGGTCGGGAACAGACAGAAGCTCAGGACCGGCACGCCGCCTGTGGCATCGCTCACCTCGAGATGCAGCGCCCGCTTGCCGATGGCGATCGCGCCGGCGAGCTCCATCCGGCCGGTGGGCAGGACCTCGGCATAGATCGCGGGCAGCCGGCTCCCGTTCGATGCCGCCGCGACCGACAGCTCCGCCCGGATCAGCCGGCCGCGAAAATAGGGCGACCAGGCATGGGAGTAGCAGACGAAGGAGCCGGCGAGGTCGAGCGCCGGCCCCTGCCCGTTCCGGCGCGTCCCTGACGACGCCTCGAGGCTGCGCAGCAGCGCCTTGCGATCCCGGCCGTGGCGCTCGCAGATCTCGTCGAGAAAGGTCTCGGCGTCGCAGTCGGCGATCCATTGGCCCGACCGGTCGAGATCGAGCACCTTCGCCCAGTCCTCATAGACCTGCCGCTCGCGCGGTTGCGCCCGTCCCTGCAGCCACTTGTCGGCTCGCCCGACATCGAACGAGGTCCGCGCATTGACCCGGCGGAACGCGGCGGCCAGGTCCTTGCGCGCGACCGCGCCGAGGAAGGCGGCGGTCAGGCGCAACTTCCGATCGATCTCCCGTGCCACTCGCTCCCCCGCTACTCGACGCTGCGCCAATTCCATCGACCATATTCCTGGAAAAGACAGCGAATTCCAGCCTGTTCCTCACGCGAGGGATACTGGAAATGCAGACCTTGGGACAAATGTCGCTCCGCGATCTTTTGCCCGTCGATCAGGCAGGTGAGATCGCGCCAGGAGGTCCCAGTCGAATGATCCGCCACACGTCCATGGATTCGCTCAAGGAAGCATGCCTTTCGTCGGCATCGCACCTTGCCCTCGCCCTCCTGATCGGGGCCGGCGCGCTGGCAACGGCAAGTCAGGCGAACGCCGCCAACTTCAATGTCGCAACCGACGCGCAGCTTCGCAGCGCCATCTCCAGCGCGCAGAACGGCGACACCATCACCTTCACCGGCAACGTAACGCTCGGCTCGAACCTGCCCACCCTGCAGCGCAACGTCACGATCGACGGCGGCAACTTCACGCTGTCCGGCGGCGGCAAGTATCGCGGCCTGTTCGTCCAGTCGGGCACTGTGGCGGTGAACAATCTCACCATCGCCAACGCCACGGCGCAGGGCGGCAACGGCGGCAACGCCAATGGCGGTGGCGGCGGCGGCGGCGGCGCGGGGCTGGGGGGTGCGCTGTTCGTCGCCGCCGGCGCCACGGTGACGGCGAGCAATGTCAACCTGCAGAACAGCCAGGCGCGGGGCGGCAATGGCGGCGCACAAACCGCGGGCTGCAATTTCTTCAGCTGCCCGAGCGGCGGCGGCGGCGGCTATTGGCCCACCGGAGCGGACGGCGGCAGCGCCGGCATCGGCAATGGCGGCGGCGGTACGGGCGGTGGCGGTGACGGCGCCTACTTCAACCCCGTCG
>DATEID010000179.1:0-17325 GCA_035279245.1 Reyranella sp.
CCCGCAGCTTCCCCAGCGCGTGCGGCTGTCGCGCACACTGATCCGCTTCACCGTGCGCTCGATGCGCTCGGCCTTCGCATGCGCAAGCGGAATCACCCGCTGACGGACCTCGGCCGTCAGCCAATCGCGCAGCCGGCGCGGTAGATGCTCCGCACGCCCGGCGACATGGATCTCGGCTCCTTCGAGCCAAACCGTACCGCGCGCTTCGGGCCGATGGCGGATGCGATGCGGTACACCGAAAACCGGCACGTCGGCGCCATCGGTAAACGGACGGCGCGGCGGCAGGCGCTTCAGCCGCGCGGCGATCCATCCGGCCTGCGTTTCGGCAAATCGGACCGCGACCGCAAACGGCATGCGCAAAGGCGCCGTGAGAAGGATCCGCCGCCTTGCGGAGTCGACACGCAACGACACGCGACGCGCGCGGGCGCTTCGCAGGAACGTGACCGGCAGTACGGCGCCGGCATGCTCGATGCCAATCTCCTCCGGCGGCGGAACAGTGGGCTTGGTCGGCGAGCGGATGAGCAGCGAACGAACGGCCATCTGGTCGGACTGCGACCTACTCCGCCGCCACACCGAGCCCGATCGGGCAGCTCACGCCGGTGCCGCCCAGGCCGCAATAGCCGTTGGGATTCTTGGCGAGATACTGCTGATGATAGTCCTCGGCGTAGTAGAACGGCGGCGCATCGAGGATCTCCGTCGTGATGCTTCCCATGCCGCTTTTGTCGAGCTCCTTCTGGAACAGATCGCGCGAGACCTCGGCCGCTTTCTTCTGTTGCGACGAGAAGGTGTAGATGCCGGAACGATACTGCGTGCCAACATCGTTGCCCTGACGCATGCCTTGCGTCGGATCGTGGCTCTCCCAGAATACCTTGAGCAGTGCCTCGTAGGAGATCTTCTTCGGGTCGAACCACACCTTCACCACCTCGTTGTGGCCGGTGTAGCCGGAGCAGACCTCCTCATAGGTGGGATTGGGCGTGAAGCCCGCCGCATAGCCTGCGGCCGTGGCATAGACTCCCGGCGTCTGCCAGAACTTGCGCTCGGCGCCCCAAAAGCAACCCATGCCGAACATCGCCGTTTCGAGTCCGGCTGGGAACGGCGGCTGGATACGGTTGTGGGTCACGAAATGCTCTGCCGGCACCGCGAAGGCGGGCTTGTCTCGTCCGGGCAGGGCGCGGTCGGGATCGGGCATCTCGGCTTTCTTTCGCAGGATCTGCCACATGGCACGGCTCCCTTGCTTTTGTGTCCTCCAATATGGCCATACAATCCGCCGGAATCGAGAGGAGAGCGCCGCGCAATGACGGTCTTTTTCGTATGCGCCGGCCTGCTGGGACTGCTGGCGGTCGGCCTGACGATGCATGTCGGCCGTCTGCGCGGCAAGAAGAAGATCTTCCTGGGCGACGGCGGCGATCCCGAGATGCTGTCGGCGATCCGCGCCCACGCCAACCTCCTCGAGCTGACGCCGCTCTGCCTGCTCATCATCTGGCTGCTGCACGGCCCCTACGGCAACGGCACGATTGCGGTGCTCGCCGCGATCCTCACGCTTGCACGGTTTCTGCATGCGGGCGGGATGCTGGGTTTCTACAAGTCTGGCCGTGCGGTCGGCGCCACGGCCACGACGGTGATCCTGGCGATCGCAGCCATCCTGCTGATCCTCGCGGGTCTCGACATCCGGCTCTACTGACGGCGCGCCGACAGCGATGCTCGACAAGCTCTGGAAGATTGCGGTCGATTCCTTCACCGGCTTCTTCACCAACCGGCTTTCGACCTCGGCCGCGGCCATGGCCTTCTACACCATGTTCGCCATCGGCCCGATCATGATCTTCTCGATCGCCATCGCCGAGCCCTTCGTCGGCAAGATGATCGCGCAGCAGGTGATCTTCGACGCGTTGAGCACCGTGGTGGCGCCGGAACACTTGAACAGCATCCAGCGGTTCGCCTCGGAGGATCTGTTCCGCGGCCGCGGCATCGCCGCGATCGCCGGCGCCGTGGTGCTGATCTACACGGGCAGCCGCGTGTTCGTGGAGCTGGACGACAGCTTCGACGTGATCTGGCGCGGCAACAGCCCGCGCCACATCCATGTCGTGCTGGCGACATTGCAGTCGCGGCTGCTCGCGGTGCTGCTGATGGTGCTGATGGGCGTGCTGGTGATCGCGGTCGTCCTGCTGAGCGTCGTGATCTCGGTCTATGCCGGCGCACTGCAGGCCTTCCCGATCCTCGGCCAGTGGATCGGGCCGGCGATCTCGGGCCTCACCCACTATGGCATCCTCGCCGTGTTCTTCACGCTGATCTACAAGTGGCTACCGACGGGCGGCGTGCCCTGGCGCTTCGCGCTGATCAGCGGCGCGGTGAACACGCTCCTGTTCTTCGCCGGCAACCGCGCCCTCGTCTACTACTTCGAGGTGACGCAGCTCACCTCGGCTTTCGGCGCGACGGCGGGCTTCGCCGCCATCATGGTCTGGATGTACTGGACGTCGCTCACCATCCTGGTCGGCGCCCAAGTCGGCCGCGCCACGCGCGACGCCTTCGACACCGAGGAGCCGCACGCAGCACGCGAGGCGGTCGAGGGCGACATTTAGCGTCAGAACATCGTCGCCAGCACGCGGTCGGGCGGCTTGTGGCCGTCGGCGAAGGTCTTGATGTTGATCAGCACCTTCTCGCCCATCTCGATGCGGCCTTCGAGGGTGGCCGAGCCCATGTGCGGCAGCAGCACGACGTTGTCGAGCTCGAGGAGCTTGGGATTGATCTGCGGCTCGTGCTCATAGACGTCGAGGCCGGCGCCGGCGAGCTCTCCCGCGCGCAGCATGCGCACCATGGCGTTCTCGTCGATTACCTCGCCGCGGGCGGTATTGACGATGATCGCCGTGGGCTTCATCAGCTTCAGCCGCCGCGCCGACAAAAGATGATAGGTGGCCGGCGTATGCGGGCAGTTGACGGACACGATATCCATGCGCGCCAGCATCTGGTCGAGGCTCTCCCAATAGGTCGCCTCGAGCTCGCGCTCGATCTCGGGATGGACGCGCTTGCGATTATGGTAGTGGATGGCGAGACCGAAGCTGCGGGCCCGTTGGGCCAGCGCCTGCCCGATGCGGCCCATGCCGACGATGCCCATGCGCTTGCCCATGAGGCGCGAGCCCAACATCGAGGTCGGACTCCAGCCGGCCCACTTGCCCTCGCGCATCAGCCGCTCACCGGCACCCATGCGCCGCGCGGTGGCCAGCACCAGCGCCATCGACATGTCGGCGGTGTCGTCGGTCAGCACGCCAGGCGTGTTCGTGACGGTGATGCCGCGCTGGCGGGCGGTGTCGAGGTCGATGTGATCGACGCCCGTGCCGAACGAGGCGATCAGTTTCAGCCGCGGGCCTGCCTGCGACAGGATGCGGCTGTCGATCCGGTCGGTGACCGTTGGCACCAGCACGTCGGCCGTCCTGGCGGCCTCGACCAGCGCGGCCGCGCCAAGCGGCTTGTCCTCGGCATTGAGCCTGGTGTCGAACAGCTCCATGAGCCGCGTTTCGATGGCGTCGGGCAGCTTGCGGGTGACGATCACCAGCGGCTTTTTCTTGGGGCTGGGCGGCATACCCGCCCCGATTAGCAAGTCCCGTCGTCTCTTGTCCAGCATCCGCCCGCAAAGGCCACCAAAGGCGAAAAACGGGCAATTTCAAGTGCTTGTCGTTCGATATGGAGATTTAATGTATAATGAAGGCGATGGAGGCTCACCCGTTCTTCCTGCGCGCCGCGGCCGGCGTCGCCATCGCCACCCTGGGAATCTGCGCCCTTCGGCCCCTGATCGGCACCTGGCAGCACTACGGCGCTCACGCCGAGACCGCCACGGCGCCCGTCCACCGGGGTTCCGGCCTGCCCATCCCCCGCTTCGCGTCACTCAAATCCGACGAGGTCAATGTGCGCACCGGTCCCGGCACCCGCTATCCCGTCGATTGGGTCTATCGGCGCAAGGCGATGCCGGTCGAGATCGTGGCCGAGTTCGAGAATTGGCGCAAAATCCGCGACTGGCAGGGCGCGAGCGGTTGGGTCTATCAGGGTCTTCTGTCCGGCAAACGCAGCTTCATCGTGCCGGCCAGCATGGTCAGCCTGCATCGCACGCCGTCGCGCTCGGCGGAAGTCGTCGCCAAGCTCGAGCCCGAGGTCACGGGCATGATCGAGTCGTGTTCGGGTGACTGGTGCCGCGTCAAAGTGTCCGGCGTCAGTGGCTGGCTCGAGCGCGGCGACCTTTGGGGTGTCTACAAGTCCGAGCCAATCAACTAGCGGCCGTGCGGCCGCCCGCTTAGAACGGGTCACGTGACGACCCACGTCATCAGCGCCACTTACACCCGCTTCGACCGCATGTCGCCGATGGCGGCCGCATTGGCGGTGCTGTTGCATGTGGCGACGGCGCTCGCCCTGTGGTGGGTATCGCCGCTCAACCATCGCACGACCGAGGTCGCCGATCCGGCGATCGAGGTGACGCTTGAGCCGCCTCCCGCGCCCAAGCCGCCGCCGGTCGCCGAGCCCAAGCCCGAGCCGGAGAGCAAGCCTTTACCGCCACCATCCATCGCGAAGCCGCCGGCGCCGAAGGCCCCCGCCGCACAACTCGGCCTTCCGCCGCCGAGCCCGACCACGACCGAGAAGCCGCAACAGGCGGCGAAGCCGGAGCCAAAACCAGAGGTCAAATCGCAACCGAAGCCGGAACCGCAGCAGGCGCTCGCCCCTCCGGCAGTCGCACCACCGCCGGAAACGCTCGAGAACTCGTTGCCACCGCTCGAGGCGCCGCCGCCTCCGGTTACGTCAAAGGAATTCCCGAAGCCGCCACCGCGGCCGGCGCCGGCTCGTCCTAAAGCGCACGCCGCACCAGCGCCTCAGCAACAGCACCCGCAGCTAAGTCCGTCTCCTCTCACCGCCTTGCAACAGCACCGCGCGCCAAGCAATCCGCAGGCGACGGCGCCGTCGGCGACCTTCGTCAACCCGGCCGACCAGTACAATCAGAACAGCATCGTCGAGCAATATCTCTGGGGTGTCGCGAGAAAGATTTCGCAGTACCGCTATCACTCGAGCCAGGCGAACGAGCAGGGTACCGTGGTGCTCCGTCTGGTCATCCGGCGTGACGGCCACCTGCTCGACGTAAGCGTGGCACGGTCGAGCGGAATCTTGAATCTCGATCGTGGTCTCGTGGAGGCGGCACGCGCCGCCGCGCCCTATGCGGCGCTGCCGGCCAGCCTGCCGGGCCCACAGATCACCTTCACGCTGCCCTTCGCCTCGGTCTATCGCCGGCAATAGCAGGCGAGATCAGTCGAAGTCGCCGGCCAGCGCCGCCCGCACTGCCGCCGGCATCACGGCCATGTGGCCATAGCTGGGGTGGTCGAAACCCACCACGACATCTCCCGCGCCGCTCTTGAAGGCAGCGACCTGCGCCGAGGTGAAGGGGAAGCGGATGAACTGGACGGACGATGCCTTGCCGTCCTCGCGCGAGCGTTCCTGGTCACCCTCCGGCACGCCCCGGATCGTCTCGCCATCGACCCGGATGAACGCCCGGTCCTCGACGCCGCCCAGCGTCGCAAGCACGCGCGCCCGGCGCACCGGATCGTCGATCTCGAACATCACTGTCGCCACCAGCTCGCTGCCCTGCGGAATCAGTGGATTGTATGCGTCGAGCTCGTCGGGAAGCTGCTCGGCGCCGCCCTTCTCGATAAACAGCATCTCGTGCACCTGATGCAGCATCGTGTCGTAGCTCTCGAAGTAGAACGTCGCGAACGGTCCGACCTCCAGGCGGCGATCCTTCTTGAGATCGGCGATGCGCTTGCGCCGCTCGCCGCGCTGCTTGCTGTACTCGGCGAGCGGCACGATCGCCGAGGCGTCGATCTTGCGCAGGTTCATGACGAGGACTCCTTCAATCCGTAGGCACGGGCCAGGATCTCGATCGGATGCTCCGCCCGATAGGGCTTGGGTTTCTCCTCGCCGGCTGTCATTTCCATCACCTGCATCAGGTGTTCGGCGGCCAGCGGGCACTCCGACGCCACGTGGCTGGTGTTGTTCTTGAGCGCAGCCTGCGCGGCGGGCTTGCCGACCTTCACAGCGACCTCGAAGTTCTCGGTACGCGCGCCCCAGATGCCGCCATGGCCGCTGCATCGCTCGATCACGGCGACCCGCGTCTTGGGAATGAGGCGCAGCATCTCGGCCGCTTTCGGGCCCATGTTCTGGGCACGCGCATGACAGGCGAGATGCATGCTGATGCCGCCCTCGACCGGCTCGAGGCCGTCGGCGAGGCCGTGCTTCTTGGCGATATCGACCACGTACTCCGAAAGGTCGAAGGTCGCCTGCGCCAGCCGCTCGATCGCCGGATCCCTGGGGCAAATCAGCGGCCATTCGAACTTCAGCATCAGCGCGCAGGACGGCGTGAGGGCCACGATGTCGTAGCCCTTGTCGACCCAGGGCAGGAGCTCGGCCGAAACCTTCTTCGCCGCATCGGCAACACTCTCGAGATCGCCCAGCTCGAGCTTCGGCATGCCGCAGCAGGCCGGATGCAGGACCTCGGTCTCGACGCCGTTCTTCGCCAGCACCGCGCGTGCGGCGGCACCGATCTCTGTCGAATGGAAATTCACGAAGCAGGTGGCATAGAGCACGGCCTTGCGCTGGCCGAAGGCAGGCGCGGCCTCGTTGACCGTTGCACCCTCGCGGTGGGCGCGCCGCTCGAAGGTCTCGCTCGCCTGCTTGGGCAAACGCGCGCCGTGATGGATGCCGCCGAGCCGCTCCATGCTCCGGCGCACCGGCTTGTTGCGCTCGTCGGTCGCCCAGTTCATCAGCGGCGCCACGAACGTGCCAAGCCGGCCCATGCGATCTGTATCGGCAAGCTGGCTCTCGACGAAATCGATGCCCTTCTTGCGTGCCTGGACCGCGCGGTGGCGCAGCATGAGGTGCGGGAAATCGACCGCCCACGGATGTGGCGGCACGTAAGGACACTTGGTCATGAAGCACATGTCGCACAGCGTGCAGGCTTCCTCGACCTTCGCGTAGTCGGCCTTGTCGACACCGTCGAGCTCGCCCGTCGGCCCATTGTCGATCAGGTCGAACAGGCGGGGAAAGGAATCGCAGAGATTGAAGCAGCGACGGCAGCCGTGACAGATATCGAAGATGCGCTCCATCTCCTTCTCGAGCGCCTGCTCGTCCCAGAACCAAGGGGTCTGCCATTCGAGCGGATGGCGGACGGGGGCTTCTAGACTGCCTTCGCGCATGGTGGGAGCTTCGGTCTTCGGTATCAGTCAAGGGGACGAAAAAGGGGGACCGCGCCGGGTCCCCCTTCGGCAGATGGACGCCGGCTCAGGCCAGGACGTCGAGCGCCTTCTGGAAGCGGCCGGCGTGGCTCTTCTCCGCCTTGGCCAGTGTCTCGAACCAGTCCGCGATCTCGCCGAAGCCTTCCTCGCGAGCGGTGCGGGCCATACCCGGATACATGTCGGTGTATTCGTGCGTCTCGCCCGCGATCGCAGCCTTGAGGTTGGCGGAGGTCTCGCCGATCGGCAGGCCGGTCGCCGGGTCGCCGCTCACCTCGAGGAATTCGAGATGGCCGTGGGCGTGGCCGGTCTCGCCCTCTGCGGTCGAGCGGAACACCGCGGCCACGTCGTTGTAGCCCTCCACGTCCGCCTTCTGAGCGAAGTAGAGGTAACGACGGTTGGCCTGGCTTTCGCCCGCGAACGCCGCCTTCAGATTGTCTTCAGTCTTGGAACCTTTGAGATTGGCCATGATCCACTCCTCCGAATGAGAAGGGGATTTTGGGAGTTCGTTCCCGGAGCGTCAAGTTCTTTAGAATAATTCCAAAGATGCAAACGACTCGCAGGCGGCAGCCACCGTTAGCGGCGCACCCGCACGACGACGTCGACACGCGACAGCCGCGTGCCCTTGGGCGGCGTCGGCAGTCCGTCGATCGTCACCTTGTCGGACGGGAAATCATGCAGCTCGCCGTCATTCTCGACGAAGAAATGATGGTGATGCCCGGTGTTGGTGTCGAAGTAAGACCGGCCGGGGGCTACCACGACCTCACGCAACAGACCCGCATCGCGGAACTGGTTGAGGGCGTTGTAAACGGTAGCCAGAGCAACGGGAATGCCGCTCGCCTTCACCTCGGCGTGCAGGCCCTCGGCGGTGACATGCCGGTGGCCGGCGCCGAACAGCACGCGCGCCAGCGCCACCCGCTGGCGGGTGGGCCGCAGGCCTGCACCGCGCAGGCGGCTGGCGAAATCGGGGCTGGTGCCGGACATGGTTGCGACCATATGTAAGGGCTGAAAGAGTGTCTGGAAAGACCCCACGCGGCCAATTCGGCGGTTTGCGCGAGCCGGCCGCCGTCCTTATTCTGCGCGCGATCCGCGAATCGGACGCCTGCGGGACGGTGAAGAGTGAACGAAAAGAAGAGCAGCTATTCTTTCGAAGACCTGATCGAGTGCGCCAAGGGCCGCCTGTTCGGCCCCGGGAACGCGCAGCTTCCTCTGCCGCCCATGCTGATGTTCGACCGGATCGTGAAGATCGCCGATAGCGGGGGCAAATACGGCAAGGGCGAGATCGTGGCTGAGCTCGACGTCAAGCCTGACCTTTGGTTTTTCGCCTGCCATTTCAAGGGGGACCCGGTGATGCCGGGTTGCCTTGGCCTCGATGCCATGTGGCAGATGCTGGGATTCTTTCTCGGCTGGATGAAGGCACCCGGACGCGGCCGCGCACTGGGTGTCGGCGAAGTCAAGCTGACCGGCATGATCCTGCCGAGCGTACGCAAGCTCACCTATCACGTGCACCTCAAGCGCGTGATCCTGCGCCGTTTGGTCATGGGGATCGCCGATGGTTTCGTGCAGGCCGACGGAAAGCCGGTCTATGAGGCCAACGACATGAAGGTCGGCCTTGCCCAGGAGGCGGCGGCAACCGCCGCGGCGGCGAGCTGACATGCGGCGTGTCGTGGTCACAGGCCTCGGCGTCGTTTCCTCGATCGGCAACAACGCCGCCGAGGTGACGAGGTCCCTGCGAGACGGCCGGTCGGGCATCGAGTTCGTGCCGCAATACAAGGATCTCGGCTTTCGCAGTCAGGTCGCGGGCACCGTCAAGCTGAACGTTGACGAGGCGGTCGATCGCCGCCTGCGTCGCTTCATGGGCGACGGCGCGGCCTTCGCCTACCTCGCCATGAAGGAAGCGATCGCCGATGCCGGCCTGAGCGACGGCGACGTCTCGAACGAGCGCACCGGCCTGGTGGCAGGCTCCGGCGGACCGACGACCGGCGCAATCGTCCAGTCGGCCGCCATCGCCAAGGAGAAGGGACCGCGGAAGATCGGCCCTTTCATGGTGCCGAGGGCGATGTCGAGCACCGTGTCGGCCAATCTCGCGACCGCGTACCGGGTGAAGGGCCTCTCCTACTCCATCAGCTCGGCCTGTTCGACTTCCGCCCACTGCATCGGCAATGCCGTCGAGTGCATCCAGCTCGGCAAGGCCGACCGCATGTTCGCCGGCGGCGGCGAGGAGCTCGACTGGACGCTGTCGGTGCTGTTCGACGCGATGGGCGCCATGTCGTCGAAGTACAACGACCAGCCGCATCGCGCGAGCCGCGCCTACGACAAGGACCGCGACGGCTTCGTCATCTCGGGCGGCGGCGGCATGCTGGTGCTGGAGGATCTGGAGCTCGCCAAGGCGCGCGGCGCGAAGATCTATGCCGAGGTGATCGGCTACGGGGCCACATCGGACGGCGCCGACATGGTCGCCCCATCGGGCGAAGGCGCCGTGCGCTGCATGAAGCTTGCCGTCGAAGGCTTTCCGGGGGCGGCCCGGCGCAACACCCCGGTCGACTATATCAACAGCCACGGCACGTCGACGCCGGTCGGCGACATCACAGAGCTCGACGCGATCCGCACCGTGTTCGGCGAGAAGCTGCCGACCGTGAGCTCGACCAAGTCGCTGACCGGGCACAGTCAGGGCGCAACTGGCGCGCACGAGGCGATCTACTCACTCCTGATGCTGAAGGAGGACTTCGTCGCCGCCTCCGCGAATATCGAGAACCTCGATCCGGGCGCCGAGGGATATCCGATCGCCCGGCAGCGTATCGACAATGCCGGACTGCAGACCGTGATGTCGAACAGCTTCGGTTTCGGTGGCACCAACGCGTGCCTGCTGTTCTCGCGCTACGATCACTGAGAGGGGAAGATGCCAGTCAACCGTACCCTCTCCGCCGCGCCGGATGCATCGGGCGGGAGTGTTTCCGGCACTGCGGAGTCGAACACGGCGACTTCGAAGCCGGCCGATCTGCCGCCTGTGCCGAAGTTGATGGCCGGGAAGCGCGGCCTCGTGATGGGCGTCGCCAATGAGCGCTCGATCGCCTGGGGCATTGCCCAGGCGTTGCACGGCGCCGGCGCGGAGATGGCCTTCACGTATCAGGGAGCGGCGTTCGGCAAGCGCGTCCTGCCGATGGTCGAGAAGCTCGGTGCACGCGTCATCCAGGAGGCCGACGTCGAGAATGAGGAGAGCCTCGATGCGCTGTTCGCCCGGCTTCAGAAGGAATGGCAGCGGCTCGATTTCGTGGTCCATGCCATCGCCTTCTCGGACAAGGAAGAGCTGAAGGGCCGCTACGTCGACACGACGAAGGCGAATTTCCAGAGAAGCCTCACCATCTCCTGCTATTCGTTCACCGAGATCGCCCGCCGCGCCCTGCCCCTGATGACCGATGGCGGCAGTCTGATCACGCTCACCTATGAGGGTGCGGCGCGCGTGATGCCCTCCTACAACGTCATGGGCGTCGCCAAGGCCGCGCTGGAGGCCAGCGTGCGCTATCTGGCGGCCGATCTCGGGCCGCAGGGCGTGCGGGTGAACGCGATCTCGGCCGGCCCGATGCGTACGCTGGCCGGCGCGGTGATCGGTAGCAGCCGCTACGTCTATCGGCTGTCGCGCGAGGCCTCGCCGCTTCGCCGCAACATGGAGCTGTCCGACATCGGCGGCGCCGCCCTCTACTACCTTTCCGACCTCAGCGCGGGCGTCACCGGCACGGTCCACTATGTCGACGGCGGCTACCATGCTGTCGGCATGCCCCCCGCCAGCGCCACGGGCCAGAACGGCGACGACAACGGCAACGGGCACGGGAAGTAGCCGACGCGGCCTTCTCCTCGCTCGGTATCGGATGAGCGCGACTGGAGTTGCGCGCTCCTATGAGCGCGCTCATGGGAGCGCGCCACTCCAGTGGCGCAATTTTTTGGCTCGCATCCACGCAGATGCGAACGTTCAAAGCAAAAACGGCGGCCGGTGGGCCGCCGTTTCCGCTTCTACTCGCCGGCCGCCGGGGCGGACTGTTCCTCGCGCGGCTTGTTGGAGATGTCCTCGCCGGTCTCCTGGTCGACCGCCTTCATGCTGAGGCGCACCTTGCCGCGATCGTCGACACCCAGGACCTTGACCTTCACCTGGTCGCCTTCCTTGACCACGTCGGTCACCTTGGCGACGCGCCGCGGCGCGAGTTCCGAAATGTGCACCAGGCCGTCGCGCGCGCCCAGGAAGTTCACGAACGCGCCGAACTCGACGGTCTTAACGACCTTGCCGTTGTAGATCACGCCGACTTCCGGCTCGGCCACGATGCCCTTGATCCAGTCGATCGCCTTCTGGCTCGCCTTGGAGTCGACCGCGGCGACCTTGATCGTGCCGTCGTCCTCGATGTCGATCTTGGTGCCGGTCTGCTCGGTGATCTCGCGGATCACCTTGCCGCCGGTGCCGATCACTTCGCGGATCTTGTCCTTGGGGATGGTGAACTGGGTGATGCGAGGCGCGTTGCTGCTGACCGTCTCGCGCGCGCCGCCCAGGCCCTTGGCCATCTCGCCCAGGATATGGATGCGGCCTTCCTTCGCCTGCGCGAGGGCCACCTTCATGATCTCCTCGGTGATCGAGGTGATCTTGATGTCCATCTGCAGCGAGGTGACGCCGCGCTCGGTGCCGGCCACCTTGAAGTCCATGTCGCCGAGATGGTCCTCGTCGCCCAGGATGTCGGACAGGACGGCGAAGCGCTCGCCCTCCTTGATCAGCCCCATCGCGATGCCGGCCACCGGACGCTCCAGCGGCACGCCCGCATCCATGAGCGACAGCGAACCGCCGCACACCGAGGCCATCGACGAGCTGCCGTTGCTCTCGGTGATCTCCGACACGACGCGGATCGTGTAGGGGAACTTGTCCTTGGAGGGCAGCATGGGCCGCAGGGCGCGCCAGGCGAGCTTGCCATGGCCGATCTCGCGGCGTCCGGGCGAGCCCATGCGGCGCACCTCGCCGACCGAGTAGGGCGGGAAGTTGTAGTGCAGCATGAAGTGCTCGCGATACTCGCCCTCGAGCGCATCGATGATCTGCTCGTCCTGACCGGTGCCCAGCGTCGCCACCACGAGCGCCTGCGTCTCGCCGCGGGTGAAGAGAGAGGAACCGTGAGCGCGCGGCAACACGCCGACCTCGGCCACGATCGGCCGCACGGTCCTGGTGTCGCGGCCGTCGATACGCTTGCCGGTGTCGAGGATGGCGCCACGCACGACGTCGGCCTCGAGATTGCCGAACTGCTCGCCGAACGCGGCGAGCTCCTCGTCATTGCCCTCGAACAGCTTCTTGGCCTCGTCCTTCACGGCGCCGACCTTTTGCTGGCGGGCCTGCTTCACGGTCTCGGCATAGGCTTCGGCGAGCTTGCCGCGCACCTCGGCCTTGAGCTTGTCGGCCACCGCCTTGGCGGCTTCCGACGGCTCGCCGAGCGGCAGCGGATCCTTGGCGGCATGCTCGGCCAGGGAGATGATCGCGTCGATCACCGGCTGGAAGGAGCGATGGCCTTCCATCACGGCGTTCAGCATCACGTCCTCGGGCAGCTCCTGGGCCTCGGACTCGACCATCAGCACGCCTTCCTTGGTGCCGGCGACGACGAGGTCGAGGTCGCTCTTCTCGTTCTGCTCGAGCGTGGGATTGACGATGAAGTTGCCGTCGAGATACGCCACGCGCGCCGCGCCGATCGGGCCCATGAAGGGCACGCCCGAAATGGTGAGGGCGGCCGAGGTCGCGATCATCGACACGATGTCGGGATCGTTCTCCATGTCGTGCGCGAGCGTCGTCACGACGACCAGCGTCTCGTTGCGGTAGCTCTCGTGGAACAACGGCCGGATCGGCCGATCGATCAGGCGCGAGGTGAGGATCTCCTTCTCGGAAGGACGCCCCTCGCGCTTGAAGAAGCCGCCCGGAATCTTGCCGGCGGCGAATGCCTTCTCCTGATAGTTGACGGTAAGCGGGAAGAAATCGAGGCCGGGCTTCGGCTTCTTCTCGTACACGACGGCGGCCAGCACCGTGGTGCCGCCGTAGGTCGCCAATACCGCGCCGTCGGCCTGGCGCGCGATCTTGCCGGTTTCCAGCACCAGCTTGCGGCCGGCCCATTCCACTTCCTTGCGGAACACTTTGAACATATCGGTCATATCATCATCCTTTCCTGCACGGCCGACCGCCCCCGTTTGGCGACGACCGCCCGCCGGCGCCCTTGCGCCGGCAGGACCGAGCCAGGCCTTTGCTCTCGCCCCTGCCTTCCCGGTTACTGCAAAGTCGCATCAGCCGGCCGAACTCACGGGGACCGATCGACGCGACGCGAAAAGGCCCTGTCGCAGGGACAGGGCCGATGGTCAACGGCGCAGACCCAGGCGCTCGATCAACGAGTCGTAACGCTTGTGGTCCTTCGCCTTGAGATAGTCGAGCAGCCGACGGCGCTGTCCGACGAGCTTCAGCAGGCCGCGCCGCGAATGGTGATCCTTCGCGTGACCCTTGAAATGCTCGGTGAGGTTGGCGATGCGCTCGCTCAGGATGGCAACCTGCACTTCAGGCGATCCGGTATCGCCTTCACCCTGGGCATAGGACTTGATCAGCTCCGCCTTGCGCGCGGCCGTAATCGACATCGGTCATCTCCTGACTCTAAAGGTTGAACACACGCACCGGCTGGAGGGACGCGCCGTCCGAGCGGACCAGCGCCACCAGCCTGCTGCCGGTCTCGGCGCGAACCAATGCGCCGGACGGCGGTGCGTCCCGGGTCAGGGACACCGGCTGGCCTTGGCGCAGCCGGGCCGCTTGGGCGTCCGTCAGGGCCAACGCCGGGATGTCGTCCAGCGCGGTCGCGACGGGAGCCAAGGCCCCGAGAAGCGGCGGAATATGCCCGAGGGCTTCCAGTTTGGAAAGCGAAATGGCCGCCTCCTGCCGGAACGGGCCGGCGGCGGTGCGACGCAGCGCCGAGAGATGGCCGACGGTGCCCAGGGCCACCGCGATATCCCGGCCGAGTGACCGGATGTAGGTGCCCTTGCCGCAAGCGACCACGAAATCTGCTTGATCGATATCTATGCGATCGAGAAGCTCGAGCCGATCGATCCGCACCGCGCGAGGCGCGAGTTCGATCGCCTGGCCGGCCCGCGCGAGGTCGTAGGCGCGCTTGCCATCGATCTTGAGGGCGGAAAAAGCGGGCGGCCGCTGATCGATCTCACCCAGGAAGCGAACCAGAACGGCGCGGATCGCCTCGTCGGTCGGCCGCTCGGCGCTCGTTGCCGTGACCTCGCCCTCGGCGTCCTCCGTCGACCGCGCCTCGCCGAAGCGCAGCCTGAAGCGGTATTCCTTCCGCCCGTCCATGACGAAGGGCACGGTCTTGGTCGCCTCGCCGAGTGCGATCGGCAGCACGCCGCTGGCCAGCGGATCGAGAGTTCCGCCGTGCCCTGCCTTTTGCGCTCCGAACAGCCGGCGCACGCGCCCCACCGCCTGCGTCGAACCGAGCCCCACCGGCTTGTCGAGCACGATCCAGCCGTCGATCTTCTGGCCTTTCTTTCGAGAGCTCATTGGAGTGCGCCACTGCAGCGGCGCATCTTCTCTAGATGAGCGCAACTGGCGTTGCGCGCTCCCATGAATCACTCCTCTTCGATATCGCGCGCCACGTCGGGCCGGCGCAGCAAGGCGCCGATCCTGTCGGCCTCGTCGAACGTGCGGTCGAGCTCGAAGCGAATCTCCGGCGCGTAGCGCAGACCGGCGCGCTCGCCCACCCGCGCTCGGAACCATGGCGCGGCCCGGCGCATGGCGGCGAGCAGCCGCGCCTCGTCGGCGCCGCCCAAGGGCATGACGAAGGCGGTGGCGTTGCGCAGGTCGGGGCTCACATCGACCGCGGTCACCGTGATCGAGGCGCCGCGCAGTTCCGGATCGCGCATGTTGCCGCGCTCGATCAGATCGGCCAGCAGATGACGAATCTCCTCGCCGACGCGCAACTGCCGCTGGCTGTGGCCGCGGCCGTCTCTTTCGGATGAACGACGCCGTGACATGGCGTTCCTTCCCTCCTTTCCGCAAGAGGGCGAGGCCTCCCCCGAAAATAACAGGGGAGGCCCAATGTTACAGCGTCGGCTGGACTTCCTCGACCTCGAAGCATTCGATCACGTCGCCGACCTTGATGTCGTCGTAGTTCTCGAACGCCATGCCGCATTCGAAGCCGTGCTGGACCTCGCGGACCTCGTCCTTGAAACGACGCAGAGTCTTCAACGTACCTTCGTGGATCACCACGTTGTCGCGCAGGAGGCGCACCTTCGCGCCACGCTTCACCAGGCCCTCCGTCACCATGCAGCCGGCGACATTGCCGACCTTGGTGATGCGGAAGACTTCGCGAATCTGCGCGTTGCCGATGAAGGTCTCCTTGTAGGTGGGCTCGAGCAGGCCGACCATCAGGGCCTGGATATCCTCGGTCACCTTGTAGATGATGCTGTAGTAGCGGATGTCGACCTTGTCGCGCTTGGCGATCTCGCGGGCCTGCGGGTTGGCGCGCACGTTGAAGCCGATGATCAGCGCGCCCGACGCCTTGGCGAGCGTGAGATCGGCCTCGCTGATGCCGCCGACGCCGCTGTAGATGACGCGGGTTGCCACCTTCTCCGTGCTGAGCCGCGAGATCGCGCCGGCCAGCGCTTCCGCCGAGCCCTGCACGTCCGCCTTGATCAGGACCGGCAACTCCTTGGCCGTACCCTCGCGGATGCCCTTCAGCATCTCTTCCAGCGTGCCGCGGCCGCCGGCGGCGCGGGCAAGCTGGGCTTGGCGCTCGCGGCGTGCGCGGAAATCGGCGATCTCGCGCGCCCGCGCTTCGCTGTCGACAACATGGAACTCGTCGCCCGCTTGCGGCGTGCCGTCGAGGCCCAGGATCTCGACCGGGAAGGCTGGGCCCGCGCTGTCGACCGCGCTGCCGCGATCGTCGACCAGACGGCGGACGCGCCCCCAGACGGAGCCCGCCACCAGCACGTCGCCGACCTTCAGCGTGCCGCGCTGCACCAGCACCGTCGCCACCGAACCGCGGCCCGGATCCAGCTTGGCTTCGACCACGACGCCGTCGGCCGGGCGGTCGGGATTGGCCTTTAGCTCCAGGACCTCCGCCTGCAGAAGGATCGCCTCCTCGAGCTTGTCGAGGTTCATCTTCTTGGTCGCCGAGACCTCGATCGACTGCACGTCGCCGCCCAGCTGCTCGACCTGGACCTCGTTGCGCAACAGCTCGGTGCGAACGCGGCTCGCGTCAGCACCGGGCTTGTCCATCTTGTTGATGGCCACGATCATCGGCACGCCCGCCGCCTTGGCGTGGGCGATCGCCTCCTCGGTCTGCGGCATGACGCCGTCGTCGCCGGCCACCACCAACACAACGATATCCGTCACCTTGGCGCCGCGGGCGCGCATGGCGGTGAAGGCCTCGTGGCCAGGCGTGTCGAGGAAGGTGATCTTCTGCCGCGACGGCAAGGTCACCTGATAGGCGCCGATGTGCTGGGTGATGCCGCCCGCCTCGTGCGCTGCCACGTCGGTCGCGCGCAGCGCGTCGAGCAGCGAGGTCTTGCCGTGGTCGACATGGCCCATGATCGTGACGACCGGCGGACGCGGCAATTGGGTGCCTTCGGCGTCGACGGTGTCGGCCAGCCCGGTTTCCACGTCGCCCTCGGCCACGCGCTTGGGCCGGTGACCCATCTCCGTAACCACCAGCTCGGCAGTATCCGGATCGATCACCTGATTGATGGTCGCCATCACGCCCATGCGCATCAGCGTCTTGATCACGTCGGCGCCCCGCTCGGACATGCGCGAAGCAAGCTCCTGGACCGTGATCGTCTCGGGGATGGTGACCTCGCGATAGACCTTCTGCTGCGGCGTATCGTTGGCGTGCTCGCGACGGCGTTCGCGCTCGAGCCGGCGGCGCTGCTGCGCCACCGACCTGCTGCGAAAGTCGTTCTCGCCCTCGACCGCGCGGCCGACATCGATCTTGTCGGACCGCCGCTTCGGCGCCTCGCGTCGCGCGCCGGGCGGCTGCGGCAGCCGCTTGTTGACGGCCGGGCGCATCGGGGGACG
>DATEID010000180.1:0-11265 GCA_035279245.1 Reyranella sp.
CTCGGGATAGACCCAGACCGAGGCGAACGAGGTCTGGCGCCGCGCGTTCGCGTCGAACGGCGAGATGCGCACCAGGCGATGCACACCCGACTCGGTCTTCAGCCAGCCGTAGGCATTGTGGCCCTCGACCTTGAAGGCGCACGACTTGATGCCGGCCTCCTCGCCTGCGCTCTCCTCGAGCCAGGCGACCTTGTAGCCGCGCCGCTCGGCCCAGCGCGTGTACATGCGTGCCAGCATCTCGGCCCAGTCCTGGGCCTCGGTGCCGCCGGCACCGGCATTGATCTCGACATAGGCGTTGTTGGCGTCGGCCTCGCCGGCGAGCAGCGTCTCCAGCCGCGCCTGCGCCGCCGCCGCGCGGGCCTCGGCGAGCGAGCGCTCGGCGTCGGCGATCATGGCCTCGTCCTTCTCGGCCTCGGCCATCTCGATCAGCCCGACATTGTCGTCGACCGCGGCGCGCAGATGCCTGATCGTGTCGAGCGCGCCCTCGAGCCGCGTGCGCTCGCGCATCACGGCCTGCGCCTCCTTGGCATCGTTCCACAGCGCCGGATCTTCGGCGCGCGCGTTCAGCTCCGCCAGACGTACGACCGCACGGTCGTAGTCAAAGACGCCTCCTCAGGAGCGCCAGCGACTCCTCGATCTCGTTCACCATGGCCTGAGCTTCGGCGCGCATCTTCGCTCCTCAAATGGACAGCGGGCCGGAGGCCCGCGGTCCCGTGATCAATAGGTTTCGCCAGTCCCGGTGAGGGTGCCGCGCGGCACACCGCCGCCGGTCGACGTCGGGCCGCCGCTGTCGGACGGGTCTATACCCGACACGGTGGCGGAGCCGTCAAGCACCTGCTGCTGGTTGTCGCCGTAGGGCTCGGTGCCGGGCTTGAAGAACTCGTCGATGGCATTGGGGTCGCCCGGCCAGGCCGGCTGGCCGGTGTCGTGATCGACACGCACGAGCCGCAGCCCCGGCGGCACGCGGAACGGCGTCGGCGGCTTGTCCTTGTAGACGACCTTGGCGATGCGCTCGTAGATCGGCGCGGCGGTTATGCTGCCCTGCTCCATGCGGCCGAGCGTGCGCGGATCGTCGAAGCCGACATAGACACCGATCGTGAGGTCGGGCGTCGAGCCGAAGAACCAGGTGTCCTTGGAATCGTTGGTGGTGCCGGTCTTGCCGGCGATCGGCCGGCCGAGCTTGGCGAGCTGGGCCGCCGTGCCCCGCGTCGTCACGCCCAGCATCATGTTGACGACCTGGTAGACCGAGGCCGGATCGTGAAACGGTTTGCGCGGATCGACGATGCGCGGCGGCGCTGGCTTCTGGCCGGCCGGGGCCTCGCCGCAGCCCTCACAGACGCGCGGATCGTGGCGGTAGATCGTCTTGCCTTCACGGTCCTGCACGCGATCGATCAGGCTCGGCGTGATGCGGCGGGCGCCGTTGGCGAGCTCGGCATGCGCCATGGTCATGCGCAGCAGCGTCGTGTCGACGGCGCCCAGCGCCATCGGCAGATAGGGCGCCATGTTGTCGGCGATGCCGAATTCGCGGGCGACTTCGACGACACGCTTCATGCCGATCTGCTGCGCCATGCGCACGGTCATGAGGTTGCGCGAAAGCTCCAGTCCGCGGCGTACCGTGGCGGGACCGAGATCGGCTTCATGCTGGTAGTTGCCCGGCCGCCAGACCGGCTGGCCGTAGCCCGGGTCGTATTCGAAAGGCGCATCGAGCACCAGGGTCGACGGCGTAAGGCCGGCATCCATCGCCGCCAGATAGACGAAGGGCTTGAACGACGAGCCCGGCTGGCGCTGCGCCTGGACGGCGCGGTTGAACTGGCTCATGCCGTAGGACCAGCCGCCCGACATGGCGAGGATGCGGCCGGTCTGCGGCTCCATCACGATCACCGCGCCGTTCACGTTGGGCACCTGGCGCAGGCTGTAGGTGTCGGGCGGATAGGCCTTCCCGCTCGCGTCCTTCTCGACCTTCTCGACGACGATCACGTCGCCCACCTGCACGACGTTGGCCGGCCGGCCGGGACAGGCGCCGACGGTCTGCTGGGGGCCGGTCTTGCAGGCCCAGCGCATCTCGGCGAACGGCACGGTGCCGGTGCCGGTGTTGCTGCTCGCCGCGGCCCCATCGGCACTTTGGCTATCGTCAGGCAGGCCACCTATGATCGCGGCCTGCGGCTCGACCTTGGTGACGACGGCGAGCTGCCAATTCGGGGGGCCGTATAGCGGCCGACGTTGCTCGATGCGGGCGAATTCCTCCTGCCAGTCGGCGCCCATGTCGGCGATCTTGGCATAGGGTCCACGCCAGCCGTGCCGGCGGTCGTAGGCGATCAGCCCGGCGCGCAGCGCCTTGTCCGCCGTCTCCTGGATCGCCGGATCGAGCGAGGTCATGACCGTGAGGCCACCTTCATACAGCCCTTTCTCGCCGTAGGCCGCCAGCAGATTGCGCCGCGCCTCCTCGGCGAAATAATCGGCGGTCACGACCTCCGTCGGTCCGCGCTTGCGGTAGGTCAGCTTCTCGGCCTTGGCCGCCTTCTCCTCCGCCGCTGTGATGTAGCCGTCCTCGCGCATGCGACCCAGCACGTAGTCGCGGCGGGCATAGGCTTCCTGTGGGTTGCGTATGATGTTGTAGCGGTTGGGCGCCTTGGGCAGGCCGGCGAGATAGGCGATCTCCGACAGGCTGAGCTCGCCCAGCGACCGGTCGAAATAGTTCAGCGCCGCCGAAGCCACGCCGTAGTTGCCCCCGCCGAGATAGATCTCGTTGAGATAAAGCTCGAGAATATGGTCCTTGGAATAGGTCTGCTCGATCCGGAAGGCGAGGATGGCCTCACGGATCTTGCGCGAGAGCGTTGCCTGATTGGAGAGCAGGAAGTTCTTGGCGACCTGCTGGGTGATCCCTGACGCGCCCTCCGGCCGCCGGCCGGGATTTGCGAGGTCGGTGATGGCGGCGCGCGCCATGCCGATGAAGTCGACACCGGGATGGCTGTAGAAGCGTTGGTCCTCGGCGGCGATGAAGGCTTCGAGCAGCCGCTTGGGCATGGCGGCGACCGGCACGAAAATGCGCTTCTCGCGGGCGAACTCGGCCAGCAGTCGGCCATCGGCGGCGTAGAGGCGCGACACGGTCGGCGGCTGGTAGTCGGCAAGCTGCTTGTGATCGGGCAGACCATGGCTGAAATGCCAGAACAGGCCCGCCACGGTGCCGACACCGACAATCAGGCCGGCCAGGCAGAAGGCCAGCAGCACTTTGACGAAGCGGATCACGATCACCTTACTACAGATCTTTGGTCGCCCGCGCAGCCGGGGCTATCCCACGTATAGCCTTCACCGCTTAGCCCGGCGAAAGATTGTTGCGGCGACTTACGCCTTTCTTGTGGCAGAACCCGCCGCAAAATAGGCATCGACCGAAGCGCGCAGCGCCCGCCCGAGGGCGACTTGGTGCTGAGCCACGGTCAGAAGCTTCTCGTCATAGCGGTTGGAAAGAAAGCCGAGTTCGACCAGAGCCGCGGGAATGTCGGGCGAGGTCAGCACGGCAAAGCCCGCCTCGCGGTGGCTGTGCCGCAGCAGCCGCACGCCCTTCTTGCCGAACGTATCGACGATCGTCTCGGCAAAGCGCCGCGAACTGTTCACCGTGCCGCGCTGCGACATCGCCACCAGCGTCTTGGCGACCGCGTCCGAATGGCGGTCGAGGTTCAAGGTGGCGAGACCACTTGCGTTCTCGCGAGCCGCCAGCGCCTCGGCCTCGCGGTCGGTCGCCTCTTCCGACAGGGTATAGACCGAGGCGCCGCGCACACTGGAATCGGGATGCGAATCGGCGTGGATCGACAGGAACAGATCCGCCCTCACCTCCTCGGCCCGCGCCACCCGCTCGCGCAGGGGAATGAACGTGTCATTGGTCCGTGTCAGCACGACGCGATAGTGGCCGCCGGCCTGGAGCTGCTGCTGGAGGTAGTGCGCCACCTTGATGACGACCCGCTTCTCCTGTGTGCCGCGCACACCGAGCGCGCCGGGGTCCTTGCCGCCATGTCCGGCATCGAGGACGACGATCTTGGGCTTCGGCCCGATCTTGTTCGACCGTTTGACTGCGGGAGACGACGGCCTCCTTTTCTTCTCCAGATCGCGCGCAAACGCCTGCTCGGCGCCAAAGGCAACGCCAGTCAGGGCAAGGGACGCGGCGATCAGGTCGCGACGGCGAACGTAAGTCATAGCCAGCGCCAGTCGGTCAGAGAGGGTGCATTGTTATGTGGCTTTCTTCAAGTAGAACATGAAAAAATCGATAAATACAATGCATTTCAGCCGGTTATGCGACGATTTGCACAACTGCAACGTTTGGGTTGTCGCTTTTCCGCGAACCCCGTATGTTGCGCTCCGCGAGCAGTCGCCGTCGTTCGAAGCGCCCTCCCGAGGAGGCCGCGCTCCGACGGCAGCCCCGCCGGACCCCTTACCCAAGGCCAGGTTCGCGGGATTGTCAGGCAGGCGGTGGCTATCAGGAAACCTCGAGGTGGCAGGACCCGTACGGTCCGGCGGCGCGACGCTTCCCCGTCTTGGCCTGGTGTTTGGCCGTTCGACGGGTTGATGGCGCATCGTCCCCCTCGCGCCAAAGAGGCGGCAAGAGCCGCTGGTTGCTCGCACCGGTGGGACCTTGGCGCTTCAGGAGCGAGCCATGGCAAGGCGTATGCTCATTGATGCCAGCCACCCGGAGGAAACGCGGGTGGTCGTCGTTGACGGAACGCGTCTGGAAGAGTTCGATTTCGAGACCGCGTCGCGCAAGCCTCTCAAAGGCAATATCTATCTCGCCAAGGTGATCCGCATCGAGCCCTCGCTGCAAGCGGCGTTCGTCGAATACGGCGGCAACCGCCACGGCTTCCTGGCCTTCTCTGAAATCCACCCGGACTACTATCAAATTCCCGTTGCCGACCGCGAACGGCTGATCGCCGAGCAGCAGCGCCTGCACGAGGAGGCCGAGGACGAGCCGGAGCCGCGCGCCAACAAGATCGATCGCACAGACATCGAGGAGGTTCGCGCCGAGCGGGCCGAAGCGACCGCGGCCGCCGAGGGCCTGACTCTGGAGGTACCGCTTGCCGAGGGCGAAAGTGGGAGCAATGGCAACGGGACGGACGAAGCCGCCGCCGAAGCGCCCGCCCCCGATAGCCAAGATCCAGGGGCGCCTGAATTGCCCGTCGCCGAGGCCGCCCCACCTGTCGAGCCGCCGCCATTCGAGGCGCCCGGTGAGCCCGTGCCTGTCGACGTCGTCGAAAATGCGCAACCTGCGGCCATGGTGTCCGAGCGCGTCGACGGCCCGGCCGTCGATGAAGCAAGCGACCTTCCACCGGCAGCGGAGCCGGAAGCGGCTGCACCGGCATCCCTTCAAGAGGAGCACTCCGGTCAAGGTGAGCACCCGGGTGAAGCCGCCTCAGATCCCGCCGAGGCGCCACAGCCGGAGGTCACGGTCGAGACGCTGGGCGGCGACGATGTCGCGGGCGAGGAGCGCGAGACACGCGAGCGCCGCCGGCGCCACCCGGTGCGAACCTACAAGATCCAGGAAGTCATCAAGCGCCGGCAGATCCTGCTGGTGCAGGTCGTGAAGGAAGAGCGCGGCAACAAGGGCGCCGCCCTCACCACTTACCTCTCGCTTGCCGGCCGCTACTGCGTGCTGATGCCCAATGCCGGCCGCGGCGGCGGCATCTCGCGCAAGATCTCCAATCCCACGGACCGCAAGCGCATGAAGGAGATGCTGGCGCAGCTCGAAGTGCCGCAGGGCATGGGCGTGATCCTGCGCACCGCCGGGCTGGAGCGCTCCAACATCGATATCAAGCGCGACTACGAATATCTCTCGCGGCTCTGGGACTCGATCCGCGAGCTCACCATGCGCTCGACGGCGCCGGCGCTGATCTACGAGGAAGGCGACCTCATCAAGCGCTCGCTGCGTGACGTCTACGACACCGACATCGCCCAGGTGCTGGTCGAGGGCGAGGCCGGCTTCCAGGCGGCGTCCGAGTTCATGCGCCAGCTCGTGCCGCACCAGGCAAGCAAGGTCGAGCAGTACGACGAGCCGATCCCCCTCTTCCACCGCTACCAGGTCGAAAGCCAGTTCGACGCGATGCACTCGCCCGTCGTGCAGTTGCGCAGCGGCGGCTACATCGTGATCAACCCGACCGAGGCGCTGGTCGCCATCGACGTCAACTCCGGCCGCTCCACCAAGGAGCGCAACATCGAGGAGACGGCGCTGCGCACCAACCTCGAGGCGGCCGAGGAAGTGGCCCGCCAGGTGCGCCTGCGCGATCTCGCCGGCCTGATCGTGATCGACTTCATCGACATGGAGGAGACGCGCCACCAGCGCCAGGTCGAGCACAAGGTCAAGGAAGCGATGCGCAACGACCGGGCGCGCATCCAGATTGGCCGCATCTCGGCCTTCGGCCTGTTGGAGATGTCGCGCCAGCGCCTGCGGCCGTCGCTGCTCGAGCATTCGACCGAGATCTGCCCGCACTGCGCCGGCACCGGCCGCGTGCGGTCGATCGAATCGGCGGCCTTGCATGCGCTGCGGGCCGTCGAGGAAGAAGGCGTGCGCCGACGCGCCAGCGAGATCGTCGTCAGCGTGCCACCCAACGTGGCGCTCTATCTCCTCAACCAGAAACGCCACACCTTGTCGGAGATCGAGAAGCGTTACGGTTTCAACGTCACCGTCGAGGCCGACGAAGAGATGCACGCCGCCGACTGCGAGATCGAGCGCGTGCGCACGCGCCGTTCGGACGACCAGCGTCCCGCGCCGGAGCTCGCGCGAGCAAGCTACGACACCACCGACAGCGAAGCGTCCGAGGGCAGCGAAGCCGGTGCGGAACGGCCGGGCGAGGAAGACGGCGAGGCGCACGACGGCGCTCGCGGTCGGCGTCGCCGGCGTCGCCGCCGTCGTGGCGGCCGGCGCGACGAGCAGGACCAGGCCGAGGGTGAGCAGCCTTATGCAGCCGACAGCGATGCCGACAAGGCCGACGGGACCGGCACCCGGGACGGCGAAACGGAAGGCGAGCAAACCAGCGTCGCGGCATCCGATGAGCATGCCGAGGGCGAGCGTCCGGACGGCGACCGCCGCCGTCGACGCGGTCGCCGGGGCGGTCGCCGTCGCCGCCGCGAGGATGGCGAGGGCGATGCCGGCGATCAGGCGATCGAGCATCGGACGGATGCCTTCTCCGCGGAGGATCAGCCCCCCGCTCCGCCAGCGCCGATGAACGGCCAGCCCGTGGAACAGATGGACGGAGCGCATATGCCCGTGGAGCAGCCCTCCTTCGACGCGCCGGCCATGGCGGCCGCCGAGGGCATCGTACCGCCGCCCTCGCAAATCGCGCCGCCTGCCGAACCGGTGGTCGCCGCCGCCCCGCAGCCGGTGCCGGCTCAGTCCGAAGTCCAAACCCAAGCTGAGCCTCCGCCGCCCGCAGTGGTCATCCCCACCATCTCGGCCGATACGCCACCCGAGAAGCCCAAGCGCGGCTGGTGGCGCCGTTGATCTAGGATCTTTCGGGAGATCGTCCCCATGCAGTCCGGATTGTTCGGCACCTGGCTGCCATGGGCGTTGCTGTCGGCGGCTTTCGCCGCTCTCACCGCCATCTTCGCCAAGGTGGGCGTCGAGAACGTAAGCTCCGACTTTGCGACGCTCGTCCGCACGATCGTCATCCTGGGTGTGGTGACGGTGCTGGTCGTCGCGACCGGCCAATGGCAGACGCCCGGCTCGGTTTCGGGCCGCACCTACCTCTTCCTGGTCCTGTCCGGTCTCGCGACCGGCGCGTCGTGGCTCTGCTACTTTCGTGCCCTGAAGCTCGGCGATGCCGCGCGCGTGGCGCCGATCGACAAGCTCAGCATCGTCCTGGTGGCGATATTCGGCGTCGTTTTCCTGGGTGAGAAGCTCGCCGGGCTCAACTGGCTCGGCGTCGCCCTGATCGCATCGGGCGCCCTGCTCATCGCCTACAAAGGCTGACGGACCGAGGCTGCGGCCGACGGTGTGGCCGGCGAGGACTGCGGCGGCGACTCCAGAGCCAGCTCCTTGCCGTGTGTCTCGATGCCGAGGAAGGTGAAGGCAAGACCAATCGCGAGCCCGCAGCCGCCCAAAAACAAGAACGCCGGCATCACGGCCTCGATCGTGGCTTTGGGGGAGATGAGATTGGACGTGCCGGCAATCAGGGCAAGGCAGAGCGGCCCCGCGATCTTGCCGATGCCGTTCGCCGCCTGCGCCAACCCGACGCCGCGCGCACTCAGCCGCACGGGGAAGATTTCGGCCGAATAGGGTGCGATGTTGGAAAAGCCGCCATCGAAGAACAGCGCGGCGGGGATCAACAGGACGATAAAGGCGGGATAGCCCCCGATCGTGCGGTCGAAGAACAGTGCCGCGGCACCAAGGCTGAGGGCAATGCCGTAGCCCATGATCTCGCCGCAACGGCGGCGTCCGAGCCACTGCGGCAACAGCGAGAAGGCAGTGCGGCCCACGATGCCGGTGAGGCTGATGAAAACAAACAGATGCGCCACATCCTTCGGCGACACGCCCATCAGCAGCGCCACGATCGTCGGACCCCAGAGGAAAACACCGTAGTTGGCCGTGCTTGCACCGAACCAGACGATGACGGTGAGCCAGAAAAGCCGCGGCTCCGCCATCAAATCGGAGAAGCTTGCACGCGGTGTTGCGGGTCGGTTCGCGGCTGCCGAATTCGAAGGAATGGGCAGGCGCGACGGCGGAACGCCAAGGGCGCGACCGACGATGGCACGCGCTTCGTCGTGGCGGCCGCGCGTCACCAGCCAGCGCACCGACTCGGGCATGATGAGCGCGATCAGTACGGCCGGCAGCAGCGGGATGAATCCCAGCATCGCGAGGCCGCGCCAGCCGATCTCGTTCAGCATTGTCGCCGATGTGAGCGATGCCGCCAGGATACCGAGCGACACCGGAATCACGATCGCACTGGTGAGCACCGTGCGGTAGCGAGTTGGCGTGTATTCGACAATCAACGGAACCGCGACCGCGGCGGCCGCGCCGACACCGAAGCCGACGACAAAGCGCAATACCGCGAACAGCGCCCAGGCATTGTCAGGAACGAAGGACACCGAGCCCGAGCCGAGGGCGCACAGGGCGATGCCGGCGACCAGCAGCATCTTGCGGCCGAAGCGGTCGGCCAGCGCCCCCCAGGCCAGGGAGCCGATGATCGCGCCGACGCCGGCGCTCAGGAGCATGATCGAGGTCTGGCCGAACGTCAGATGCCATTGCGGGGCCAGCACCGCCACCAGGAAGCCGACAATGTAGAAGTCAAAATAGTCGAAGACGCTGGCCGTCACCCCCAGCATCATGCTCGCCCAATAACGCAGATTGAGCGGCGCCTTATCGTAGAGCGCGACGAGATCCTCCTGCGGCCCGGTCATGGTCGTTTCCTCTGGTGGTCTTCTTTTCGTTTGCGACGCCGCCCTCTAGGAACGGCACCACGGCCGCAGCGACGGCCGCCGGATCCTGCAGCGTGGCAACGTGGCCGACCCTGGGAATCACTTCAGTCCTCGCGTTCGGGATGTCGTCGGCAAGCGCAATCGAATGCGATGGCGGAATGAGCCGGTCCTCTGCGCCGACGACGATGAGCGTGGGGGCCGCGATCGCGGCGAGATCGACTTCGACTGGCTGTGCAAGGATCGCGCTGCGCCGCTGTTTCTGCGCATCGCTGCGGCCTTTGCCCGCAAAAATCCCCACGACCTCGGGATGAGCTGCGATATGCGCCGACGCAAAGAAATACGCGGCAATCTCGCGGGCCGTACCGGGCAATCCGGTTCGCAATGCGGCGAGCTTGGGAAAGACCTCGGGATTGATCGAAAGCGGCGGCACACCAACGCGGAAGGTGCTCGACAGCACCAGGCGATCGACGCACGAGGGATGGCGAATCGCCAGCACCTGCGCGATCGCGCCGCCGAGCGACGTGCCAAACACATGCGCCCGCTCATGCCCAAGGGCGGCGATCAAACCGGCGGCGTCGTCGGCGAGCTCATTGAGGCCATAGGGAACAGCCGGGTTGCGGGTCGCGCCCGAGTCGCGTTGGTCGTAGGCGACGACGGTGAAGTGCTCCGCCATCACGGCGCCGAAGGCATCGAACATCGAATGGTCGGCCTCGGCCCCATGGATCAAGATCAGCGGGGCGCCGTTGCCGATGCGCTTGAAGGCGATGGAAGTGCCGTTGACCTCGATCGTCGGCATGGCGCGCGTCCGTGTTCTCAATGCAGCAACGTGCTGACGGCGGCCGCCAACTCGCGAGCAGGCTCGGGCGGCAGATAGGGCATGCGCCAGGCGACATGACCGTCCGGCCGAACGAGGACGGTCCCGCGCAGCCCCATTTGAATGCCGTCCGCTGGATGGGCATTGGGCAGCTGCCGCAGATTTATGGGCAGGCCGAGTTTGCCTGAAACTTCGCGACCGGCTTCGAGCCAGGCATCGCCCATCGGCCCTGCAACCACGGTGAAATCCTGGTCGAACCAGTCGAGCGTCGATTGCTTTCGCGCCATGTCGAGCCAGAGATGCGGGAAGCGTCCGCCCGGCCGATCGGTCGGCGTGTAGACTCGCGTGAGATGGCCGCCACGCGCCGTGCCATCGGGGATCACGGCCCCTTCCTCATAGGAGAAACCCAGCGCCTGGCCGATGCTGTGGAGGTGGTTGTCGAGGTCGTTGACCCAGAAACGGATGTGATCCTCGTTGCCCGACCGCACGGCCTGGTCGATGCGCAGGAAGCGGGTGCGATTGCCGAAGCTGAAATCGGCGTTCGACTGCGCCACCGGACGCCGTTCGACGTCGTAGCTGTCGAGCAACCGCTCCGACGCCCAACCGCGCAGCACATAGGCGAGCTTCCAGGCGAGGTTATGCGCATCCTGGACGCCGGAATTGAGGCCGAAACCGCCGGTCGGCGGAAAGCGATGGGCCGCATCGCCCACCAGGAACACGCGCTTGTGACGGAAGGTCGCCGCCACCTGGCGGCTCATGCGCCAGATCGAGCGGTTCAGCAGCGTCACCTCGAGATCGGGCACGCCGACATGGGTGCGGATGATCTCGATCATCTCGGCATCGGTCCACGGCCGCGGCCGCTCGTCCTTCTCCTCGCCGATCTGGATTATGCTGAGCCAGCGATCGCGGCCGTTGGTGTTGAGGATGCCGGCGCGCGGCACGTTCCGCGTCTTCGGATAGACTTGATAGCCTGCCGCCTCGCGCGCGAGCGGAAAGCGCGAGAGGTCGCCGTGCCAATACTCGTTCAGGAGCACCGCGAGCGTCGCCGGCCCCACCAT
>DATEID010000181.1:0-23262 GCA_035279245.1 Reyranella sp.
CGTCGGGCGCTGGAGGTCGATTTCCCGCTGTCGCGTCTTTTCGAGACACCTACGCCGGCCGGCATCGCTGAATGGGCGACACACCATCGTCGCCAGGACAGCGACATCGGTGCGCCGATGTCGCTCGGCCTGACGCGGGCACCTTCGTCCTTCGCTCAGCGACGGCTGTGGCTGATGGACCGCCTCGGAACGACGGGCGCCGCCTATCTTATGCCGGTGAACCTGCGACTGCGCGGCCCCCTCGACCAGAAGGCTCTGCAGCGCGCCCTCGAGGCGATCGTGCATCGCCATGCGGCCCTGCGCACACTCCTCGTCGAGGAGGACGGCGAGCCTTGGCAGCACATCATGCCCTGCGGTCCCTTCCCGTTGGCAACCATCGACCTCGCAGGCCTCTCTTCCGACGCCCGCAGCGCCGAGCTCGAGCGGCTGTTGCAGGAATCGGCCCATCGTCCGTTCGATCTCGCGCGGGACCTTCCCTTCCGCGCGGAGTTGGTCCGGCTGCGCGAGGACGAGCATGTCCTGCTGGCGGCCTTTCATCACGCCGCGTCGGACGGGTGGTCGATCAACGTGTTCTTCGGCGAGCTCGGCAAGCTCTACACCGCCTTCGCCGGCGGCGAGGCCAATCCATTGCCGCCGTTGCCGATCCAATATGCCGACTTCGCAATCTGGCAACGCGACCGGCTTACCGGGCCTGCTCTCGAGCGGGAACTCGCCTACTGGCGGCCGCTGCTCACGGACCTCGTGCCGCTCGCGCTGCCGACCGACCGTCCCCGTGCCATGGTCGAACGCTTCCGCGGCAGCGGCTTTCGCTTCACCGTATCGCAGGCCGTGACAAGCGCATTGCGCGATCTTGCCCAGCGCGAGGGCGCAACCCTCTACATGACCGTGCTCGCGGCCTACATGGCTCTCCTCCATCGCTATACGGGAGAGCAGCGGATCGCCGTCGGATCGCCTGTCGCCAACCGCAACCATGACAGCGTCGAAGGCCTTCTGGGCTTCTTCGTGAATTCGCTGGTGATGACGGCCGATATCGACGGCAGCGAGCGCTTCGTCGACCTGCTCGCCGCCGTCCGCAAGACAGCGCTGGGCGCGTTCGACCATCAGGACGTGCCGTTCGAGAAGCTCGTCGAGGAACTGCGGCCGGTTCGTGACCTCAGCCGCAATCCGCTGTTCCAGGTGGTCTTTGCCCTGCAGCAGCCGGAAGCGATGGCGGCCAGGCTGGAGCTCAGCGATCTCGCCATCGAGCCGCTCGATGCCGGCGAGATCACGGTGCGCTTCGATCTCGAAATGCATGTCTGGCTCGACGACGGCAAGCTCCAGGGTTTGTGCACCTTCGACCGCGACCTCTTCGAGGAGACGACCATCCGCGATCTGGTGCGCCGCTACGGTCTCCTGCTGGAGGCGGTAACCGCTGATCCGGCAACGCCGATCGACCGGATTGGCCTCCTCGACGCCGAAGAACGCCGGCGGCTACACGCGCTCGCCATGCAGCCGCGCCCGACCTTCGCCGAAGCCTGCCTGCACAGTCTTGTGGTCCGCCAAGCTGCCCTTTCGCCCGACCGGGTCGCGATCACCGCTCCTGACCGATTCCTGTCGTACGGCGAGCTCGACCGCCGTTCCAACCAGTTGGCACGCTATCTGGTCGAGCAGGGCCTGCCGCGCGGTGGCCTTGTCGCCGTGATGCTGCAGCGCAGCTCGGATCTGCCGCTCGCCATGCTGGCCATCCTGAAAGCGGGCGGCGCCTATGTCCCGCTCGACCCGCGCTACCCGACCGGTCGCCTCGCCTATATTCTCGAAGATACCAAGGCGGCCTTTGTCCTTGTCGACGAGGCTTCCCGTCCCCGCTTGCCTACCGGGGCTGCGCGGATCATCGCTTGCGATGGCGACGGCGCGACCTGGAAGGCCCTTCCCGACACGCCAATCGTCGATCGCTCGACGCCATCGGATCCGGCCTACGTGATCTACACCTCCGGCTCGTCGGGCAACCCGAAAGGCGTCACGGTCAGCCACGCCAATGCGACGCGTCTGTTCTCGGCCACCGCCGACCTCTTCCACTTCGATGCCGACGATGTCTGGAGCTGCTTCCATTCAGCCGCCTTCGACTTCTCGGTCTGGGAGATCTGGGGCGCACTGATCCATGGCGGTCGCCTCGTCATGGTCGGCCACGACGTCATCCGCTCACCACAGGACTTCGCCGCCCTCCTCGTCAGAGAGGGGGTGACGGTCCTCAACCAGACGCCATCGGCCTTCGCCCAGCTCAGCGAAGTCCTGACCGGCTTGTCCGAGGCCCAAGCGTTGGCGCTGCGCTGGGTGATCTTCGGCGGCGAAGCGCTCGACGTCTCGATGCTGCGCGACTGGTTCCACCGCTTCGGCGACCAGAGGCCGCGACTGGTCAACTGCTACGGCATCACCGAGACGACGGTCCATGTCACCTATCGGCTCCTCGATCGGAGCGACCTCGGCTCCCCCGTGACGAGTCCGATCGGCCAGCCGATCGCCGACCTGTCGCTGCACCTTCTCGACGCCAACCTCGAACCGGTGCCGGACAACGTGCCCGCGGAGATCTGCGTCGCGGGCCCGGGCGTGGCTCAAGGCTACCTCCACGTGCCCGACCTCACCGCGGCACGCTTCGTGGAGCATCCGTTCGCCGGCGGACCCGGTCGGCGTCTCTACCGGTCCGGCGACCTCGCTCGCCGCCGACCCTCGGGCGAGATCGAATATCTCGGACGGCTCGATTCGCAGATCAAGCTGCGGGGCCATCGCATCGAGCCCGGCGAGATCGCGGCCCGCCTGCGCGAGCATGCCCTGATCAGCGATGCCGCGGTCGTGCTGCGCAAGGGACCCAACGATGATCCGCGCCTTTGCGCCTACATCGTGCCCGCCAACGCTGCGGCAACAACGGGAGATCGTGCCGCGCTCGAGGCGCGGCAGACCGCCAACTGGCAAACGATTTTCGACGAGCAGCTCGGTCGCGACGGCGATCCGGCCGACGATCCGCTGTTCAAGCTGACCGGTTGGCTGAGCGCGTACGACCGCAAGCCGATTCCTGCCGACCAGATGCGCGCCTGGGCGGACGGGACGGTCGAACAGATCCTCTCCTTCGATCCCGGACATGTGCTCGAGATCGGCTGCGGCACGGGGATCCTGCTCTTCGGCATCGCTCCGCACTGCAAGAGCTATCACGGCATCGATCTTTCGGAAGCGACGCTCGCGCATGTCAGGGCGCAGGTCGAGGCCAACGCGCCCCGCTTCGACAGTGTCACGCTGGAACAGCGCACGGCAGACCAGCTCGACGGCCTTGCCGGACGCACCTTCGACACCATCGTCGTCAACTCGGTAGTCCAGTACTTGCCGAGCTTCGGCCACGTCGTCCGCATGATCGAAGCGGCCCTTCGGCTGCTGTCGCCGGGAGGTACCATCTTTCTCGGCGATATCCGCGACCATCGCCTTCTCCTGCCGCTGCATGCCTCGATCCAGCTTTCCGCCGCTGAATCGGGCGTTCCCGCGTCCGAGATCCTGAGCCGTGCGCGGCAGCAAGCCGGGCTCGAGAACGAGCTTCTTCTCGCGCCGGACTTCTTCCGCGCCTTGCAAAGCCGCCTCCCGCAGATCGGTGCCGTCGGTTTCCTGTCGCAGCGCGGGGCAACGCCGAACGAGTTGAACAAATTCCGCTATGCTGCCGTCCTGAAGAAAGAACCCGCTCCGGCCCCGGTCGACGACGAGCCCGATTTCGAAGGCAGCTCGCTCGATTCCGAGGCAATCGAGGGCCTGCTGGCCGAAGGACGAACAGGCTTCACCGTCAAAGGGCTCGCAAATGCCCTTCTGGCCGACGACCTCCTTCGCTGGCGAAATCTTGAAGCAGGGGATGCGGTCACGGCCGGCGACCTGCAGGCGCTGCAAGCATCATCCGGCGGCACTATGCCGGAAACCCTGCACCGGCAGGCAGCCCGTCACGGTTATCACGTCGTCGTGGCGCCGACTCCCGACCATGTCGGGCATATCGACGCCAGGTTTGCCAGAACATCCACCAAACCTTCGCCGATTTGGACAGACGCACTGCCGGCGGCCGACGATCAAGCACTCGCTCTGCTGGCGTCCGATCCTCTGCGCTTGCAGACGTTGGTCGGCGCTTGGCCCGATCTGCGACGCCATCTCGAGGCGCGTCTGCCCGAGTATATGGTGCCCAGCGAATACGTCGTGCTGGATCGGCTGCCTCTCACGATCAACGGCAAGCTCGACACCCGGAACCTGCCGGCGCCGGACAGGCGCGGACAGGAACGCACGGCGCCGACAAGGCCGCCATCGACGCCGACGGAGGTCGAGCTCGCAGCGATTTTCCGCGACCTGCTAGGACTCGACGAGATCGGCGTGGACGACGACTTCTTCCTCCTGGGCGGGCATTCCCTGCTCGCCACCAGCCTGTGCTCGCGCATCCGCCTGACGATGGCAGTCGAGGTGCCTTTGCTTCGCGTCTTCCAGACGCCCACGATCGCCGGCCTCGCCGATGCGATCGAAGCCAGCCGTTGGGCAACGGCCGGTCGCCCGCAGGACAGCGAGATGGCGACAGCCGGCGAAGTCGGCGAGATCTGATCGCCGGTCAGCCATATCGTCGCATGCTGCCGAGCGGCCCACTCACCTAGCGGTACTGAAGCGAAGGGGCATTTCGGTGAACGATGCGTCCAGGATGCTTGGCTGGAGAAGCCTGAACTCCTTGAGTAGCTATCGGGAGGTCAATCACAGCTTGTTTGAGGAGGAAAAATCGTGCCCCTTATTCGTCGTCGTGTCTTCGCCGCTGGTAGCGCCGCTTTCGCCTTGACCGCACCCTACATCGCCCGGGCGCAGAAGAAGCAGGATCCGGGCGTCACCGACAAGGAGATCAGGCTCGGCCACACCAACCCCTACTCGGGGCCGGCTTCCGCCTACGGCACGATCGGCAAGGCGATCGGCGCCTACTGGACGATGATCAACGACAAGGGTGGTATCAACGGCCGCAAGATCGACTTCATCAGCTACGATGACGGCTACAGCCCGCCGAAGACGGTCGAGATGGTGCGCAAGCTCGTCGAGCAAGATCAGGTTTTCGCGATCTATCAGCTTCTCGGCACGCCGACCAACACGGTGGTGCAGAAGTACCTGAACAAGAAGAAGGTGCCGCAGCTCTTCGTCGCCACCGGCGCCTCCAAATGGGGCGACCCCAAGCACTTCCCCTGGACGATGGGTTGGCAGCCCGACTACGCCACCGAGGCGTCGATCTACGCCAAGCACATCATGGCGAATCATCCCAACGCCAAGGTGGCGATGCTTTACCAGAATGACGATTCCGGGAAGGACTACCTCAACGGCTTCGTCGAAGGCTTCGGCAAGGACAAGGACAAGTTTTTGATCAAGACGGTGAGCTACGAGATCACCGATCCGACCGTCGACAGCCAGATCATCCAGATCAAGGATTCCGGCGCCGACGTCTTCTTCATCCATGCCACCCCGAAGGCGGCCGCGCAGGCGATCCGCAAGGTCGCCGATCTCGGCTGGAAGCCCGTCCAGTACCTCGTCAACGTGTCGGCCTCCGTCGCCGCCGTGCTGAAGCCGGCGGGCTTCGACAATGCCAAGGGCATCATCACCGCCCAGTACCTCAAGGATGCGACCGATCCCCAGTGGGCCGACCAGGCCGACTTCAAGGAATGGCAGGCCTGGATGAAGAAGTATCTGCCGGATGCCAACCCGGCCGATTCGGGGAACGTCTATGCCTACGCCGTCTCGGCGACGATGCGCGATTGCCTGACACGCTGCGGCGGCGACCTGACCCGAGCCAACCTGATGAAGCAGGCGGCCAGCATGCACAATCTCGAAGTGCCCATGCTCCTGCCCGGCATCAGGATCAACACCAGCCCGACCGACTTCTATCCCATCCAGTCGGTGCGGTTGGCGAAGTTCGACGGCGCCAAATGGAGCCTGTTCGGCGACGTGCTCAGCAACGAGAGCGCCTGAAGATCGATCTGGCCAGACCGCTGGCGGACCGTGGATCCGCCAGCGCCGCCCGAGGGCGGCGCTTCCGTCAAACGACGCAGCCGTAGTGGGCCGACGACACGAGGCGGACGTACTTGTGGTGCACCGATCCGGGCCGCACCTGCGTTGCTGGGTCGGCCGCCCGCCAGCCGGCCATGCGCTTCGCCAGCTCGTCGTCGGAAACGCCCAGATTGAGCGTTCGCGCCCGGGGATCGATGACGATCTCATCGCCGTCGCGGACGGCGGCGATCGGTCCGCCGCGCGCCGCTTCCGGCGAGATGTGCCCGATCAGGATGCCGTGCGACACGCCGGAAAAGCGACCGTCGGTGATCAGGGCGACGTCCTCGCCGAGGCCGCGGCCCTGCAGCTGGATGGTGAGCATCACCATTTCCGGCATGCCGGGTCCGCCAACCGGGCCGACATTGCGAACCACGACGACATTGCCGGGCACGATCTCGCCCTCACGGATCGCCTTCATGGCGTCCGCTTCCGACTCGAACACCCGCGCCGTCCCTCGGAACTGGCCCTTCTCCAGGGTCTTGCCGGACAGCTTCAACAGGCAGCTTTCCGGCGCGAGATTGCCCTTCAGCACGCTGATATGGTTGTTGGGCGGTGCAAGGGGTCGCGATACCGGAAAGACGATGTCCTGGCGGCCGATCTCTTCCAGTGTCGGCACGGTCGCGAGGTTCTCCGCCAGCGTCTTGCCCGTCACAGTCATCACGTCGCCGTGCAGCAAGCCGTTTCGCAACAGCTCCTTCATCACGACCGGCACACCGCCGATCGCATGCAGGCTCGTCATGGCATAGGGACCGTGCGGCTGCAGGCTCGCGATCAACGGCATGCGCTCGCCGACCTGCTGGATCCGCTCGATCGTGATCGGTACCTGGGCCTCCCGCGCAACCGCCAGCAGATGCAGGTACATGTTGGTCGAGCCGCCCATCGCATAGACCGTGGCGATGGCATTCTCGAATGCACGCTCGGTCATGATGTCACGCGGGCGGATGCCAGAGGCAATCAGCCGATAAAGCGCATTGACGCTGGCATGCGCCTGCGCCCTGACATCTTCATGAATGTCGCTGCGCGCATCGTAGTCGGCCGGATGCGATGCGCCGCGCGGCAGCATCATGCCGATCGCCTCGGCGGTCGTGCTCATGGTGTTGGCCGTGAACATCGCCCCGCAGGTGCCGCTTCCCGGCATCACGTTGCGCTCGAGCTCCAGCAGCTCCGTCGTCGAGATCCGGCCGGCTTCGGCCGCCGCCCGTCCCTCGGCATAGTCCATGATCGTGAGGTTCGTCCCTTTGCTCGCCCATGGACCGAACGTCACGCTGCCCGGCGAGCTGGTGCCCGGATACAGCACCAACCCGAAGGCGTTGGTGCGCGCGAGCGGCATCAAGGCGGCGGCGCCAGTCTTGTCGCAGCCCGAAATTACGATCATCGCATCGCCGTGGTGGGCACGGTGCCCGATCTCGAAGCAGTCGGCAGCGACGTCGCGGGATACGAGACTGTAGCCGGCCGTGGGCGTCCCTTGGGTCAGCGCGTCGGACACGGCCGGAGCGCCCACGATCAGGCCCTGCCCGCCGCGCTCGGCAATAAGCTCGACCAGCAGATCGGTGATGGTGCGGACCCGGTTGTTGCACCGATGGGCATTGGTATAGGCGCTGGCAATCGTCACCACGGCATTCGCCTGGGCGGCGCGGTCCGGATCGAATCCCGCCGCCCGGAGCTCCACGCGGGACTTCTTCCAGAAGGTGCTGCTGTCTTCGGTCATTACATTCAGGTCTCTCGGAACAGGGCTTGGCGCCTGGAGAGATTAGCCTGATGGTCGGCGCCCGCGCTATGTGTTGTCGATGCCTTGCACGTTCGGAAAGAGGACGAGGACGTCAGACCGCATCCGCGTAACCCGCCAAGCGATGTCCCGAACTTCTGGCGGCCGCCATCACTTCTGGATCCACCAGGCCTGCCAGCTCATCCGTATAACGGTAGCCCACTGCATGTCCGGCAAAGTCGTTGGACACGGCAGGATGCGTGTAGATCTCAACGAGGCCCTCAGGGAGATTTCGGAAGAGGCCGCGAAGGCGGCGGGCTCCCATCTGGCCGGACCAGCGCAAGCCGAAAACCGCATCTGCGGTCCTTATCCCTCTTCGTCTGGCAGCCGCCCTGACAAGTCGCGCCCACGGAGCAACCAGCGATGGAGCAGGCAAGCTGGCCATATCCTCGGCTCGTGCCAACGTGACTCTCGGTTCGAGCGGGCAACGAATTGCTTTCATGCCGAACCGTGCACCGATCTGAAAGAGATCTAGAGCCACGAGTGGATGCAGGTGGAAGTGCTTGTGCGCATTCACGTGGTCCAGCGGCCTTCCGGTCTTGCCGAATGCCATGAACTGTGCCGACATCTCCCTGCGTATCTGGTGGCGCACCGACGGACGCAAGGTCAGGTCGAATGCGAGAGCGGCCATGCCGCAGCGCAACCGCCCCTCTCTCGTCACCAAGCTTGGTATCTGGTCCGCCGGCAGCGCCGGTAACCCCTCCGCCAGAACAAGGTGCATCCCGAGCCGAAGCGCCGGAAGCCGCCCGACAATGGTCAGGGCGTGCCTTGCTGCCGGTCCGGCCACCATCAAGCTCGCGGCAGTCAGGACACCCTTACGGTGCGCCTCTTCGACGGCTTCGTTCACCTCTTTCGACAGGCCGAAATCGTCGGCAGTGACGACAACCACGCTCAGAGTCCTGCTCCAATCCCCGCTCACATTCGCACATGTCCAGTTCAACGCGGGGCCCCCGCGAGCTACTCAATCAGCGCGAGGAAGCAGACCCCGGCTCGCAGAAATGCGATAGCGCTGCCCGCGCCACACCACATTCGCGCTGAGGAAGCTCGCCGCGTAGATTGCAAAGGCCAGACATTCGAGAACCGGAAGAAGCAGGTAGGAAGGCCTCTCGACGCGGAATGACTTCGTGACGATCCGTGCGAGAACGGCCCTGCAGGAAAGTGCGATGGCTGCGATGGCCCAGGCGAAGGTACCGCCGCCGCACAGACCGGCTATCAGGGCCAGCGGGAACGGATGGGTTATGATGCCTCCGGCATAGCCTATCCAGTCGATGCTCTTGATCGTTCGTGTGAAGCGGAGCTGCCGGCCCAGAAAGCTGGCGAAGTCGACCTCGGACTGTACGTGACCCAAGGCAAACCCCGGTATCGCCACCTGCTTGCCGAGCTCGCGAATCGCCTCGCCGATCGCATAGTCATCGCACACCTGGTCGACAAATGGCGTCAAACCTCCGATCCGCCGCAGTGTGTCACGCGACATTGCAATGGTCGCGCCGCAGCATGGATGCGCCAATCCCAGGCTCAGGCCAACGACCGCACCGGGTAGAAAGTAAAGACTGACCTTCATGGCGCCGAGCCGCCCCCAAAGCCCTCGCACCGAGACGCCGCCGTACAGACAGGTCGCCGCGCCGACACCATCCTGCTGCAGTTCGCCAACGACGGATCGCAGGTAGTCGCCATCGACCACGATGTCGCTGTCGATCATCACCAGCACATCATGTCGAGCATATGCGGTCATGTTGATGAGGTTCGAGATCTTGAGATTGCGGCCGCTGACCCGTGGGTCGATATACACGCTGATCTTGTGCCCCAAGGGCTGTGCGGCCACTGCCTTTGCCGCGGCAACGGCCGGATCGGCCGGATCGAGCACGCCGCACACAATCTGTACTGGTCCCGGGTAGCGTTGCTGACGAAGCGCACTCAATCGCGATTCCAGCCCCGGTTCACGTCCACAAAGAGGGACGAGGACAGTCACGGGCGGCGCTTCGGACGCGACGTGTGGTCGGCGAGACGCATAACGCCGGACCAAAATGCAGGCCGCGACCAGATAGATGCAGCCGAGCACCGCCAAGGTGGCGCAGCCGTCAGCAGCCATCCGCAGCAGGTCGCTAGAAGGCAGCATGGGACAGCTCGCACGTCTGGCCTTCATCACCGGCCCGTCCATCACGTCGATAGCGCTGTTCGAGGCACTCGCGCGAAAGGTACGTAAGGACGTGTTCACGCCGCAGCGCAGTGGCCCGAGCGGCAAGAGGGTTGGACGCCGCGACCAGCAGAAACAGCAGGATGCTTTCTCCGGCGTGATGGAAAAAGCCGTCTCGCTTCTCGTTCACGGAAACCGGCTCGAAGCCGAAGCGACGGGCAATCCGGGCGATTTGCTGCGCGCGTTCGGCCGATCCGAGCGCAATGTCAGCCCGGATCGCAACGATACGGTCGTAGTCGCGACATCTCGCGAGATAGGTCGCCAGCAGCGCCAGCGATCGATCGACTGCAGCCCTGACCTCGCGCGCCCAAGCAACGGTGGTGCCACTCGGGCCGATGGTCGGCATGTGCTCGCTCCAGATGTGCAGCGCCAGAACGGCATCGCCGGTTTGGACCTTGGTGCCATCGGACAAGGCGATCGTCTCGCAGGCGACTGCTTGCTGGAGGCGGAAAATGCAGCTCGACTCCACCGCATATTCGAAGATGCCTTGCCGGCGGCACAGCCAGCCATCCAGCGCAAAGATGGCTTTGGCCAGCCATCGCCTTTGTGTCCTGTGGCTTTCCACGGCACCCTGCGGGTGAGAACCGCCCTCCAGCAATGACAGATGCATGGGGAACGCGATCGAGCAGGGTTGCGTTCCGGCCGACTGTCGCCGTGCGTCAGTCCGCCCTCCAGTCGAGGGCACCGGCAAGGAGGGACGGCGTGCCCTGCTCCTCATATTGGTAATGCCGGGACCAAGGCCGGCGGGCCGGTCGGCCTTCCGAGGGTTTGTAGGCGACGATCTGCGCAACCGAAAGCCAGCCCTGGTCGAAGGCGTGACCCATGGCCGCAAGATACATGCGCCAAATGCGGTAGCGTTCGGGGCCGGCAACCTCGATCGCCTCCCGCGACCTGGCCTCCAGGCGCCGGCTCCACAGCAGGAGCGTCCGGGCATAGTGCGGTCGAAGATCCTCCACGTCGACCGGCTCCAATCCGCTGCGCATGATCTCCCGCAAGGCGTGCGGCAGATTCGGCAATTCGCCGCCGGGAAAGACGTACCGATCGATGAATTCTCCCCCGGGAGGACCTTGGGACCGCCCTTCCGGATCGGTCGTCACGATTCCGTGGTTGAGGAATATGCCACCGGGCTTGAGCAGATGGGCGACCCTGCGGAAATAGTCAGGAAGATTGGCCAGCCCGACATGCTCGTACATGCCGACCGAAACGATCTTGTCGAAACCTGCCGGTGCGGACAGATCGCGATAGTCCTCGTGTCTGATCTCGACCGCCTGTTGCAGACCGTCGCTCACGATCAGGTCCTGCGCATAGCGGCATTGGGCCATGCTGTTGGTGATGCCGACGGCCGTCACACCGTGTTCGCATGCCGCCCGCCGAAGCAGCGCTCCCCAGCCGCATCCGATGTCGAGCAATCGTTCCCCGGCGGTCAGGCGGAGCTTGCGGCAAATATGATCGATCTTCTGCTCCTGCGCCTGGTCGATCGTCTCCAGGCCCGTCTGGAAATAGCCGCAGGAGTAGACCATTTGCTCATCGAGCCAGAGGCGATAGAAGTCGTTGGACACGTCATAGTGGTAGGAAATGGCGGCTGCATCGTTCTTGCGCGAATGACGGAAGCGGCGCCAGCCAAGCAGCCGGATAGGCGCGGCCCAACGCGAGAGACGGCCCAGACGCTCCGCGAGCAGCATGCCGACTTGCAGAATGTCGCGAGTCTGCCCATCGACCGTCAGCTCGCCGGTAACATAAGCATCACCGAGCTTGTCGATACGACCGGCGATTAAGGAACGCATGACCGTCCGAGACTGTATCGCCAGCGTGACGGTCGGATGCGGAGCGAAGTCGAAGGATTCACCGTCCCATAGGACGATTCGCAACGGGAGATCACGCAGCGATCCCTGATTGCGGAAGCGTTCGAACAGCGTGCGTCGAAGAGACATGCAACTCCTCCTCGCCTGCTAAGGCCGCTTGGTGTCGCCCTCCTGGTAGAGGACCGCCAACGTCGTTCTGATGGCCAAGGCGACCGGCACAGCCAGCATGATCCCCACCACTCCGAAGAGGAGGCCGCCCGTCAGAAAGCAGAAGATGACGACGACGGGCCTTATGCGGGCAGCCTTCCCCAGAACGATCGGCCCGAAAAACTGGTCGATGGAAATACGCAGCGCCGCCGCGTAGATCACGTACGCCACGATCCCCCAGGAATTCGTCGATTGCTGGACGGCGACCAATCCGGCCACGATTGCCGAAGCAGCGGGTCCGACGAGCGGGACGGTCTCCAGGATGCCGGTGAGAAGCGCGAGGAAGATCGCGTGATGGATGCCGAGAATCAGGCCAAGGCCGACATAGGCAACGCTCGCGGCATAGAGGACGATCAGGGCCACGCCGACGAAATAGCGCCGCAGAATTGGATCGAGTTCGACCCAGACGTGCTCGGCGAACGCCCTGTAGCGAGGCGTGACCAGCCAGATCAGGTCGTGGCGAAGCGGTCGCACGTCGCCCAGCAGATAACCGGTGATCACCCAGGTGAGGATGAAGCCGAACAAGCTGGCAAAGCCGACCGTCGCCGCCGTCAGGATCTGCTGGTCGCGTCCGACCAAATCGCGCAAACCGCCCAGGATGTGATCGGCGACGCGCTCGGCATTGACGGCTTGACCTGCCACGGTGAACGAACCGTTTCCCATGAACTCGCGGGCGAGCCGGGATAGGGCACCGTGCAGGTCGGCCGCGACATATGTGACCTGATGGACGAGAGCGCTTCCGGCAAGGAAGCCGAACAGCCCCACCGCAGCGGCGAGCACGCCGAGAACAGCGACCGTCCAGAAGGAACGCGGCATGTGCGTCTGTCTGGTCAGCCAGTCGACCGCCGGCGTCAGCAGATATGCGACGATCGCTCCGATCACGAACGGAAGCAGGATGTGCCGGACCAGATACAAAAACAGCGCCAGCGCGCCGATCACCGCAAACGTCGCGATCGTCGGTACGAAAGCAACGCGCGCCCCCGAAGACGGAGGATCTGGTCGGGATTCGCCTTCCTTCACGAATAGGTCCGCCCCTTCCAGTGAGTACGGCCCGTCAGTCGCCACCTGACGCTGTCGAGGGCGATCAGTGCTCCCACCGAATAGCCGATTGGAAACAGAAAGCCGTAGAAAACAGGGATGCCGAAATGAACTGCGCCGGCAATGTGGAAGGCAATGGCGGCACAGGACGCCACAAGGGCAGGCGCGATGGCCCAGCAACCACTGTTCACGCCATTGGCACAAGCCGTCCCATCGATCGCGGGCAAAAAGACGACCCACGGCAAGACGAGAGCAGCCGTCGCAAGCGCGGCAGTCTTGGACACGCCGCCGAACGTTTCGGTGAGGTTCTTGGCGAATCCCGGCCAAAGTGTTCGCCAGCCTGTGTACATGCGCGCGGTGAGTAGTCCATCGCCCGACAGCAGCAAGACACGAAAGCCGTGACGTTTGGCAAGGCACGCCAGTGCCAGGTCTTCGCAAATGGCCGAGCGAACCGCCCGATGGCCGCCGATGGCGCCGTAAACTTCTCGCCGAAACAGCATGAATTGCCCGGTCGCCAAGGCCTCTCGCGCCTGCGATGACTGCATCCGCGACAAATCCTGCGCAAAGGCGAGCAGGTAGTGACCGCACGGGAGGATGAGGCGTTCGGCGGCACTCCGCAGCTCGTGCCGCGGCGCCAGGGAAAGCAGATCGATTCTCTCCCCGATCGCCTTCGCTATTGCGCTTGCAAGAAGCGCCGGATCCAGGCGCACGTCGGCGTCGAGAAAGCAGAGCCACTCGGACCGCCGGTCGCTCGCGACGGCGCCCCGCCAGCAAGCGTGAGGCTTCCCCTTCCAGCCGGCCGGCAGCTTCTCGTTACGTAAGACTCTGATCGCCGGCCAAGCCGCCGCGGCCTCGGCGGCGAGCTCTGCGGTGCGGTCGCTCGATACATCGTCCACGACGACGACTTCGAGCACTCCGTCCGGCAGGCGCTGCGAGGTGATGGAACGCAAGCATTGTGCGATGTTTTGCTCTTCGTTTCTTGCGGGAATGATCACCGAGATCGGAGGCGTATTGCTGCTGGGCGCTTCGGAGATCGCGAGGGACCCCAGCGCTCGCCTTTGGCGCCACGCCCGAAGCCCGAGCCAGACGGCGACCGCCAACCATAGGAAGGAGAGCAGCGCGAGCACATCAATTCCGGATCCGGCTGGTCGGCCTTGGCCAACCAATGGCCTGAGCCGACACGCCAGAGGTGGAACGGACAATCCGTTGATCGGTTCCGGTTGTGGAAACGCTGCTCCGTAAACCTTCGATCCGCCATTGTGCGAAGTCGCACGCAGCTTCAGGCCCCAACTATGCCGGGGTGTCGAACCTGCGGCGCCCTGCCGCGCAAACGATTTTCTCCCGCAGTCGCAACAGGCTAGTGCGATCGCAGTTACTTCTACATCCGCTTTTGCAAAGCACGGCAACGCACCGAAGCATTGACGTCGGCGTCTACTCGCGATGCCTGGCCATGCAAGGGAGATTGGAGGATCACATGGCGACGACCGTAGCCGACTTCATGCTGGAAAGGCTCGCAGGTTGGGGGGTCAAGCGGGTGTTCGGTTATCCCGGCGACGGCATCAATGGAATCCTCGGCGCTCTCGGCCGCGCAGGCGACAAATTCGAGTTCATCCAGACAGCTCACGAGGAAATCGCCGCTTTCGCCGCTTGCGCACATGCCAAATGGACGGGCGAGGCCGGCATATGCCTGGCGACCTCGGGGCCTGGCGCGATCCACCTGCTGAATGGCCTATACGACGCCAAGAAGGATCATGCGCCGGTGGTAGCGATCGTCGGTCAGCAGAAGCGCATGGGCCTTGGCGGTGACTTCCAGCAGGAAGTCGATCTGCAGTCGCTGTTCAAGGATGTGGCGAGCGAGTACGTCCATATGTGCTCGTCTCCGGCGCAGATGCGGCACCTGATCGACCGCGCAGTTCGCATCGCCCTATGCGAACGTACGGTGACCTGCGTGATCGTGCCCGCGGACATCCAGGAGGCGCCGGCCGAAGCGTCGCCACCGCGCGTGCATGGCTCGGTCTTCTCCGGCATCGGCTATTCGGCTCCGGCAGTGGTGCCGACCGCTGACGATCTTCGGAAAGCGGCCGAGATCCTGAATGGCGGCAAGCGGGTGGCCATCCTCGCCGGAGCCGGCGCCCTGAGGGCAACCGACGAAGTCATCCAGACCGCCGATATGCTGGGAGCGGGCGTCGCCAAGGCGCTCCTGGGCAGGGCGGCTCTGCCGGACGACCTGCCTTTCGTCACCGGCTCGATCGGCCTTCTGGGGACGCGTCCGAGCTGGGAGATGATGGCCGAATGCGACACCTTCCTGATGGTCGGTTCGAGCTTCCCCTATTCCGAATTCCTGCCGAAGGAGGGCCAAGCCCGCGGCGTCCAGATCGACATCGACGGTCGCATGCTGAGCATTCGCTATCCGATGGAGGTCAACCTCGTCGGCGACAGTGCGGCGACGCTCAGGGCATTGATGCCACATCTGAAGCGTAAGGAGGATCGGGGCTGGCGCGACGCCATCGAAGACAACGTGCGCAAGTGGTGGACGGTAATGGAAGAGCGCGCCATGAGCACCGCCGACCCCATCAATCCCCAGCGTGTCATCTGGGAATTGTCCCCCCGTCTGCCGGACAACTGCATCATCGCGGCCGACTCGGGCAGCGTGGCGAACTGGTTTGCCCGTGATCTCAAGATCCGGCGTGGCATGAAAGCCTCGCTCTCCGGAGGTCTCGCCACCATGTGTCCGGGTGTCCCTTATGCACTCGCGGCCAAATTCGCCTACCCGGAGCGTGTCGCGATCGGACTGATAGGCGATGGCGCGATGCAAATGCTGGGCAACGCCACCCTCGTCACCGTCGCAAAGTATTGGCAGCGTTGGCGCGATCCGCGCCTTGTGATCCTCGTCCTGAACAACGGAGACCTCAACCAGGTCACCTGGGAGCAGCGCGTGCTTTCCGGCGATCCCAAATACGCAGCGTCGCAGGACGTTCAGGCTTTCGACTATGCCCGCTATGCCGAATCACTTGGCCTGCGTGGCATCCGTGTCGAGAAGCCCGATGAGATCGGTCCCGCTTGGGAGCAGGCCTTCCAGACCGACCGGCCGTGCGTCATCGACGCGCTGACCGATCCCCGGGTGCCGCCCCTGCCGCCACACATCAAGTTCGAGCAGGCGAAGAAGTACGCCGAAGCCGTCATCAAGGGCGACCCCGATGCCGCTGAAATCGTCTGGCAATCCTTCAAGCAGGCCGCCCAGGGACTCATGGCGCACTAGCGGCGGCAACGATGAGGATCGTAAAGGTGGAGCACATCGAGGCCGGCGCCTACAAGATTCCGACCGACGGACCGGAAGCAGACGGCACGTTGTCCTGGCAGTCAACCGAGCTTGTTGTCGTGCAAGCACAGGGCGCAGGCGAATCCGGCCTCGGCTATAGCTACTGTCACGCTTCGGCAGCCAAGCTGATCGAGAGTCTTCTGGCCGAGGTGGTGCAGGGCCGCGATGCCATGAACGTGGCAGGAGCAACCGAAGCGATGATCCGCGCCATCCGCAACGAGGGTCGCCGCGGCATTGGCGCCATGGCGATCTCGGCAGTGGACACGGCGCTGTGGGACTTGAAGGCTCGCCTTCTCGGCTTGTCACTTTGCCGACTCCTTGGAGCGGTCCGCGAGCAGATCCCGCTCTACGGCAGCGGCGGCTTCACGTCCTATTCGGCAGAACGGCTGCAGGCTCAGCTTGCCGACTGGAGTCGCCAGGGCTTCGGCCAGGTCAAGATGAAGGTCGGCAGTCATCCGGCCGACGACCCCGAGCGCGTCCGGCTTGCCCGCGAAGCAATCGGTCCCGACACCAAGCTTTTTGTCGATGCCAATGGCGCCTATTCGCGCAAACAGGCGTTGGCGTTGGCCGAAACGTTCGCTGCTGAAGACGTCTCCTGGTTCGAGGAGCCAGTGTCGTCCGACGATCTCGAAGGGTTGCGCCTGATGCGCAATCGAGGGCCTGTCGGCATGGACATCGCTGCCGGTGAGTATGGCTACGATCCCTACTATTTCCGGCACATGCTCCAAGCAGGGGCCGTGGACGTGCTGCAGGTCGACGGCACGCGCTGCGGTGGCGTTTCAGGCGCGCTGCAGGCCGGGCTGCTGTGCCAGTCCTACGGCATCCCTCTGTCGGCGCACTGTGCGCCCTCGCTGCATGCGCATATCTGCTGCGCCCTGCCGATGGCTCGGCACGTCGAGTACTTCCACGATCATGTGCGCATCGAGCACCAGCTTTTCGAGGGCGCGCTCGATCCCGTCAACGGCTGCCTGAAGCCCGACCTAGACAGACCGGGTCTGGGCCTGAGGCTGAACGAAGGCGAAGCCAGGCGCTTCGCCGTTTGAGCATCGCCAGAAAAACAGGAGACGAAGGTGAATTACGTCCGTCGCGAAGCGCCTCATTTCTCCGATGCGGACGCCCACGCGCTGGCTCGCGACCTGCGTGGCGCCGTGCGAGGCGAAGTGCGGTTCGGCACCGAGGACAGGGCGCTGTATGCGACCGACGCTTCCAACTACCGCCAAGTTCCTGTCGGTGTCGTGATCCCGCGCGACGCGGAGGATGTCGTGACGGCCATGGCACTGTGTCGTAAGCACGGGGCGCCCGTGCTGTCGCGTGGGTGCGGCACCAGCCTGTCGGGCGAGACCTGCAATGTCGCGGTCATCCTCGACTATTCGAAGTATCTCAATCGTATCGTCGGCATCGATACACAGGCAAAGTCCGCCCGTGTGCAGCCCGGCGTGATCTTCGAGGATGCCCGCCGCGAAGCGGAGAAGCACGGGTTGACGATCGCCTTCGACACCTCGACCCACAACTGGGCGACCATCGGCGGCATGATCGGCAACAACTCGTGCGGCGTTCATTCCGTATTGGCGGCGAAGATGGGTGCGGGCTCCGGTCGGACGGAGGACAATGTCCATTCGATGGAGATCGTCACCTATGACGGCCTCAGGATGCGGGTCGGCAAGACATCCGAGCAGGAGCTGGCCCAGATCATTGCGCAGGGCGGCCGGAGAGGCGACATCTACGCGAAGCTCAAGGCGCTGCGGGACAGGTATGGCGATCTCATCCGCCAGCGCTATCCGCGCATTCCCCGCCGCGTATCCGGCTACAACCTGCCGGAATTGCTGCCGGAGCACGACTTCAACGTGGCGCGCGCGCTTGTGGGGACCGAAGGCACTTGCGTGGCGGTCCTGGAGGCCGATGTCGGTCTCGTACCGAACCCGCCGAAGCGCGCCCTTCTCGTGCTCGGCTATCCCGATATCTACACGACCGGCGATCATGTGCCGGAGGTCCGTCAAAGTGGCCCCGTCGGTCTCGAGGCGCTCGACAGCCGCTTGATCGAGAACATGCATCGCAAGCACATGGACGAGCAGGATCTCAAGCTCCTTCCCGAAGGACAGGGGTGGCTGTTGGTGGAATACGGTGGCGATACCGAGGAGGAAGCCGTCGCACAGGCACGGGCATTGATGGACGCCGTCGGCGACAAGTCCGATACCCCGGCGATGCGCCTGTTCACCAGCCCCGAAGAGCAGGAGAAGATCTGGAAGCTGAGGGAAGCCGGCCTCGGCGCGACCGCATTCGTCCCAGGCCGAGGCGAAACCTGGCCGGGTTGGGAAGACTCCGCGGTCGCTCCCGAGAATGTCGGCCGTTACCTGCGAGACCTGCGTTCCCTCTTCCACCGCTACGGCTACGAGGCCGCCCTTTACGGTCACTACGGGCAAGGCTGCATTCATTGTCGCATCAACTTCGACATTCGCAGCGAGCACGGCGTGAAAGCCTGGCGCAAGTTCCTGGACGACGCGGCCGATCTGGTCGTCAAGTATGGAGGATCCTTCTCGGGCGAACATGGCGACGGACAGGCCCGGGCGGCATTGCTGCCAAAGCTCTACGGCGAGGAGCTGGTGCAGGCGTTTCGCGAGTTCAAGGCGATCTGGGATCCGGAAGGCAAGATGAATCCCGGCAAAATCGTCGATCCCTATCCCATCACCTCGAATCTTCGAGTCGGTCCGGCCTACAAGCCACCGCAGCTCGAGACCCATTTCGGCTTTCCCGACGACCAGGGAAGTTTCCCTCGGGCCTTGCTGCGCTGCGTCGGCGTCGGACAGTGCCGCAAGCACGACGGCCAGGTCATGTGCCCGAGTTTCATGGTCACCCATGACGAGAAGGACACGACGCGGGGACGCGCACGCAGCCTTTTCGAGATGATGCATGGCGGCATCCTCACGGAAGGCTGGAAGAGCGACGGCGTACGCGAGGCGCTCGATCTCTGCCTCTCCTGCAAAGGCTGCAAGCGCGACTGCCCGGTCAATGTCGACATGGCGACCTACAAGGCGGAGTTCATGTCGCACTATTACGAGGGCCGGATCCGACCCCTGCATATGTACTCCATGGGGCTGATCTACTGGTGGGCGCGTGCTGCAAGCCATGTCCCCGGCATTGCCAATCTGATCACCCATGCCGAACCTTTTGCCGGGCTCTTGAAGTCACTCGGTGCCATTGCACCACAACGCACTCTTCCGTCATTCTCGACCACCACGCTCAAGAGATGGCATCGTGATCGCAGGGCACCTGCTCGGGAGGGCCAGGCGTCACGTGGCGGCGCTGTCGGCGCGCAAGGCAGGGGACGCGTGCTGTTGTGGCCGGACACCTTCACGAACTATCTCACGCCTGAGCCGGGCAAGGCCGCGGTCGAAGTCCTGGAAGCCGCTGGTTACCAGGTCGACATGCCCTCGAGGCCGCTTTGCTGCGGACGGCCGCTCTACGCGACGGGCATGCTCAAAACCGCCAAACGACTATGGCGGCAAGTCCTGGAGACCCTTCGGTCGGATATTCGCGCCGGCACGCCGCTGATCGGGGTCGAGCCGGCTTGTGTCGCCGCCTTTCGCGACGAGCTCGTCAATCTCTTTCCCGACGACGAGGATGCGCGACGCCTCTCGCGCCAGACCTACATGCTCAGCGAGTTCCTGATCGAGAAGGGCTACGAGCCGCCGCGCCTTGCGCGCAGGGCGCTCGTCCATTTCCATTGCAATCATCACGCGATCATGGGCAAGGACGCCGAGAACGAGCTCCTCGCCAAGATCGGCCTCGAATTCGAGGATGCAAAGGCGGGCTGTTGCGGCATGGCAGGCCCGTTCGGCTTCGAAAAGGAGCACTACGACATTTCGATCCGCTGCGCGGAGAGACGTCTGCTGCCGGAAGTGCGCAAGGCCGCGCCCGATACGCTTCTTATCGCTGACGGCTTCAGTTGCAGGGAGCAGATCTCCCAGACGGCCCATCGCCAAGCGCTGCATCTGTCGGAGGTTCTGCGGTTGGGGCTGCAGGCCGACGGAATGCTCGACGGCGGCTGACCCGGACGGCCGCCATGGCCAAGCGGATCGGCGACTATGGGCTGATCGGAGATGGCCGGACGGTGGCGCTGGTCGGCCTCGACGGATCGATCGACTGGTTCTGCCCCCCGCGCTTCGACAGCCCGGCCTGCTTCGCCGCTCTTGTCGGCGACCCGGGGAATGGCCGCTGGCGGATTGCCCCCGCTGGCCGACAGGTGCGTACGCATCGGCGATATCGAGGGAACACGCTGATTCTCGAGACGGAGTTCGAGACCGATGGCGGCCGCTGCCGGCTGACCGACTTCATGCCTGTGGGGAGCGAAGCGGTGACCGTGGTGCGCATGGTCACAGGCCTGCAAGGGTGCGTCGCCATGAGGATGGAGCTCATCATCCGATTCGAGTATGGCCGCCTTATCCCCTGGGTCAGCCGGGCCAACCACGAGCTCGTTGCAATGGCGGGCTCAGATCTCGTGGTTCTGCGCACGCCGGTCGCCCATCACGGTGAAGGGCTCACGACCGTCGCCGACTTCGAGATCGAAGCCGGGCAACGGCAGACCTTCGAGCTTGCGTACGGAAGTGCGCATCGAGGCATGCCCAAGGGCATCGACGTCGAAAAGGCAATGCGCGGCACCGAGCGCTACTGGCGCCAATGGGCCGACCAGTGCACGTATCGCGGACCTTACCGCAAGGCGGTGGTGCGATCGCTTCTGACCATCAAGGCGCTCACCTATCGGCCGACCGGCGGCATCATCGCTGCCCCCACCACCTCCCTTCCCGAAAGGGAAAAGGGAATCCGCAACTGGGACTACCGATATTGCTGGCTGCGCGATGCCACCCTCGCCTTGCTCTCGCTCATGGAGGCGGGATACCAAACCGAGGCAAAAGAGTGGCAGGCCTGGGTCGAACGCGCGGTAGCCGGCGCACCGTCCCAACTCCAGCCCATCTATCGTATCGATGGCGGCCATCGTCTCGATCAGTGGAAGGTGCCTTGGCTCGGCGGCTTCAACAAGGCGCGGCCCGTCCGCGTCGGCAACGATTCGTTCGTACAGCTTCAACTCGACGTCTACGGCGAAGTGATGGATGCCTTTCATCATGCGCGCCGCAATGGACTGGTTCCCGACGAGAGAGCGTGGCCCTTTCAGAAGGCCCTGCTGGACCATCTCGAGACACTGATCGACCGCGCGGACAAAAGCATCTGGGAGTTCCGCGGTCCGGCGCAGCACTTCACCTACTCCAAGGTGATGTGCTGGGTGGCCTACGATCGCGCCGTGTCGGCGGTCGACGATTTCGGCCTCGACGGACCGGTCGACCGCTGGCGCGGGCTACGGTCGCGGCTTCACGAGGACATCTGCACGCACGGCTTCGACCGCAAGCTGGGCAGCTTCGTGCAGGCCTACGGCTCCGGCGATCTCGATGCCTCATGTCTTCTCATTCCCCTCGTCGGCTTCCTGCCCGCCAACGACCCCCGCGTCGTGGGAACTGTCGATGCGATCGCCAAAAGATTGACGCGCGGCGGCCTCGTGCATCGCTACGACACTCGCGAGGCGGAGGATGCGCTGCCCGAAGGCGAAGGCGCCTTTCTCGCCTGCAGCTTCTGGATGGCGGACAACCTGGTCCTGCAGGGCCGGGTCGAGGAGGCTCAACGGCTGTTTGAACGGTTGCTCGATCTGCGCAACGACGTCGGGCTGCTGGCGGAGGAGTACGATCTTCCCGGCAGCTGCCTGCTGGGCAACTTCCCGCAAACCCTTTCTCATCTCACCCTGGTCGACACGGCCTTCAACCTGCAGGCTGCCGAAGGGCCGGCGCATAAGCGTCCCAAGCACCGTCCGGACGAATGATGCTCGAGGAACCGTCGGAGGCCTACGCCTTTGAATGATTGATGTTGCGGCGGAGAGTCGAAATGAAAGCCAGACGTCTCGCAGGAAAAGTCGTCATTGTGACTGGCGCGTCGGCCGGCGTCGGACGAGCGACAGCGTTGCAATGCGCCCGTGAAGGCGCCGCGGTCGGACTTGTCGCGAGGGATGAAGCGTCCTTGGAGGACCTGAAATCCCACCTGGAGGCCGACGGTTCGCGCGCGGTCGCAGCGCCATGCGATGTCGCCGACGCGGCCGCGCTCGACGCCGCAGCAGGGCACATCGAGGACGGTCTCGGCCCGATGGACATCTGGGTGAACTGCGCCATGGTCACCGTCTTCTCGCCGTTTGCGCAGATGCCGGCGGAAGAATTCAAACGGGTGACGGATGTCACCTATCTCGGCTTCGTCTACGGCACCAAGGCCGCCCTGACGCGGATGAAGTCGCGCAATTCCGGCGTGATCGTCCAGGTCGGCTCTTCCCTAGCCTATCGCGGCATTCCGCTTCAGTCCGCCTATTGCGGCGCCAAGCACGCGATACGCGGGTTCACCGATTCCCTGCGGACCGAGCTCCTTCACGAGGGCAGCGGCATCAAGCTCACGATGGTTCAGCTTCCCGCGGTCAACACCCCACAGTTCGACTGGGCGCGCACGCATATGCCGCGCGAGGCGCGGCCGGTGCCACCAGTCATCCAACCGGAAGTCGCCGCCAGAGCCATCGTCGATGCAGCGCTGCATCCTCGCCGCGAGGTATGGCTGGGCGCCAGCACCGTCAAGACCATCCTGGGCAGCATGATTGCCCCGTCCTTCCTCGACAGCTATCTGGCACGCCATGCCTACGATGCGCAGGAACGGTCGGCCTCCGTCGATCCTGCACACAAAGACAACCTCATGGTGCCTGTTCCGGAATTCCATCGGATACGTGGCGACTTCGATGCGGAGGCCGGCAATTCGGCCATCATGCTGTCGGGCGACGCCGTGCGCGGCGCGGCGGCGATTG